>NZ_JBEXXX010000071.1:0-19295 GCF_040630635.1 Streptomyces sp. NPDC005761 | reverse complement strand
ATAGATCAGCGCGCCGTCGCGTAAAACAAAGACGGCTCCGGGAGCTTTGTCGTGGGCGGCGGGGCGCCCCCCCCCCCCGCCCCCCACCCCCTCGTGACGTGCCGGTGCCTCTCAGCGCAGGCCGGTCGGCCGGTCCAGCGCCGCCTGGATGAGCCGGTCCACCAGCTGCTGGTAGCTGACACCGCTCTCCTGCCACATGCGCGGGTACATGGAGATCGGGGTGAAGCCCGGCAGGGTGTTGATCTCGTTGATGACGAAGCCGCCGTCCTCGGTGAGGAAGAAGTCGGCACGGACCAGCCCCTCGCAGGAGGCGGCCTCGAAGGCCTCGACCGCGAGCCGCTGGACCTCGGCGGTCTCCTCCTCGGTGAGGGGGGCGGGCACGATCCCGGACGCCGCGTCGATGTACTTGGCCTCGAAGTCGTAGAAGTCGTGCGAGGTGACCGGCGGGATCTCGGCGGGCACGCTGGCACGCGGACCGTCCTCGAACTCCAGCACCCCGCACTCGATCTCGCGGCCCCGCAGCAGCGACTCCACCAGGAACTTGGGGTCGTGGCGGCGGGCTTCCTCGATCGCCGCGTCGAGGCCTGCGGCGTCGTCGACCTTGGTGATGCCGATGGACGAGCCGGCCCGGGCGGGCTTGACGAAGAGCGGCCAGCCGTGCTCACCGGCGAAGTCCGTGATGCGCTTGCGCGCGCCCTGGGGGTCGTGGTCCCACTCGCGAGGGCGTACGACCACGTACGGCCCGACGGGGAGCCCGAAGGAGGTGAAGACGCGCTTCATGTACTCCTTGTCCTGGCCGACCGCCGAGGCGAGGACACCGGCGCCGACGTACGGCACACCGGAGAGCTCCAGGAGGCCCTGGAGCGTGCCGTCCTCACCGTAGGGGCCGTGCAGGACGGGGAAGACGACGTCGACCTCGCCGAGCGCCTTGGGGACCGATCCGGGCTCGCTGTAGACCACTTCACGGCTGCCCGGGTCGACGGAGAGCACCACGCCGCCCTCGTCCGACTCGGACAGTTGTGCCACGTCGGGCATCTTCCGGTCCGTGATGGCCATGCGTTCGGGTGCGTCGGCGGTGAGCGCCCAGCGGCCGTCCGTCGTGATGCCGATCGGCAGGACGTCGTACTTCGTCCGGTCGATCGCGTTCAGGACCGCACCGGCCGTGACCACCGAAATGCCGTGCTCGGAACTGCGGCCGCCGAACACGACGGCCACACGCGGCTTGCGGAGCTGCTGCTCCGTGCTCTGGGGGAGGTTCTCGCTGCTCATATCGCGATGAGCGTACCTGCTGGTACGAGTCGCGTCAGCGCGGCCGGGGCCGTCCGGGGCCGAACGGGGTCAGCTTCTCAGGCCCGTTCGGCCTTGGCGCTGCGTGCCATCAGTTCCTTGACCGCGACCATGGGCGGCTTGCCCTCGTGGACGATGGAGACGACCGTCTCGGTGAGGGGCATCTCGACTCCGTGCCGTCGGGCCAGGTCGAGCACGGATTCGCACGACTTGACGCCCTCGGCGGTCTGCTTGGTGACGGCGATGGTCTCCTGGAGCGTCATGCCGCGGCCGAGGTTGGTGCCGAAGGTGTGGTTGCGCGAGAGCGGCGACGAGCAGGTCGCCACCAGGTCGCCGAGTCCCGCGAGTCCGGAGAAGGTCAGCGGGTCGGCGCCCATGGCCACGCCCAGCCGGATGGTCTCGGCGAGGCCGCGGGTGATGAGCGAGCCCTTGGTGTTGTCGCCGAGCCCCATGCCGTCGGCGATGCCTACTGCCAGTCCGATGACGTTCTTGACGGCGCCCCCGAGTTCGCAGCCGACCACGTCGGTGCTGGTGTACGGGCGGAAGTACGGGGTGTGGCAGGCGGCCTGGAGGCGGCGTGCGACGGACTCGTCCTGGCAGGCGACGACCGCTGCCGCGGGACGGCGTTCGGCGATCTCCTTGGCGAGGTTGGGTCCGGTGACGACGGCGATCCGGTCGGCGGAGACCCCAGTGATGTCCTCGATGACCTCGCTCATCCGCTTCGCGGTGCCGAGTTCGACGCCCTTCATCAGCGAGACCAGGACCGTCTGCGGCTCCAGGTGCGGGGCCCAGTCGGCGAGGTTGTCGCGCAGCGTCTGGGAGGGTACGACGAGCACTGCGAAGTCGGCGCCGCGCAGCGCTTCGGCGGCGTCCGTGGTGGCCCGGACCGATGCGGGCAGTTCGATGCCCGGCAGGTAGTCGGGGTTGGTACGGGTCGTGTTGACGGCCTCGGCGACCTCGGCCCGGCGCCCCCACAGGGTGACCTCGCAGCCCGCGTCGGCGAGGACCATGGCGAAGGCCGTACCCCATGAGCCGGTTCCGAAGACGGCTGCCTTTACGGGGTGCGTCACTTGGGTCCCTCTCCTTCGGCCTTGCGCCGTTGTTGTGCACGGGCCTTGCGGTGGTCGTAGAGCTCGGCGGGCGCCGTTTCGCCGCGCACCTCCTCCAGTTGCGCGGTGACCGCGTGCATGATGACCTCGGTCGCCTCGCGCAGCACGTCGGGCGTCGGCTCCAGCCCGTAGAAGCGGGAGAGGTCGACGGGCGGTCCGGCCTGGACCTGGAGGGTCTTGCGGGGGAAGAGGCGCACCTTCTTCTCCGTGGCGTAGGGCGGCACCGCCAGGTTGGCACCCCATTGGGCGACGGGGATGACCGGAGCACGGGTCATCAACGCGACGCGGGCGGCGCCGGTCTTCCCGGCCATCGGCCACATGTCGGGGTCGCGGGTGAGGGTGCCCTCGGGGTAGAAGGCGACGCATTCGCCGCGCTCGATCGCGTCGACGGCCGCCCGGAACGCGTCCAGCGCGTTCGTGGTCTCGCGGTACACCGGGATCTGGCCGGTGCCGCGCAGCATCATCCCGACGAAGGGGGTCTTGAAGAGGCCCGCCTTGGCGAGGAGCCGCGGCACCCGTCCGGTGTTGTACTGGAAATGCCCGTACGAAAGCGGGTCCAGGTACGAGTTGTGATTGACCGCGGTGATGAATCCGCCGTCGGCCGGAATGTGCTCCATTCCCCGCCAGTCGCGCTTGAACAGAATCACCAGCGGCGGTTTCGCGATGACCGCTGCCAGGCGGTACCAGAAGCCGATTCTGCGGCGGGACACTCGGACACCTTCCTGTATGGCCTGT
Organism: Streptomyces sp. NPDC005761; assembly: GCF_040630635.1. Classification (NCBI taxonomy): domain Bacteria; kingdom Bacillati; phylum Actinomycetota; class Actinomycetes; order Kitasatosporales; family Streptomycetaceae; genus Streptomyces; species Streptomyces sp. NPDC005761. Next base: position 16,164 of record NZ_JBEXXX010000071.1, on the reverse strand, counting down.
CTGTGGAGCCGACTGCCGACCGACTACCGACGGTCAAGTCTCGCCCCAGGCCCCTGCTCTGTCGAGAACACCGTACGCCTCACCTTCGGGACCGACCCTCCAGGTTGTCGCACCGGCAGGCGAGAATAGGCGGCGATGCGCATCGAGGGGGAGACCGCCACGAACACCGACCCGACCGGCCCCTGGTCACTGGTCGTCCCGTTGAAGCCCCTGGCGCGGGCCAAGAGCAGGCTGACGCCCGCTTCCGGGGCCCTGTTGCGACCCCGGCTCGCCCTCGCGTTCGCCCGGGACACCGTGTCCGCCGCGCTGTCCTGCCCGGGGGTCGCCGATGTGGTGGTCGTCACGGACGACGGGGCGGCCGGGGCGGCCCTGGCGGCGCTCGGGGCCAGGATCGTGACGGACTCCCCGGCGGCCGGGCTCAACGCGGCCCTCGCGCACGGTGAACGCATGGTGCGGGCGGGCAGGCCGCGGGCTGCCGTCGCCGCGCTCAACGCCGATCTGCCCGCTCTGCGGCCGGCGGAATTGTCCCGGGTTCTCGAATTCTCCGCCGCTTTCCCCCGGACTTTCGTGACCGATGCAGCAGGAATCGGAACAACATTTCTCGCCGCTGGGCCGGGAGTGGAATTGCGCCCCGCTTTCGGCGGCCCGTCCAGGGCCCGGCATCTCGCGTCGGGGGCGGTGGAGATCACGCTGTCCGGGATCGATTCGGTACGCCAGGACGTGGACACGGGGGACGATCTGCGGGCCGCGCTGACTCTGGGGGTCGGCCCGTACACGGCGGGGCGCTGGGCCGCGGGGGTCCGGGCGGCGGACCGATAGGCTGCCGCCCATGCAGGCGACCTCGTACACGTACGACCCCGAGACCCGCACCGGCAGCGTGCTGCTCGACGACGGCACCCCGGTGGACTTCGACGCCCCGGCCTTCGACGCCGGCGGCCTGCGGCTGCTGCGTCCGGGGCAACGGGTGCGGATCGAGGGGCAGGGCGAGGGTGCCGCGCTGCGGATCACCCTGGTGACGCTGCAGACATTCTGAGCGCCCCGTAACAGCCCGCGGGCCGGGCTCCCCGAGGGGAGCCCGGCCCGGCGCGTGTGTGAGGAGCCCTGAGGTTCCGGTCCTCACTTCTTGCGTGCAGTGGCCTTCTTGGCCGTGGTCTTGCGCGCTGTGGTCTTCTTCGCGGGCGCCTTCTTCGCCGTGGTCTTCTTGGCGGGCGCGGTCTTGGCCGCGACGGTCTTCTTGGCGGTCGTCGCCGTCTTCTTCGCCGCCGCCGGGGTCGCCTTCTTCGCGGCCGTCGTGGTCTTCTTCGCCGCCGCGGACGTCTGCTTCGCGGTGGTCTTCTTGGCGGTGGCCGTGGTCTTCTTCGCCGTTCCCACGGCCTTCTTGGCGGTGGCTGCCTTCTTCGCCACGGCCTTCTTGGCGGTGGCCTTCTTGGCGGCGGCCTTGGCCGTCGTGCGGGTGGAAGAACCGCCCGAGAGGCTGCCCTTGGGGGCCTTCTTCACGGCCACGTCGTTCTTGGGGAGCTTCTTCGAGCCGCTCACCAGGTCCTTGAAGCCCTGTCCCGCACGGAAGCGGGGCACCGAGGTCTTCTTGACCCGTACGCGCTCACCCGTCTGCGGGTTGCGGGCGTAACGGGCGGGGCGGTCGACCTTCTCGAACGAGCCGAAGCCGGTGACCGAAACCCGGTCACCTGCGACAACCGCACGGACGATCGCGTCGAGCACCGCGTCGACGGCGTCCGCGGCCTGCTGACGGCCGCCGACCTTGTCGGCAATCGCTTCTACGAGCTGCGCCTTGTTCACGTCTTCCCCTTCGGAGACATCGCCCGAACGAAACTGTTCAGGCTTTTTCGCACGTTAGGCAGATATATACCGCAAATCAAACACGAAACGGGCTAATCACCCTAGTGCCGCAACGAAGTCGACCGCTGCGCAGTTCCGCAGAGTCAGTCACCTTCGGGGAATCGGCCCTCATCGAGGTCCTTCATCAACCGGTCCAGACGCCTTGCTGCATCTGGGAGATCGTGCTTTGCCGCGGCCGTGACGACCAACAGCTTCCGGTTCAGCGCCATCCGTACGCCCTCCGGGACTTGCAGTGCACGCACTCGCGAGTGCGCTTCCTTCAATTGGTCGGCGACTTGGCCGTAAAGCTTGAGTTGGCTGTCGCGTTCCATGCACCGATTGTGCCATCTGGGGCGAGTTGTCGCCCGACGGGGTCTCAACAAGCGACTGCGCCCCCTACCAGAAGGCAGGGGGCGCAGGACGGGAAACGCGCTGCTCAGGCGTTAATTGTACGGGGCTTGTGGGCCGGCCTGGCCGCCTCGTAGGTCGCGATGTCCGCTTCGTTCTGCAGGGTGAGGCTGATGTCGTCCAGCCCGTTCAGCAGCCGCCAGCGGGCGTTCTCGTCGAGCTCGAAGTCGGCGGTGACGCCCTCCGCGAGGACCTGCCGCTTCTCCAGGTCGACGGTGATCTCTGCCGTCGGGTCGGCCTCGGTCAGCTCCCACAGGGCGTCGACGACCGACTGGTCCAGGACCACGGTCAACAGCCCGTTCTTCAACGAGTTGCCGCGGAAGATGTCGGCGAACCGGGAGGAGATGACGGTCTTGAAGCCGTAGTTCTGGAGCGCCCAGACGGCGTGCTCGCGCGAGGAGCCGGTGCCGAAGTCGGGGCCGGCCACCAGGACCGAGGCGCCCCGCCGCTCCGGGCGGTTGAGGACGAAGTTCTCGTCCTTGCGCCAGGCCTCGAAGAGTCCGTCCTCGAAGCCGTCCCGGGTGACCTTCTTCAGCCAGTGGGCAGGGATGATCTGGTCGGTGTCGACGTTGCTGCGGCGCAGCGGGACGGCCCGGCCGGTGTGTGCGGTGAAAGCTTCCATGATTCTCAGACTCCGGCGGGCGTACGGACGTCGGACAGGTCGGCCGGCGAGGCCAGATGGCCCAGCACGGCGGTGGCGGCGGCGACCTGGGGGGAGACCAGGTGCGTGCGGCCGCCCTTGCCCTGCCGGCCCTCGAAATTGCGGTTCGAGGTCGAGGCGGAGCGCTCGCCGGGGGCCAGCTGGTCGGGGTTCATGCCCAGGCACATCGAGCAACCGGCGTGCCGCCATTCGGCGCCGGCGGCGGTGAAGACCTTGTCCAGGCCCTCCTCCACTGCCTGCAGCGCGACCCGGACGGAGCCCGGGACGACCAGCATCCGTACACCGTCGGCGACTTTGCGGCCGTCCAGGATCGCGGCCGCGTTGCGCAGGTCCTCGATCCGGCCGTTGGTGCAGGAGCCTACGAAGACGGTGTCGACGTTGATCTCGCGCAGCGGCTGGCCGGCGGTCAACCCCATGTACTCCAGGGCCTTTTCGGCGGCGTTGCGCTCCGAGGCGTCCTCGTACGAAGCAGGATCGGGGACGTTGGCCGACAGCGGCGCGCCCTGGCCGGGGTTGGTGCCCCAGGTGACGAACGGCGCCAGTTCGGCGGCCTCGATGACCACCTCGGCGTCGAAGACCGCGTCGTCGTCCGTGCGCAGGGTCTTCCAGTACGCGACGGCCGCGTCCCAGTCCTCGCCCTGCGGGGCGTGGTCCCGTCCCTGCAGATAGTCGAAGGTGGTCCGGTCGGGGGCGATCATGCCCGCCCTGGCACCGGCCTCGATCGACATGTTGCAGATGGTCATCCGGGCCTCCATCGAGAGCTTCTCGATGGCGGAGCCGCGGTATTCGAGGATGTAGCCCTGGCCGCCGCCGGTGCCGATCCGCGCGATGATCGCGAGGATCAGGTCCTTGGCGGTGACGCTCTCGGGCAGTTCGCCGTCGATGGTGATCGCCATCGTCTTCGGGCGGGCCAGCGGCAGCGTCTGGGTGGCGAGCACGTGCTCGACCTGGCTGGTGCCGATGCCGAACGCCAGGGCGCCGAAGGCACCGTGCGTGGAGGTGTGGGAGTCACCGCAGACGACCGTGGTGCCGGGCTGGGTCAGGCCCAGCTGCGGGCCGACCACGTGCACGACGCCCTGCTCGACGTCACCCAGCGGGTGCAGCCGGACGCCGAACTCCGCGCAGTTCTTGCGCAGGGTCTCCAGCTGAGCGCGGGAGACCGGGTCGGCGATCGGCTTGTCGATGTCGAGGGTCGGGGTGTTGTGGTCCTCGGTGGCGATGGTGAGGTCGAGGCGCCGCACCGGGCGTCCGGCCTGCCGCAGACCGTCGAAGGCCTGCGGGCTGGTCACCTCGTGCAGCAGGTGCAGATCGATGTAGAGGAGGTCGGGCTCGCCTTCCGCGCGCCGGACGACATGGTCGTCCCAAACCTTCTCCGCGAGTGTCCTACCCATCGCTTTCCCTCCGGCCGGCGTCGTCGCCGGCCCAACTAGAGATTCGGTGCGCCGCCGTCCGGACCCCCGTGCGGGGCGGTGGCTACGGGCCGTTGTGGGGCCGCCCGTACAGGTTCGCAACTTCCCTGGAAAATTGAACTTGCGTTTCACAGAGTGAGACGCGAGTATCGTCGTATGGACAACTCTAGCGGCGTCGGCGTTCTCGACAAGGCAGCTCTGGTTTTGAGCGCCCTGGAGTCCGGACCGGCCACCCTCGCCGGGCTGGTCGCGGCGACCGGGCTCGCACGACCCACGGCTCACCGACTGGCCGTGGCACTGGAACACCACCGCATGGTGGCAAGGGACATGCAGGGCCGTTTCATTCTCGGCCCCCGCCTGTCGGAGCTCGCCGCGGCTGCGGGCGAGGACCGACTGCTGGCCACGGCCGGACCGGTACTCACACATCTGCGCGACATCACCGGCGAGAGCGCTCAGCTCTATCGCCGGCAGGGCGACATGCGTATCTGCGTGGCGGCGGCGGAGCGGCTGTCCGGTCTCCGGGACACCGTGCCGGTCGGCTCCACGCTCACCATGAAGGCGGGATCATCCGCCCAGATCCTGATGGCCTGGGAGGAGCCGGAGCGTCTCCACCGCGGCCTCCAGGGTGCCCGCTTCACGGCCACAGCGCTCTCCGGCGTACGGCGCCGGGGCTGGGCCCAGTCGATCGGCGAGCGCGAGCCGGGCGTGGCCTCGGTCTCCGCCCCGGTGCGTGGCCCGTCGAACCGCGTGGTCGCGGCCGTCTCGGTCTCCGGACCGATCGAGCGACTGACCCGCCACCCGGGCCGGATGCACGCCCAGGCCGTGATCGACTCGGCCGCCCGGCTGAGCGAGGCGCTGCGCCGCACGGGCTGAGCCGCCGCACCGCCCCTTCTCACATGCCGCCCCAGCGTCGTGGCGGCCCCATCCCGTCCAGTTCCCATGCCTCACTTCGCCGGCGAGCGGTGTGCGAAACGATCCGCCCCACGGCGGCCCCGCCTCTCGATCGGCAGCGACCCCGTCGCCGCGGCCAGTCCGTACGCCGGCATATCCGCGTATATGGACTCGTAGCCGCCCTCCGGCACCACATAGGTCTCGTGCCACAGCCCCACGTGCTGCCGGGACTTCTTCTCCTTGCGGTTGATCATCGCCCACGCCTTGCGGTGCAGCATGTCCGGCGCCACGGCGTACTCGTACAGCTTCTCCTTCGACTCCCAGTACTGGACGACGTAGTACGTCCTCGGCGAACCGGTCAGCAGGTGGTACCCGAGCAGGCCACGGCTCCTGTCCCGGCTCAACTCCCGCAGCAGGCGCGGCATCGCGAGGAGGACGGGGAGCCAGTGGTGCACTCCCCAGAAGTGGTTGATGCGCATGCCGATCAGCAGGACGACCACGTCCCCCTCGGCCGCCGCGGTCGTCCGTCCCGGAATCGGTTTCGCAGACATGCGGGCCCCCTGGCCTCGTTGGAGAGTTGCACTATCCAATGATTGGATCGTGGCACCGCCCGAGGGGCGGCGCAAGGGAGGGGACCGAATGCGACTCTCGGAACTGAGTGAGCAGAGCGGCGTCAGCACGGCGACGATCAAGTACTACCTGCGCGAGGGGCTGTTGCCGCCGGGGCGGCGGGTGAGCGCGACGCAGGCCGAGTACGACGACAGCCATGTGCGCCGCCTTCGGCTCGTCCGGGCGCTCCTCCAGGTGGGCCGTCTCCCCGTGGCGACGGCGCGCGAGGTGCTGGCCCACGCCGACGACGCGTCCCTGGGCCGGACGATCCGGCTGGGCGCGGCTCTCTGGGCACTGCCGCACGGTCCCGAGCCCGACGCGGAGGCCCCGGAGACGGCGCTCGCCACCGCCGAGGTCGAGGAGCTCCTGGAGCGGCTGGGATGGTCGACCGCGCAGGAGCTCGGCGCGCTCTCCCCCTCGCACCGTTCACTGGTGGCATCCCTGGCCACCCTGTTCCGCCTCGGATACCCGTGCCCGGTCGACCAGATGGCGGAGTACGCACGCCTCATGCACGCGGCGGCGGTGCGCGATCTGGACCTGATGGAGACGTACCCCACACAGACGGAGCAGGTGGAGATGGCGGTCGCCTCCGCGGTGCTGTACGAACCGATGATGGCGGCGCTGCGACGGCTGGCCCAGGAGGAGGAGTCGGCCCGTCGGTACGGGCTGTGAGCGCGGCTCCGGCAGGTGCACCGGCCGAACGGTCCCCCATACGCAAGGGAAGGCCCCTCACCGGAGTGAAGGGCCTTCGTCTGTTGCTCTGTTGTACCCCCGACCGGATTTGAACCGGCGCTACTGCCGTGAGAGGGCAGCGTGCTAGGCCGCTACACAACGGGGGCTTGGGTACTGCGACTTGCTGTCTTGCGCTGGGCTACCAGGACTCGAACCTAGAATGACGGTACCAGAAACCGTAGTGTTGCCAATTACACCATAGCCCATGGTGTTACAAGTACCCCCGACCGGATTCGAACCGGCGCTACTGCCGTGAGAGGGCAGCGTGCTAGGCCGCTACACAACGGGGGCCCTAGCGATCCTGCATCAAGAACGTGGGTGCGACCCAGGTGTTCTCGCGGGAAGGATCTGTACCCCCGACCGGATTCGAACCGGCGCTACTGCCGTGAGAGGGCAGCGTGCTAGGCCGCTACACAACGGGGGCTTGTCCTGCTACTTACTTGTCTTGCTGTCTTGCGCTGGGCTACCAGGACTCGAACCTAGAATGACGGTACCAGAAACCGTAGTGTTGCCAATTACACCATAGCCCACTGAAACGCAACCCCTTGGGGCCTTGTCTCTGTCTGCGCTTCCGTTCGGATCTTTCGTCCCGCTCGGGCGGCGCAGGAAGAACATTACCTGAAGGTGTCCGGCGCTCCAAAACGGGTATCGCCCGTCAGCAGGCCGGGAAGCTGGTCGAGGGCCGTGATCCGGACGAGTTCGGGCCGTCCGCCCCTCCCCTGCCGGTCCAGCCAGACGCCCGCGAGACCGGCGGCCACCGCCCCGCTTGCGTCGATATCGGGTTCGTCCCCCACGTAGACGACTTCCGCCGGCGGTAGGGCCAGGGCCTCGCAGGCGGCGAGGAACGCCTCGGGGGCGGGCTTAGAGATGCCCAGCTCCGCCGCGCACAGGACGGATTCGAAACGCTCGCGCACCCCGAGCACGGTCAGCTTGTGGTGCTGCTGTTCCAGGGCGGAGTTCGACAGCACGGCGTGCCGGTAGACCCCGCTCAGAGCGTCGAGTGCGGGCACGGTGTCCGGGAAGAGCGCCCAGGCGGCTTCGTAGTGGGCGATGTGGCGCTCGAACCAGGCATCGGCCGCCGCGTCGTCCAGCGGGCGGGCGAGGAAGTCCCTGGCCCGGTCACGGCGCTGGCCCTGCCAGTCGGTCTCGCCGTCGGAGAACCGCTGCCAGTGGCGCCTGGTGAGCCGCCCCCAGGCGTCGAGGGCCTCGGCGGCCGTGGCGTAGCCCTCGGGCAGGCCCTCGGCCGCGAGGTGCCGGGACATGCCGGTGGCGGCGGCCGTCGTGTAGTCGAAGAGTGTGTCGTCCACGTCCCAGAGGACGGCTCTGATCGGCATGATCCGACTCTACGCGCACGCCGGAACGGGCGGACGGGCCCGGCAGCCGCTGTGTGCGGCTGCCGGGCCCGTCCGTATCGTGGGCGATTGCGTCGTTACGCGGCCAGCTTCGCCAGCGCCGCGTCGATGCGGGCGATCGTGCGCTCGCGGCCCAGGATCTCCAGGGACTCGAAGAGCGGCAGGCCGATCGTGCGGCCGGTGACGGCGACGCGGACCGGGGCCTGAGCCTTGCCCAGCTTCAGACCGTGCTCCTCACCGGCGGCGAGGACGGCGGCCTTCAGGGCCTCCGCGTTCCACTCTGCGGCGATCAGCTTGGCGCGGGCCGTCACGAGCAGGGCGTCGGAGCCCTCCTTCATCGCCTTGGTCCAGGACGCCTCGTCGGTCGCCGGCTCGTCCAGGAAGAGGAAGTCGACGTTGGCCGTGATCTCGGAGAGGACCGTGACCCGGGTCTGCGCGTGCGGGGCGATCTCCGCGAACACGTCCGCGTCGAAGGCCTCCGGGGCCCAGGGTGCGAACGGGGCCTGCAGCCAGGGGCCGCACGCCTCGGTGAACGTCTTCACATCCAGCTTGCGGATGTGCTCGGCGTTGATGTGCTCGCACTTCTTCAGGTCGAAGCGGGCCGGGTTGGCGTTGACGTCCTTGATGTCGAACGCCGCGACCATCTCGTCGATGTCGAAGATGTCCCGGTCCTCGGCGATCGACCAGCCGAGCAGCGAGAGGTAGTTGAGCAGCCCCTCGCGCAGGAATCCGCGCTCGCGGTAGAGGTTGAGCGAGGCCTGGGGGTCACGCTTGGAGAGCTTCTTGTTGCCCTCGCCCATGACGTACGGCAGGTGGCCGAACTCCGGGGTCCGCTTGGCGATGCCCAGCTCGGTGAGCGCCGCGTACAGGGCGATCTGGCGCGGGGTGGAGGAGAGCAGGTCCTCGCCGCGCAGGACGTGGGTGATCTCCATCAGCGCGTCGTCGACCGGGTTGACCAGCGTGTAGAGCGGGGCGCCGTTGGCGCGGACGATGCCGTAGTCCGGCACGTTCTCCGGCTGGACGGTGATGTCGCCGCGGACCAGGTCGGTGAAGGTGAGGGCCTCGTCGGGCATCCGGAAGCGGACGATGGACGTGCGCCCCTCGGCCTCGTACGCGGCCTTCTGCTCCGCGCCCAGGTCGCGGCAGTGGCCGTCGTAGCCGGACGGCTTGCCGGCGGCGCGGGCGGCGTCGCGGCGGGTGTCGAGCTCCTCGGTGGTGCAGTAGCAGTGGTACGCGTGACCGGCGGCGAGGAGCTTCTCGGCGACGTCCTTGTACAGGTCCATGCGCTGCGACTGGCGGTACGGGGCGTGCGGGCCGCCGACCTCGGGGCCCTCGTCCCAGTCGAGGCCGAGCCAGCGCATCGCCTCGAGGAGCTGCTGGTACGACTCCTCGGAGTCGCGCGCCGCGTCGGTGTCCTCGATGCGGAAGACCAGGGTGCCCTGGTGGTGCCGGGCGAAGGCCCAGTTGAAGAGAGCTGTCCGGACCAGGCCCACGTGCGGGTTACCGGTCGGGGAGGGACAGAAACGTACGCGGACAGGTGCGTTAACCACGCTTGATCACCTTGTTGGTGAGAGTGCCGATGCCTTCGATGGTGACGGCGACCTCGTCGCCGACATGGAGGGGTCCGACCCCTGCGGGAGTGCCGGTGAGGATCACATCGCCCGGGAGCAGCGTCATCGCTTCCGTGATGTGCACGACCAGGTCCTCGATGGAGCGGATCATCTCGCTCGTACGGCCCAGCTGGCGTTGCTCGCCGTTGACCGTGGCCTGGATGGCGATGTCGCTGGGGTCGAGGTCGGTCTCCACCCAGGGGCCGAGCGGGCACGAGGTGTCGAAGCCCTTGGCCCTGGCCCACTGCTTCTCGCGCTTCTGGGCGTCGCGGGCGGTGACGTCGTTGGCGCAGGTGTAGCCGAAGATGACGTCCTTGACCCGCTCCCGCGGCACCTCGCGGCACATCCGGCCGATGACCACGGCCAGCTCGGCCTCGTGGTGCACCTCGTCGGAGAAGGAGGGGTACTCGATGGCGTCGCCGGAGCCGATCACCGAGGTGGTGGGCTTGAAGAAGGCGACGGGGACGTCGGGGACCTCGTTGCCGAGTTCCGCGGCGTGCTCCGCGTAGTTGCGGCCGATGGCCACGACCTTGTTGGGGAGCACGGGCGGCAGCAGCCGGACCTTGCTCAGCGGGACCTTGGTCCCGGAGAGCTCGAAGTCGGCGTACGGGATGCCCTTGATGATGTCGAGGACGAGACCATCGGGCCCGTCGCCCTCGACCGCGCCGAAGGCGACATTGCCGTCGATGGAGAACCTGGCGATGCGCACGGGTTGCTGTCGCCCCTCACTTGCTGGGTAGCTGAAGACTGACGCTCCAGGCTATCGCCTCGCCCGGCGGGGTTTGTCCCGGAAGGAGCGGTCCTCCGGTACGTGCGGGGGCAGGGCGCCGGTACGTGCGTGCGCAGGGCGCCGGAGCGGCCTCGTGCCGGAGCTGCGCGGGCGCTCCGGCAACACGGCGAAGCGCGCTGCCGGACGCCGCGACGGAGCGGACCCCGCCGGGCGGGGCGCCGGCGCCTCACGTGTTACTCGGCGGCGGCCGTGGTGGCTGCGGGGGCGGTCATCAGGATCGTGCGGCGCGGGTTGGCCGTCTGCGTCGGCAGGTCGACTGCGTGCTCCGGCCGGTCCGGCGTCTGCAGCGCTTCGGCGTCCTTGAGGTGCGCCAGCGTGGTGCGCCGGGGGTTGGCAATGTTGCGGAACATCATCGTCGTCTTCATCTGCCGTACGGACCCTGTCGGTCGGGGCGCCACCCGGAGGGGCGCCGGTTGTCGGTTTCGCCATCCCTGTAAAGCGTCAGGCTAAACATCCGATTCCCAGCGGGGGCCCGGAAGAGACGGCGATCATCCTGTGAGTTTGCTCACGAAGTGAGCGACAATTCCGCCAATTCGGGCGCTGGATGCGGCAGGAAGAAACGGACATTGCATCACTGAATAAATCATTCCGCTCCTGATCATGTCGACTGGGACACCGGTCCACCCAACCTGATCCACCCGCAATCGTCCGTTATGTCAGTGAACGGCCTGCACGTCTTGTTACCCCGCCATCACAACGTGTCATCCAGGTCACAGCCCGGTACCTGGCCCTTGTTGGAGATCCGGCACTGTGCTGGAATTCCACGCACCGCCGCGGGTTTCAAGCCGGCGCGCAGGGGCGCTACGCAGCGCCGAGTGGCGGCGGGAAGGGGAAGAGCGCCGGTCACTCACGACCACCATGGGGCGGTAGAACGCCCCACGACGCCGACACCGTTCCTTCCGTCCATGACGGGAGAACGCCTGGTCCAGAGGTTGCGACGCTAGTGCAGGGACGTTTCAAGAGGGATGGCAGCGCTGCGGCGGAACAGGAGCCGCGCGGCGGGACCGACCGCGGTTCCTCGCCCCAGCACGCCCAGAACCCGGGACCGGCCGCGGCCGGCGACAACAGCGAGCGCGAACGGCGCCCCGGCTCCGCGGCGGGCGGTGGGTCCGATCCGGTCTCCGCGCCCAAGTCGCGGGGCCCGGTCAACACGGGATCACGAGTAGCTCTCCGCAACTGGCGCATCAGCACGCGCCTGGTCTCCCTGCTCGCCCTCCCCGTGGTCGCCGCGACCACGCTGGGTGGCCTCCGTATCAACGACTCCATGAACGACATCCAGCAGCTGGAGCACATGCAGCTGCTCACCCAGATGACGAAGCAGGCGACGTCGCTGGCGCAGGCACTCCAGGAGGAGCGGGACCGCTCGGCCGGACCGCTGTCCAACGGAGTGCCGGCGGACGACTTCAAGGTCACGGAGCCCCGGAAGAAGACCGACCGCGCGAAGAAGTCCTTCTTCTCGGCGACGAACGACATCGGCGACACCACCGGTGACGAGGCACTGGAGAGCATTCACTCCAGCGTCCAGCAGATCGCCTCGCAGCTCGGCTCCATCCGCGACATCCGCAAGCAGGCGTACGCGAAGGACAGTCCGAGTCTTCAGACCGTCGACGCCTACAGCCAGCTGATCACCTCGCTGCTGAGCCTCTCGCAGGACATGGCGCAGGCGACCAGCAGCCCGGAGATGATCAAGCGGACCCGCGCCCTGGCGGCCTTCTCCTCCGCCAAGGAGTACGCGTCGATCCAGCGGGCGATCATCGCGGCCGCGCTGCCCGGCGGCAACGACAAGCAGCCGCACCTCGACCGCAACGACCAGCAGTTCGGTCTGGCCGCTCAGCGCAAGGAGGACGCGGCCCGCCGCTCCTTCGAGGCGATCTACACGACCACGGGCAAGAGCGCCGACGAGCTGACCTCCACGCTCGACGAGGGCCAGCCCGAGATCAAGGCCGCCGACACCTACGCCAAGAAGGTGCTCGACAACGCCAACGGCATGAGCAGTCCGGGTGCGCGCCGTTCGTACATGGACTGGTACGACCAGGACTCCACCAAGATCCAGGCCATGAAGCAGATCGAGGAGACGCTCCTCAGCGACATGGAGGGCAAGGCGCGCGAGCTGCGCGACGAGTCCCAGCGCAGCGCGATCATCAGTGGTGCGCTCATCCTGCTCGTTCTCGGTGTCTCGCTGGTCGGCGCGTTCGTCGTCGCCCGGTCCATGATCCGCTCGCTGCGCCGGCTGCAGGACACCGCCACGCGCGTCGCCCAGGACCGGCTGCCCGAGCTCGTCAAGCAGCTCTCGGAGACCGACCCGCAGGACGTCGACACCTCGGTCGAGTCTGTCGGTGTGCACTCCCGGGACGAGATCGGCAAGGTGGCCGCGGCCTTCGACGACGTGCACCGCGAAGCCGTCCGTCTCGCCGCCGAGCAGGCCCTCCTCCGGGGCAACGTCAACGCGATGTTCACCAACCTCTCGCGCCGTTCGCAGGGCCTCATCCAGCGTCAGCTCTCGCTCATCTCCGAGCTGGAGTCGCGCGAGGCCGACCCGGACCAGCTGTCCTCGCTCTTCAAGCTCGACCACCTCGCGACCCGTATGCGCCGGAACGGTGAGAACCTCCTCGTCCTCGCCGGCGAGGAGCCGGGCCGCCGGTGGACCCGTCCGGTGCCGCTGGTCGACGTGCTCCGTGCCGCCGCCTCCGAGGTGGAGCAGTACGAGCGCATCGAACTGGCCGCGGTGCCCGCCACCGAGGTCGCCGGCCGGGTCGTCAACGACCTCGTGCACCTCCTCGCCGAGCTGCTGGAGAACGCCACGTCGTTCTCCTCGCCGCAGACCAAGGTCCGCGTCACCGGCCACGCGCTGCCCGACGGCCGGGTGCTCGTCGAGATCCACGACACGGGCATCGGCCTCTCCCCCGAGGACCTCGCGGCGATCAACGAGCGGCTCGCCTCGCCGCCCACCGTGGACGTCTCGGTCTCGCGCCGCATGGGTCTGTTCGTGGTCGGCCGGCTGTCGCTGCGTCACGGCATCCGCATCCAGCTGCGCCCCTCGGACTCCGGTGGCACGACCGCGCTGGTCATGCTCCCGGTCGATGTCGCGCACGGCGGGAAGCAGCCCGCTCCGAAGCAGGCCCCGGGCCAGCAGTCCGCCCCCGGCGGGCTCCTCGCCGGCGGCAACGCGCCCCGCACCGGCCTCGAAGGCGCTCCTTCGGCCCCGGGCGGGCGCCTCGCCGCCGGGCCCGGCGCCGCACGCGGCCAGGTCGGCACGGGCTCCGGGCCGCGAGCGGCCCTGCCGGCCCGCGACGGTGGCCCGAACCAGCCGGGCCAGCCCGGTCAGCCCGGCGGCCAGCAGAACTCCGGCTTCCAGAGCGCCGGTCTCCCCGGCACCGGTCCGCAGGGCCGGCAGCCCGACGCCTCGCGCCCGGAGCCGCCGCGTCAGGGTGGCGGGCTCTCCGGTGCCTTCGGCGGCGGTGCCCGGCTGGGCGCCCGCGGCCAGGGCGACGGCCCGGGCCGTACGGAGTCGGGTCAGCCCAGTCTGTTTGACCAGAGGCGTCCTGAGCAGGGCGGTCCTGCCCGGCAGGCCCCGCAGCCGCAGCAGGCCCGGCAGAACCCGCCCGGCCAGGGCGGCGGCTTCCAGCAGCCCGGCGGCCCCGCCCAGAACGACCGACAGCTGCCTCCGGTCGGCGGCCCGCGCGCGGAACTTCCGGGTGGCAACCCCCAGCCGCAGCGTCCGCAGACCACCAGCTGGGGCAGCAGCCAGGAGCCGTCCGCACCGCGGCGCTCCCCGCTCGACGCGCCCCGCGGTCATGAGGAGCCCGAGTCCACCGGCCAGTTCCAGCGGCCGCTGAACCCGCCGCCGCTCGGCCCCCGTCCGCCCATGGACAACCAGCAGGGGCCCGGCGCCACCGCCGAGTTCGCCCGTCCGGACTTCTCGGCACCGGCCCCGCAGCAGCGGCCCGCGCCGCAGGCGCCGGACCCGGCGAGCACCGCGCAGTTCGCCCGCCCCGACTTCGGGCAGCCCGCCCAGGGTCAGCCCGCGCCGCGCCAGCGTGACCGCGACAACGGGGACTTCGGTGCCCCGCGTCCGCCCGTCGCGCCGGCTCCGGCCGGGGACTTCCGGCCGGCCCTGCCGCAGCAGTCGCAGCCGGAGGCACTGCCGCCGGCCGGTCCCGGTGACGGCCGTACACCGCTGTACGACACGCTGGAGACGAACTGGTTCCACGGCCCGCAGCAGGGCGGCCAGCAGCCGCCCGCCGCGCCGCAGGCACCCGGTTTCCCCCAGCAGCCCGCCGAGGAGCGTTCCGCTCCCGCCGCACCGCGTCGCGGTGCCGGTGACACCAGCGGCGCCACAAGTTCCTGGCGTGCCTCTCCGAACGACGAACTCGTCCGGCAGGCGGAGCGGGTGAAGAAGCCCGCAGCAGGCGGAATTACGACATCCGGTCTGCCTCGCCGGGTCCCGCGTGCCAATCTGGTGCCGGGTACCGCCCAGCAGCAGAACCACCAGTCCGGTCCCCAGGTGTCGCGTGCGCCCGATGATGTGCGCGGGCGGCTGACCAATCTCCGCCGGGGCATCCAGCAGGGGCGTCAGGCCAACAACGGCCCGTCGACCGGCAGTTTTCCACTTGGCCCCACTCACCAGCAGGAGCGTTAGTTGAGCCCGATGAGTCAGGCCGCACAGAATCTCAACTGGTTGATCACCAACTTCGTGGACAACACCCCCGGGGTGTCGCACACGGTGGTGGTCTCCGCAGACGGCCTGCTGCTGGCGATGTCCGAAGGTTTCCCGCGCGACCGCGCCGACCAGCTGGCGGCTGTGGCCTCCGGTCTGACCTCGCTGACCGCGGGTGCCTCCCGGATCTTCGAGGGCGGCGCCGTCAGCCAGACCGTGGTGGAGATGGAACGCGGATTCCTCTTCCTGATGTCCATCTCCGACGGCTCCTCACTGGCCGTGCTCGCCCACCCGGACGCCGACATCGGTCTTGTCGGCTACGAAATGGCTCTGCTGGTGGACCGGGCAGGCACCGTCCTGACTCCGGACCTCCGTGCCGAGCTGCAGGGCAGCCTGCTCCACTAGGCGGCCGTGAATCGGTGACACAGACGATTAGCCCAGGTACCGCACTCATCTCTCGCCCGTCCGGCCGCTTACAGCCCCCCACCGGCCCCTTCAGACGGCAAGCCGACACCCTGCTGTCACGCCCGGAGGATTCATGACCCCGCCACCCGCCTCACCCGATCCGTACGGCGCGTTGAACCACGCGTCGTACGAAGGTGAAGGCGATCAGCCGCTGGTCCGTCCGTACGCCATGACCGGCGGACGGACCCGACCGCGCTACCAGCTAGCGATAGAGGCGCTGGTCAGCACCACGGCCGACCCCGCGCACCTGGGGACGCTGC
This sequence comes from Streptomyces sp. NPDC005761, assembly GCF_040630635.1. Taxonomy (NCBI): domain Bacteria; kingdom Bacillati; phylum Actinomycetota; class Actinomycetes; order Kitasatosporales; family Streptomycetaceae; genus Streptomyces; species Streptomyces sp. NPDC005761. The sequence goes on along the minus strand of NZ_JBEXXX010000071.1, from coordinate 484 downwards.
TCCCCGAGCACCAGCGGATCTGCCACCTCTGCCGTGAGGTCAAGTCGGTGGCCGAGGTGTCGGCCCTGCTGTCGATGCCGCTCGGTGTGGCCCGGATTCTCGTCGCGGACCTGGCGGAAGCCGGCATGGTGGCCATCCACCAGCCGGGCAACGGAGAGGCCGGCGGCGCGCCGGATGTGACACTGCTCGAAAGGGTGCTCAGTGGACTTCGCAAGCTCTAGTGGCGGTGCAGCCCGGGCCACCACCTCGGCGAAGATCGTGGTGGCGGGCGGATTCGGCGTGGGTAAGACCACGTTTGTCGGTGCCGTTTCGGAGATCAATCCGCTGCGCACCGAAGCCGTGATGACGTCCGCCTCGGCGGGCATCGACGACCTGACGCACACCGGCGGCAAGACCACCACGACGGTGGCCATGGACTTCGGCCGCATCACCCTCGACCAGGACCTGATCCTGTACCTCTTCGGTACACCCGGACAGGACCGCT
>NZ_JBEXXX010000070.1:0-20418 GCF_040630635.1 Streptomyces sp. NPDC005761 | reverse complement strand
TCCCGCAACCCCGAATCGGGGTGCCGGGACGTTCGTCGTGTCCCGGACCCTTCAGGTTTTCGCCCTGTTACGCCTTACTTGGTTACACACCCGCGTCGAAGCGCTTCCGTGACGCGCTGGTACGCTCTCGCCCCGCCCGCACGCCGCGGCAGGCGACTGGGAACGTACACAGCCCGACCACGCAGGCACCGGGATTCGAGCGCAGAGATGAGGTAGCTGTGGGCACATCCATCGAGCATGCCGATGCCGCTGCCGCCGAGTTCCATGAGTTCTTCGAGGCCCATTACGCCGAACTCGCGCGGCTGGCCCATCTGCTGACCGGCGAGGCGGATGCCGCCGACGATCTGGCGGCCGACGCCCTGCTGGCGCTCTGGCATCGCTGGGACCGGGTCAGGAGCGCGGATCATCCGGTGGCGTACGCGCGCGGCGTCGTCGCCAACATGGCCAGGACCCGGATCCGCAGCGCCGTGCGCGAGCGGCGCCGGATCGCACTGTTCTGGGCGCCGCGCGGCGGCGGGGACGCGGTCGACGATCCGGACGTGTCGGCGGTCGTCGACGTCCAGGGGGCCCTGCGCAGGCTGCCGTTCCGCAAACGCGCCTGTGTGGTGCTGCGGCATGCCTTCGACCTCTCGGAACGGGACACCTCTCTGGTTCTCGGGATCTCGGTGGGTACGGTGAAGAGCCAGACCTCGCGAGCCGTCGCGGAACTGCAGCGGATGCTGGGTCCGGAGACGTCCGCCGCGGCGCACGTGCAGACGGCCGTCACGGCGCAGCCCAGCGGAGGAGACCGGTGAAGGACGAGGAGCTGTCCGTGCGGCTGCGGGAGGCCGCCGAGGCGCACCGCCCCGACCGGGAGCGGATGCTGGCCCGGGTGGAGCGTGGCGTCGCCGAGGGCGGCCCGCCCGCCCGGGTGGTGCGCCCGCGGCGTGTCCCGGCGCCGTGGCTGCGTGTCGCCGGGGCGACGGCCGCGGTCTGCGGGGTGCTGGCCATCGGTGCGGTCGCCGTCACCTCGGCCGGTGAGGACGGATCGCAGGGGGCGCGCGTGGCCGCGGCGCCGACGCCGGCTCCCACCCCGTCCATGACTCCGCCGGCGGCCCTCGGCTCGCTGCGTACCGAGGCCGGGCCGCTGTGGACGGACGGTGCCGTTGACCCGCACTCCAACGCGTACTGGGCGCAGAGCAACGTGACGCTGCGGACGGCCGAGCCGCTGTCCTCGCTCACCGTGGAGCTGCGGATCGCCCTCACCGGCGGGGTGAACAGCACCGGTTCCTGGCGCTCGCTGCCGGAGAAGGACTTCACCGTGTCGGCGACCGAGAGCGGCGGGTACCTCGTCTACCGGTGGGCGCTCAAGGCGGGCCGGACCGTGCCCGCCGGCACCCATACGTTCGCCGGGCAGTACAACCACGCGCAGGGCGACCGGGACGCGGCGGGCGACTACCTGACCGCGGACGCGATCCGCACCACGGGTGAACGGGCCTCGGTGGGCGACTACTTCGGCCCGGATCACTGACCGGGCGGGCGCCGGAAAAGAAGACTGCCGAACCCGGCAACCCTTGTCCCCCGCGGTGGCGACCAAGGAGCGCAACGCTCCCCCCACCACCGAGGAACGGGACATCGACATGAAGAACCGAGCCGCACCGCACGGCAGCCGCGCACGGCGCTCCGGCCGCCGACGCATGATCGCCGCTTCGGCCACCGCGCTCTCCCTCACCGGCGCCGCACTCACCACCGGCCTCCTGGTCCAGTCGGCCGACGCGGCCCCCACCGCCGCCGCGGCCGCCGCGTGGCCGACGCCATCGGGTTCACAGGCCGTCTCCGCGACCATCAAGGTCTCGGGGACGTACGACGGTTCGCTGAAGCGCTTCTACGGAAGCGGGGACCTGGGTGACGGCGGCCAGGACGAGGGCCAGGACCCGATCTTCGAACTGGCCGACGGGGCGGTCCTGAAGAACGTCGTCGTCGGCTCGCCGGCCGCCGACGGCATCCACTGCAAGGGCAGCTGCACGATCCAGAACGTGTGGTGGGAGGACGTCGGCGAGGACGCGGCGTCCTTCAAGGGCACCTCGTCGGGCGCCACCTACAAGGTGACCGGCGGCGGCGCCAGGAAGGCCGACGACAAGGTCTTCCAGTTCAACGGCGCGGGCACACTGACCATCAGCGGCTTCCAGGTCTCGGACTTCGGCAAGCTCGTGCGCTCGTGCGGCAACTGCTCCAAGCAGTACAAGCGCACGATCGCGGTCAGCGACGTCGATGTGACGGCGCCCGGCAAGGCCCTGGTCGGGATCAACACCAACTACGGCGACACCGCGACGCTGAGGTCCGTCCGGATCCACGGCGACAGCAGCAAGAAGATCAAGCCGTGCGTCCGCTACACGGGCAACGACGACGGTGACGAGCCGACGGAGACCGGCAGCGGGCCGGACGGCACGTACTGCAAGTACAGCAGCTCGGACATCAGTTACCAGTGAGCGACGGTGACGGGAGCCCCGCCGGACCGGTCCGGCGGGGCTCCCGTCATGCGTGGCGTGTTCTACCGGTACGGACACCAGTCCCCGAGCCAGGCAGCCGGGGTGTGCAGGCGTGCCTCGGCCGGGGTCAGCCGGGGGCGGTTGGCGGGCACGGTGACGCGCGCGCCGGGACCCGTGTTGCGGTACTCGGCGAACCGCTGCTCCTGCCAGGGAAAGCCCGAGGACATGGTCCCGTACGGCTCGTCCGTGTCGATCCCGGCGCCGAGGTGGCTGTCGCGCACGGTCAGCATCGGGTGTGCGGTGAGGTCGGAGGAGGGCACCCAGGGGCGGGCCAGCTTGAAGTACCCGTCCGGCGCGGTGCTGGTGATGCGCGAGCGCAGCACCAGGTAGCCGTGCGGGTTGGCGCCCGCGGTGCTGGGCGCGAAGACGAAGCCGAACGGTGCTGCCGCCAGATCGGTGCGGGCCAGGGTGCGGAAGTGGCAGCCGTCGAGGACTGCGGCGGCCCGGCCGAAGACGAAGTCCACGTCACCCTCGACGTAGCAGTCGCGGTAGTACTGGCGGGCGAAGTCGGTGAGGGCGAGGGAGTCGGCGTACAGGGTGTCCTGGTGGCCCAGGAAGCGGCAGCCGTAGAACGCCGACCGGTCGCCCTGCACCTTGATGGCGACGGCCTGGGTACCGGTGTATTCGGGGTGGTCGGCGCGCAGCCAGTCGTTGGCGAAGGTCAGGCCGTGGGCGGTGAGTCCGGCGGGCCGGGCGGTGACGGTGGCGGACCCGCTGGTGCCGTACGTCCCCGAACCGTCGGGCCGGGGGGTGCCGTTGGCGTTGGCGTACACGATGACGGTGTCATGCGGGTCGTCGCTCGCACCGATGAGGGTGAGCCCGGTCCGGTCGGCCGGGATGTCGACCGTCTCGCGGTAGGTGCCCGGGGCGATCACCAGGGTGCGGCCGGCGCCGGTCGCCGCGTCCACGGCTGCCTGGACCGTGGTGTGGTCGCCTCTGCCGCGTGCGTCGACGTACAGCGTCGCGGTGTCGCGGCGCCGGGACGGTGAGCCGTAGCGTCCGAAGGGGCGGTGTGCGCCGGGCCGGCCGTCGGCGTGGGCCGTGGGGGCGGCGCCGAGGGCGAGGGCGGCACTGCCGCCCGCGAGCAGGGCCAGGGCACTGCGTCTGCTGGGCATGGGCGGTACTTCCTTACTTCCTCACGCGGGATGCGCGACGGGGCCGGGCGGGCCCCCGCCGTGCCGTCGGGGCATCGGCGGGGTCCCACCGGTACGGGGCGATCGGTGGTCAGGCGCCGGGAATCCGGCCGGCGCCCGCCTTGAGGCCGACGATCAGGGGCACGAGCAGCGGGTGGTCGACCTTGGTGCGCAGGGCCGGTGTCCATCCGGCGCCCGCGGTGAGCTGCTCCGCGGGAACGCCCGCGTTGTGGACGGCGATGAGGTCCGTCCGGCGCCCGTTGACGTAGTTGTCCGCGGCGGTGACCGAGGACTCGGACCACTTCTTGAGGATCTTCGCCTTGTCGAACTCACCGCTGAGGCTGAAGGCGTTGTGCTCGGCGACGAGCTGGGACTTCGCGCCGATGCCGTACGTGTAGCCGTAGACGCTGCCCTTGGTTGCGACGAAGTGGTTGTTGTACGAGTCGACCTGCCCGAAGCGGACGCGGGGAGCGCGCTCGTTCACGTCCTTGAAGAGGTTGTGGTGCAGGGTGACGCGGAGCTTGCCGCTGTCGGTCGCGCCGGCGCCGTCGCTGTTGCCGATGAGCATCGTCTTGTCGTGGTCCTTGAGGACGTTGTACGAGACGGTGACGAGGTCGGCGCCCTTGACGATGTCGAAGAGCCCGTCGTGCTGCTGGTACAGCTCGTCGAAGTAGCGCGGCTGGGCTGCGTCGGGGCGGTCCCCGTCGCTGAAGGTGTTGTGGTCGACCCAGACGTGGTCGGAGCCGTAGACGACGAGGTTGTCGTACTCGGAGTTCCAGTGGCCGGTTTCGCCGTCCGTGGGGTCCCACTGGGGGAAGCAGTCGTAGGTGTCCTCGAACGAGATGTTCCGGACGATGACGTTGGAGACGTTCTGGATCTGGAGGCTGGCACCGATGACCGTCGCGTCCTTGCCGACCCCGACGAGTGTGGTGTTGGACGGGACGTAGACGTTCACCGCGGCCTTCTGCAGCTTGGCGGAGGCGAGCCGGGCCTCTTCCAGGGGGCCGGACGGGACCTCCGAGCGGCCCCAGGTGGCCGGGTCGTAGGCGGCGAGGTACTTGTCCAGGGTGTAACCGTCGGTCTGGTACGCCTCGCAGTCGATCGGGGTGCCCGCGGCATCGGAGTTCCCGTGGACGGTGCCGTCGATCTTGATGATCTTCGGGGCGTCGCCCGCGTCCTCGAAGGCGGCGATGAGTTCGGCCCGGTTGCTCACGGTGTAGATGTGATCGGGGGTGGCGGCGGAGCCGCCGGTGGTGGAGCCCTCGGCGGCGGCCCAGCCGTCGTTCTTGCCGAGTACGGCGCGGTCGACGCCCTGGTGGTGGCCTGCTCCCTTGTGGTGCCCGGTCGCCTGGGCGGGGACGGAAACGGCGAGCGCCAGGGAGGCGCAGCCCATCACCAAGGCAATGGCGCGGGCATGACAGATGCGTGCGGGCATGGCGGATCCTTCGGTGGTGAGGTGAGATGGGGCGAGGGGTGGAGGAACGGGGTGGCGGCCGGGGTCAGACCTGCGGCCAGGTGATCCATTCGAGCGGGATCGCGGAATCCGTGCGCCGTACGTCGCGCGGGGCGAGCACCTTCTCCGCCACCAGGGCCCGGGCGACGAGCCGCGCGGCCGCGACGGCGCCGCGGGGCCGGAAGTGCGTGTTGTCCTGTCGCCCGTCGGGATAGTTGGGCGACTGGCCCGGCTCCAGCCAGTTGAAGTACTCCAGCGTGCCGTCGGGGCCGAGCTCCTGCCAGCGCGCGAGCGTGAGCGCCTGGAGGTCGAGCAGAGGGACGCGCTCCTCGGCGGCCAGCGCGCGCATCGCGGCCGGATACTCGCCGTGGCTGGGCTTCGCCGTACCGTCGGCGGCGAAGCGGCGGCGCTCCACCGGGGTCAGCAGGACCGGCCGCACCCGGCGGGAACGCGCACCGCGCACGTACTGGCGCAGGTGGTCCTGGTAGGTGGTGTACGGGTCGGTGCCCCGGGCCGGGTCCTCGGTCTTCTCGTCGTTGTGCCCGAACTGGATCAGCAGGAGGTCGCCCTCGCGCACCTCCTCCAGCAGGGCGGCAAGCCGGCCCTCGTCGATGAAGCTCTTCGAGCTACGGCCGTTCATCGCGTGGTTGGCGACCGCCAGGGGACGGCCGAGGAAGAACGGCAGGGCCATGCCCCAGCCGGTCTCGGGCGCCGCGTCGGCGTACTTCTGCGCGGCTGTCGAATCGCCGGCGATGTGCAGGGTGCGGGGGCGGGGGCGTCCGCCCGGTCCGTGCGCCGCCGCGGCGGTGCCGGTGGCGAGCGCCAGGGGCAGTGCGGCGAGGGCGGCCGCGGTCTGCCTGCGGGTGAGTGACACGGTGAGACTGCCTCTCTCATGGATGCGTAGCGGGGCGTACGCGGGGCGTACGGCGGTACGGAGTGCAGGAGGAGAAGTGCAGGAGGAGAGGAGGCCGGCGGCGGGACGCGACCCGGACCGCCGCCGGCCCCCGGTCACCGGGGTGTCGGACCGGCGACGGATTCTCAGCCGTTGCCGATCTCCTTCCACTCCTTCTGCGCCTTGTTCAGCTCGTCCGCCATCTTGTCCAGGAAGTCCTTGGCCGTGACCTTGCCGAGCAGCAGCTTCTGGAACTCGGGCTCGTTGTCCGCCTTGCTGATGTTGTTCCAGTCCGGCAGGTAGTACGGCAGCTGCACGATCTTGGTGGAACCGTCGGTGAGGGCCTTCGCGGCGAGCGCGGTCGGCTCGGTGGCGCTGATCCAGGGGTCCTTGGCGGCCTCGGTGTTGGCCGGGATGGCGCCCGCGGACTCGTTCCACTTGCTGTTCGACTCGTGCGAGGCGGCGAACTCGATGAACTTCCAGGCGGCCGTCTTGTTCTTGCTCGACCGGAACAGGCCGAGCCCGTCGACGGGGTTGGAGACCTGGACCCGGGTGCCGCTGTCGCCGACCGGGTTCGGTATGCCGGCGAACTTCTCCTTGCCCAGCGCCTTCAGGTGGTCCTGGTAGGAGCCGAGGTTGTGGCTCAGCATGCCGATGGTGCCGGTGTCGAACTGCGCGACCATCTTGGTGAAGTCGTTGTTGACGTCGGCGGCGGGCGTCGCCTTCTTGTACAGCGCGGCGTACTTCTCCAGCGCGGCAATGTTCTTCGGGTCGTTGAGCGTCGTCTTGTCGCCGCTCCAGAACTCCGTGATGCCGGACTGGCCGTACGACGCGTCGATCGCCTGGGCGATGGATCCGGCGCCGCCGCGGATGGTGTAGCCGAACTTGTTGTCCTTGGAGGCCGTGAGCTTCTCGGCCGCCTTGTAGAAGTTGGCCCAGGTGGTGGGCGCTTCGAGGCCCGCCGCCTTGAACAGGTCGGTGCGGTACCAGAGTGCGCCGTTGTTGGCGGAGGTCGGCAAGGAGTACATGTCGTCGCCCCGGCCGCCCGCGTCCTTGACGCTCGCGACCATGCCCTCGACGAGCTTGCCGTTGAGGGGGGAGCCCTTGATCCGGTCGTTGAGCGGTTCGAGGGCCTCCTGCGAGACCATGTTGGCGAGGTAGGCGGTGCCCACGCCGCCGACGTCCGGCAGGCCGCCGCCCGCGATGGCCGTGTCGTACTTGGACTGCACGTCGGCGATCGGGATCGGCACGTACTTGACCTTGATGTCCGGGTACTTCTTCTCGAAGTCCTTGATGATCTCGGTCCAGATGGCCGTGCGTGGACCACCGTTGTTGTCCCAGAAGGTGATCTCGCCCTTGCCGCTGCCCTCGGTGCCGGTGTCGCTGCCGTCGTCACCACAGGCGGTCGCGGTCAGTGCGAGCACCGCGGCAAGGGAGACAGCGGCCGTGGCACGCCCCCGCTGCGTCTTCGAGATGTTCATGATCGGCTCTTCTCTCTCGGTTCTCTCGGTTCGTGCGCATGAGTGGGGGGTTCGGTGGTCCGGTGCCGGCCGGCCGTCGTCCGACGGCCTGGCCGGGACAGGTCAGGGGGTGGTGCGGAATCCGGTGAAGCAGGCCGTCCCGGCCGGCCCCGTCCCCGGTGGTGCGGTGGCGAACAGGCCCAGCAGGGCGCCCACCCAGCGCCACGGCGTGGCGGCGAAGACCTGGCCGGAGGGCCGGAATCCGGCCCCGTCCCCGGTGTCGGCGAAGAAGCGGCAGCGAGCGCCCGGGGCGACCTCGATGCGCAGCCGGGCCGTGCCGCCGGGGGCCGCCCTGCTGTGTGCGGCGTCGCGTTCGTGTTCGGCGACCGTCTCGGCGTACCGGTGCACGAGCCGTACCCCGTCCGCCCCGTCCGCCGGGCGCTCCAGGCCGATCCAGCTGAAGGCGTCCCCGAGCACCGCGAGACCGGCCTTGGCGCCCGGCACCTCGCTGCCGAGGCTCACATCCGTCTCCACGGTGAACGTCTCGGCGGGCAGCCGCTGGACCAGCACGTTGGGCAGGGCCCGCAGATCGTGCGCGTACGCGGTCCGTACGCAGCTGAGCCGCAACCCGTCCCCGCCGTGCTCGACGGTCCAGCCGGGGCGGGGGTTGGCCGTCCACTGCCACTGTCTGCCATACCGGCCGCCCGGGAAGCTGTCGCCACTGGCCGGGGCCGCGGCGGACTGCTCGGGCACGGCAGGTCTGGTGTGTACGGAGACCGGCTCGCCCCCGTCGCCGATGACCGGCCAGCCGCCGTCCGCCGCGTCCCAGCGCATCGGCTGGAGGTGGACCACCCGCCCGTACGCCCCGCGCTCCTGGAAGTGCAGGAACCAGTCCTCGCCGGCCGCGGTCGTGACCCAGCCGCCCTGGTGCGGCCCGTTCACCTCCGTCCGGCCCTGGGAGAGGACGACGCGCTCCTCGTACGGCCCGAAGAACTCCCGGGACCGGAAGGCCCCCTGCCAGCCGGTACTCACCCCGCCGGCGGGGGCGAGTATCCAGAATTCACCGTCACGCCGGTAGAGCTTGGGGCCCTCCAGGGTGAACCAGCCGGGGATCGTGTCGGCGTCGACGAGGGTCTTGCCCTCGTCGAGGAGCTCCCGTCCGTCCGGGCTCATCCGGTGACCGGTGAGCCGGTTCTTGATGCCGGAGCGCGATTTGGCCCAGGCGTGCACCAGATAGGCCTCGCCGGTCTCCTCGTCCCACAGGGGGCAGGCGTCGATCAGTCCCTTGCCTGCCTTGACCAGATGGGGCGCGCTCCACGGGCCGCGCACGTCCTCGGCGTTGATCTGCTGGATGCCGTGGTCGGGGTCGCCCCAGAAGATCCAGAACCGTCCGGCGTGGTGCCGCAGCGACGGTGCCCACACTCCGCAGTCGTGCCGGGGGACGGCGAAGTCCGCAGCGGGCTCCAGCCGGTCCAGGGCGTGGCCGATGAGGGTCCAGTTGACGAGGTCGCGCGAGTGCAGCAGCGGCAGGCCGGGGACCCGTCCGAAGCTGGAGGCCGTGAGGTAGAAGTCCTCGCCGACCCGTATCACGTCGGGGTCGGACCAGTCGGCGTTCAGCACCGGGTTGCGGTAGGTGCCGTCGCCGAGGTCGGCGGTCCAGGGGCGCTCGCCCACGGCGCTCACGCGGTCACCGCCCGACGGACGTAGGCGGCGGCCCCGTCCCGGTCGAGCCGGCCGTCCGCGATGACGGTGACGACCCGGCGCACGACCGTCGCGCCTGCGGGGACCGGGAGCCGGTGCGCGGCGGCGAGGGACGAACCGACGCCCGGGTACTCGGTGGTCCGCACGAACCACGGGTCCCGGCGGGTCTCCTCGGTCGCGCCGGCGAAGACCAGGGTCCAGCCGTCGCCGCTCATCGCCACCCAGTCGGCGGCCCTTCCGTGCACCGCCTCCTCACCCTCCCCCGACGCGCTGAACACGACGGGCGCCGAGGCCTCCTTGGGCGCCCGCCAGAAGAAGCCGCCGTATCCGGCGCCCGGACGGCCGTTGGTGGCCGGGCTGCCGATCGACAGGTCCGTGGTGCCCCGGTTGGTGAGCGAGAAGGAGAAGTCCAGCGCCCAGGCGGTGGCGGAGAGTTCAGCGGTGGCGACCGTGCGGTGCTCCCGCAGCAGTTCGGTGTCGCCGGCCTCCCAGCTGAGCTCCTCGACGAACCCGTCCGGGTCGCGGAGCTTCCAGCCGAGGTGGCGCTGGACCCCGTGGTTGTCGAGCACCGTGGGTCCCTGGTCGCGGACGAAGGTGCGGCCGCCCCAGAAGTTGTGCCCCGCGACGTCCGGGACGGCGACGGAGGTGCCCAGATGGTGGAGGTGGTCGGCCGGGCGCTCCTCGGTGACGGGGGTGCCGGCGAGGGTGGTGACCGGGTGGAGGTAGGGGCGGCCGTCGGTGGCGGGAAGGTAGGTGTAGCGGCCGACCGGCCGGCCGGCGCAGCTCAGCAGTGCGGTGGTCGTCACGATGAACTCACCTCGGTGGTAGGTCCTGTCTGGAGTTCCGGCGCGGGAGAAGGAGCGGCGTCCGGTGCCGTCGGATCCAGGGCGGAGGTGCCGGACGCCGCGACGCCGCGGGGGGATTCCGGACAGGACCTGGGCGCCCAGGGGACGCCGAGTTCGGAGAAGAGCGTGAGGGTGTAGGCGCCCGCCGCGACCAGTCCGTCGATCCCGCGCACCACTCGGCGGGGGGCGGCGGAGGCGGTCCCGGGCACGGCGTACCAGGCGTCGGCCGGCAGGGCGCGCGGTTCGGCGGCGGTCCGTACGGCCTCGACGACCTCCATGAACGCCCCGGTGCGGTGCGGGGGTACGAGCAGGGCGGCATCCCGCACCAGGTGGTCGACGAGGTTCTCCAGGAGGTCGGTCCGTCCGTGCACCGCCTCCTCGGGGCCGTGCCCGGCCCGCTGGACGAGAACCCGGTCCTGCTTGTACCAGAAGGTGATCCGGCCGCGGTCGCCGTGGACGATCACATAGGGCTCCCCGGCCTGTTCCGCGCAGAGGGTGACGGCGGCGGTGACGGGGAGCCCGGCCGTGGTGGTGATGCGTACGCAGGAGGTGTCGTCGGCCTCGATGTCGTGGGCGCGGAAGAGCTCGGTCTCGACCGCGGCGACGTCCTGGGCGGTGCCGCCGCCGGCGAGTTCGAGGGCGGTGGCGACGGCGTGGGCCAGAGGGTTGGTGAGGACGCCGTCGACGACGTCGGTGTCACCGATCCGGCGCCGCCCGGCCCAGGGTGCCCGCCGGTAGTAGGCCTCGTCCCGGACCCAGGCGCCCGCTGCCCCGTAGCCCCGGACGGTGCCGATGGCGCCGGTGCTCACGAGCTCGCGGATGGCGGGCACGGCGTGCGAGCCGAAGGACTGGAAGCCCACCTGGCAGGCGATTTTGGAACCCTGTACCCCGGCCAGGATCCGTTCGAAGTCGGCCCGCGTCGCGGCGGGCGGCTTCTCCAGCAGGAGGTGGACGCCTCGTCCGGCAGCGGTGAGCGCCAGTTCGGTGTGGGTCTGGATCGGGGTGCAGATGACGGCGGCGCGGGCCCCGGTGGAGTCGAGGAGTGCACCGAAGTCGGCCGACTGCTCCGGGAGTTCACCGGCGAAGGCATGGAGTTCGCTGTCGTCGAGCGGCTTCAGCTCACAGACTCCCGCAAGCCGGACGAGGCCCTGGTGCTGGAGGCGGCGGATGTTGGCCAGGTGCCAGCGGCCGTGGCCGCGGGCGCCCGCGAGGACGATGGGGACGGGTGTGGCGGGTATCGACGGCATGTCCGTCACCCCTTCACGGCGCCGGCGCTGAAGCCGGTGATGAGCCATTTCTGGATGAAGGCGAAGACGATCACCACGGGTACCGCGGCGATCACTCCGCCGGCTGCGAGCGCGCCCAGGTCGACGCTGTCGGCGCCGATGAGGGTGTTCAGGCCGACCGGGATCGTCTGCTTGTCCTGCTCGCTGAGGAACATCAGGGCGAACAGGAAGTGGTTCCAGCTGTGCACGAAGGCGAAGGAGCCGACCGCGATGAGGCCCGGCCGCAGCAGCGGCAGCACCACCGCGCAGAAGGCACGGAAGCGCGAGCAGCCGTCCACCCAGGCAGCCTCCTCCAGGGAGACCGGCACGTTCTTGATGAATCCGCTGATCAGGATGATGGAGAGGGGAAGCTGGAACACCGTCTCGGCGATGACCACACTCCCCAGGGAGTTGATCATCTGGAGGTTCTTGAAGATCTCGAAGAGCGGCACGAGCATCAGCGCGCCCGGAATGAACTGCGAGCAGAGCAGCGCCAGCATGAAGGCGTTCTTGATCTTGAAGTTGAACCGGGCGAGAGCGTAGCCGCCGGCCAGTGCGACGAGCGTCGTACTGACCAGGGTGCAGACCCCGACGATCATGCTGTTCTGGAAGAAGAGGGCGAAGCTGCGCTCGTTCCAGACCTTGGAGAAGTGCTCCCCGGTCATCGGCCAGGGCACCAGCGAGGTGGAGCCCGACGGGCGCACGGCGAACAGGAACATCCAGTAGAACGGGATGAGGGTGAAGACGAGGTAGACGCCCAGCGGTACGTAGATCTGCCAGCGCGGTACGTCGTCGAAGGCGCGCTCGCGGCCGGGCTTGCCGCGGCGGTGCGCGGCCGGCGTGCGGTTGTCCTTGACGGGCGGCCGTGCGGCCTCGGTGCCGTTCTTCTCGGCCAGTGCGGCAGTCACTTGTGGTCGCCTCCGAACTTGCTCAGGCGCAGATAGACGATCGAGCAGAAGAGGAGGATCACGAAGGCGACGGTGGTGAGCGCCGAGGCGTACCCGAAGTCGTGGCCCTCGATGCCGGTGTTGGCGACGTAGAGCGGCAGGGTGGTGGTCTCGCCGGCCGGTCCGCCGCCGGTGAGGGTGTAGAGCAGGTCGACGTTGTTGAACTCCCAGACACCGCGCAGCAGCGTGGACAGGATGATCGCGTCCCGCAGGTGGGGCAGGGTGATGTGGAAGAACTGGCGCATCCGCCCGGCGCCGTCGACGGACGCCGCCTCGTACAGTTCCTTGGAGACGGACTGCAGGTCCGCGAGGATGAGGATGGCGAAGAAGGGGACTCCGCGCCAGAGTTCGGCGACGGTCGCTGCCCAGAACACCGTTCCGGTGTCGGAGAGCACCGAGGTGCCGTAGTCGCCGATCCCGGCGTCCGCGAGGTACCGGCTGAATCCGGTCGAGGAGTTGTAGAGCAGGATCCAGATGGTGCTGGTCAGCACACCGGAGACGGCCCACGGCGAGAAGACCATCGCGCGGGAGATGCCGCGGCCGACGAAGGTCTGGTTGACGATCAGGGCGAGCGCCAGTCCGAGGGTGAGCTGGAGCGCCACCTGGACGACCACCCACTGGGCGCTGAAGCCCAGCGTCGTCCAGAACTGGTCGTCGTCGGTGAAGATCCGGGTGAAGTTGTCGAAGCCCGCGAAGCCGTTCCGCCAGGGCTTGGTGACGTTGTAGTTCTGCAGGCTGTAGTAGAAGACGCTGATCACCGGGTAGGCGATGAAGCCCAGCATGAGCAGCCCCGCGGGGGCGATCAGCAGATACGGCAGTCGGCGGGGGCTCGCGGAGCGGCGCCTGGGCACCTTGGGCGGTGTGGCCACAGCGGCGGCTTGGGCCATGACACGTCTCCGTTCTCTCTCAGGTACGGGGTGCACGGTGGTGCTGAGGGTGCGTGAGGGTGCGGTGCGGGGTGATGCGTGTAGTGCGCAAGCGCTTGCCGCATGATGTTCGGTATGCCGAACGAGGCGGGGCGCCCGAATTCTGTCGGGCCGTTCAGCCGGCGTAGGGGTCGGGAACTTCTCCCGGCCGGGCCAGGAAGGCGAAGTCGCAGCCGGTGTCGGCCTGGGTGATCTGGTCGTGGTACAGCGCCCCGTAACCGCGCTCGTACCGGGTGGCCGGCGGTGTCCACTCGGCCCGGCGCCGCGCCAACTCCTCCTCGGGAACGTCGAGATGGAGCAGGCGTGCCTCGACGTCCAGGGTGATCGGGTCACCGGTGCGCACGAGTGCGAGGGGCCCGCCGACGTAGGACTCGGGAGCGATGTGCAGGACGCAGGCGCCGTAACTGGTACCGCTCATACGGGCGTCGGACAGCCGCACCATGTCCCGTACTCCCTGCTTCAGCAGATAGTCGGGGATGGGCAGCATGCCGTACTCGGGCATCCCGGGACCGCCCTTGGGTCCGGCGTTGCGGAGCACCAGCACATGGTCCGGAGTGAGGGCCAGTGCGGGGTCGTTGATGGTGCGCTGCATCTCCTTGTAGTCGTCGAAGACGACCGCGGGGCCGGTGTGGCGCAGCAGGTGAGGTTCGGCGGCGATGTGCTTGATGACCGCCCCGTCCGGGCAGAGGTTGCCGCGCAGCACCGCCACGCCGCCCTCCTCGGCCAGCGGGTTGTCGCGTTCGCGGATGACGTCGCTGTTGTGCACGAGGGCGCCGTCGAGCTGTTCGCGCAGGGTGTCGTGCGCGACCGTGGGCCGGTCCAGATGCAGTACGTCGGTCAGCCGGGCCAGGAATCCGGGCAGTCCGCCGGCGAAGTGGAAGTCCTCCATGAGGTACTTCCCGCCGGGGCGCAGGTTGGCCAGCACGGGCACGGTCCGGGCGATGCGGTCGAAGTCGTCCAGGGTGAGCTTGATGCCGGAGCGGCCCGCCATGGCGATCAGGTGGATGACGGCGTTGGTGGAACCGCCGAGCGCGAGGACGGTGGCCACGGCGTCCTCGTACGCCTCCGCGGTGAGGATCGACGACAGTTTCCGCTGCTGCCACACCAGTTCGACGATCCGGAGGCCCGACTGCGCGGCCATCCGGTCGTGGCCGGAGTCGACGGCCGGGATGGAGGAGGCGCCGGGGACGGTGACGCCGAGCGCCTCGGCGGCGGCGGTGAGGGTCGAGGCGGTACCCATCGTCATGCAGTGGCCGGGAGAGCGGGCGAGCCCGTTCTCCAGTTCGTCCATCTCGCAGTCGCCGATGAGCCCGGCCCGCTTGTCGTCCCAGTACTTCCACATGTCGGTGCCGGAGCCGAGGACCTCGTTGCGCCAGTGCCCCGGCAGCATCGGCCCGGCCGGCACGAAGACGGCCGGCAGGTCGACGGAGGCCGCGCCCATCAGCAGCGCGGGCGTCGACTTGTCGCAGCCGCCCAGCAGCACCGCGCCGTCGACGGGGTAGGAGCGCAGCAGCTCCTCCGTCTCCATCGCCAGCATGTTGCGGTAGAGCATCGGGGTCGGCTTCTGGAACGTCTCCGAGAGGGTGGAGACAGGGAACTCGAGCGGGAAGCCGCCGGCCTGCCAGACACCGCGCTTGACCGCCTGCGCGCGGTCACGGAGGTGGACGTGACACGGATTGATGTCGGACCAGGTGTTGAGGATCGCGATGACCGGCTTGCCCAGGTGCTCCTCGGGGAGGTAGCCGAGCTGGCGGGTCCGGGCCCGGTGGCTGAAGGAACGCAGCCCGTCGGTGCCGTACCACTGGTGGCTGCGCAGTTCCTCGGGGGCGACGCGGCCGGTTGCGGGGGTCATATGGACCACCCCGCGACCTGGTCGGCGACCTCGGCGCGCTGCGCCTCGGGCAGCACCCGGCTCGGCGGGCGTACGTCGCGGCGGCACAGGCCGAGGGAGGCCAGTGCCTCCTTGACGACCGTCACGTTGTTGGCGGACTGCCGGTCGGCGCGCAGTTCCTCGAAGCGGCGGATCTGCTCCCAGACCTTCATGGCGGCCGGGTGATCGCCGGCCCGCAGCGCCTCCAGCATGGCGATCGAGACACCGGGGGCGACGTTGACGAGGCCGGAGGTGAAGCCGGTGGCGCCCGCGGAGAAGTAGGCGGGGGCGTACAGCTCGGCAAGGCCGGCGACCCAGACGAAGCGGTCCAGGCCCGCGTCCCGTGCGAACGCGGCGAAACGGGCGGCGTCCGGGACGGCGTACTTGACGCCGATGACGTTGGGGCAGCTGTCGGCGAGCACCGCCAGGCACTCGCCGTCGAGGTTCGGATTGCGGATGTAGGGGACGACGCCGAGTCCGGGGACGGCCTCGGCGATGGCCCGGTGGTAGTCGATCCAGCCGTCCTGGGAGACGTACGGGTGAACGGGCTGGTGCACCATCACCATCTCGGCGCCGGCGTCACGGGCGTGCTCCGCGGCGGCGACGGCGGTCGGCACGTCGTGCCCGACGCCGACCAGGATCGTGGCGCGTCCGCCGGCCTCGTCGATGGTCAGCTCGGTGACCGTGCGCCGCTCCTCGGGGGTGAGCGCGTAGAACTCCCCGGTGTTGCCGTTCGGGGTGAGGATGCGCACGCCGCCGTCGAGCATCCTTCGCAGCAGGGCGCGGTGCGCCGCCGTGTCGATGGTGCCGTCCCCGGCGAACGGGGTCACCGGGATCGCCACGACATCTGCGAGGGCCGCCTTCAGCGGTGTGAGGTCCATGCGGACAGGCCTTTCGTCGGTGTGCTGCTGGTTCACGCCGCCCCGCCCCCGTCTACGTCGTCGGGGAACGCGCGGCGCACGAACGACGCGATGTGATCGTGCAGAGCCCCGGCCGCCGCCTCGGCGTCGTCGGCGAGCGCGAGCCGCAGGATCTCCCGGTGCTCGGCCGCCTCCCGCTCCCAGGACGGGATGGCCGTCCACGCGACGGTCGACACCAGCGCAGCCTGGTCGCGGACCTCGTCGAGCATCCGGGCCAGCAGCGGATTGCCGCAGGGGAGGTAGAGCGCCCGGTGGAAGTCCCGGTTGGCGAGCGACCGGTCGGCCTTGTCGCCCGCCGAGTCGGCGCGCTCCAGGGCCTCCTGGGCGGCGTCGAGCGAGGCCTTGCGGGTGATGGAGCGGCGCAGCGCCTCGGGTTCGAGCAGCAGGCGGACGTCGTACACCTCCCGGGCCATGGTCGCGTCGACCAGCCGCACGATGGCGCCCTTGTACTGGCTCATGACGACGAGCCCGGTACCGGCGAGCGTCTTGAGCGCCTCACGGACGGGGGTCTTGGACACCCCGAACTGTGCGGCGAGTTCGGTCTCGACGAGCGCCTGCCCTGGTCTCAGCTGCGCCGTGAGGATCGCGTGCTTGATCGCCTCCAGCACGTACTGGGTGCGGGACGGAATCGGGGTGGGCGCAAAGGTCATGAGTGAAGGGCTCTCGCATCTCGCGTATCGCGTCTCATATATGACGTACGAAGTACGACGCGATGAAGCTAGAGGCGCCGCGAATGTTTCGTCAACGCTTCTGACAGAAGAAGTTCACCGGACTACGACGTGTGCCATACACCGATCCCGGGACGGAGCCGACCCCGTGCGGAGGTCTACGGCATCTTCCCGATGCCGTGCAACAGCCTTACGGGCCAGTCTGATTGCGCAACGAACGTGCAGGTCAGGGAGGTTCGGTGGGCAGGATGACAGGATCGGCGACAGGGCGGGTGCTGCGGGACCGGACGGCCGGGCTGTTCCTCGCGGCGGTCGTGGTGTCCGGTTTCGGCAGCTCCGCGATGTCACTGGCGGCCGGGATCTGGGTCAAGTCGCTGACGGGCTCGGACAGCCTGGCGGCGCTCGCCCTCTTCGCTGTCTGGCTGCCCGTGCTCTTCGGCCCGGCCCTCGGAGCGGTGGCCGACCGGCTGCCGAGGAAGCCGCTGCTCGTCCGGTCGAACGTCGTCATGGCGTTGCTGCTGACCACGCTGACCGCGGTGGATTCGGCGGGGCGGATCTGGATTCTGTTCGCGGTGCTCCTGCTGTACGGAACCGGCTACGTCGTGATGGACGCGGCCGAGTCGGCCGTGGTCGCGCAGGCCGTGGACGCCCGTCTGCTGGGCGATTTCAACGGCCTGAGGATGATGGCGAACGAGGGCATGAAGCTGGTGGCGCCGCTCACCGGGGCGGCGCTCTACGCACGCTTCGGCGGCGGCGCGGTGGCCCTGCTGGACGCGGCGTCCTTCGCCCTGGCCGCGGTGCTCTACGGACTGCTGCGGGTACGCGAACCGGCTGCGGCCGCGGACCCCGGGGACGGACGGCTCTCCGGGATGCGGCAGGTGTGGGGGTCGCCGGTGCTACGGCCGCTGGTGCTCGCCGGATCGGTCACGATGCTGTGCGCCGGGCTCAACGGGGCGACGCTGTACGCCGTCGTGGACGGGGTGCTCGGCCGCTCCCCCGCGTACGCCGGAGTGCTCCTGGCGGTGCAGGGCCTCGGGTCCGTCACGATCGGGCTGCTGGCCGGGCCCCTTCTGCGGCGGCTGCCGGAACGGGTCTTCACGGCAGCGGGGATCGCCCTGTTCGCGGTGGCGGTGGGCCTGCGGGCGCTGCCCTGCGACGCGGTGGCGCTGCCGGCGTGCGGCCTGATCGGGGCGGGCCTGCCGTGCGTGCTGATCGCCGCGATGACAGCGGTGCAGCGGGAGACCCCGGACGCGGTCCTGGGCCGGACGGCCGCGACCGCGAGCACGCTGATGATGGCGCCCAACGCGGTGGCGCTGGCGCTCGGCGCGGCGCTGGTCGCACTGGTGGACGTGCGGGTGCTGCTGCCACTGGTGGGCGCGGCGGCACTGCCGACCGCGGCATGGCTGGTCGCGGGCCGGCCGGGGAAGGCCCCCGCCGGCCCGCGTGTGTCAGCGTCCGAGACGTGAAAGTGCCCCGGTGACCGCTTCGAGGTCCGGGCCGGAGGCCAGCCCCGCGTGGTACAGGCGCAGTTGGTCCGCGCCGAGTGAGGCCGCGTGGGTGGCGTCGCGCTCCAGGGTGCCGGGGCTGCCGCCCATTCCCCGCACCACGGAGAAGTTGGCCGCGAGGACACCGCCACGTCCGGCGAACGGGCCGAGCACGGTCTCGCGCGCCGCGTCGTCGCCGGTACAGGGCAGGACCACGCCGTCCGCCACGGCCAGGATGTGCTCCGCGTCGACGCCCACGTTCGCACCGGTGCGGTACGGCGCGGGGTCGGCGTGCAACAGCACCTGGAACCTGGGGGCGGCGGCCGCGCGCACCGCTGCGACCACCGACTCCTGGAGCCCGCGGGCCACCTCGGTGCGCCACCGGAGGGTGGCGGCGGCGAGGTCCGCACCGAGCAGCTTCTCGACACCGCCCCAGCCCGCTTCCGGCGCGCCCGAACCCGACCATGCCGGCTCCAGCGCCCGGCGCACGGCCAGGGACAGCGCGTCGGCGTCCAGCCCCTGCCCGCCGTACCCGGCCCGGCAGTCCGGGCAGAAGCACAGCGACATCAGGTACTGCGCCGCGTCACCGAGGCCCACCCCCGCGATCTTGTCGTGGGCGTGCAGGTGCGCGAAGCCGTACCAGCCGCACGACTCCAGTTCGGTGCCGCGCGCCCCCTCGCGTACCGCCGCCTCCGCGGCCAGGTCCACCAGATACGCGCGGACCGCGGGCTGCGCGATGCACGGGGCCCAGGGGTAGCGGTCCCCGTAGGCGTTGACCACGGACGTCTCCGGATGCTCGGCGCCCAGCCGGGAACTGTGCGCGAGCACCACCCAGCTGTGCACCTCCAGCCCGGCGCCGGCCAGGGCCTCGGCAGCCTCCGCGTAGGCGTCGTCCGATTCCACCCAGGACTGGGGGTGGGGCCGCAGCCCCCGCCCCGCCCACCGGTCGGCATCCGGCGGGTAGAGCACCGCGGCGTACTCCGCCGTCACGATGCGGCGAACGGGATGGCGCGGGGTCAGCGCCCGGGTGGAGTGATAGGCGGCGGCGAGTGTCACCTGCTGGACCCCGAGGTCCGCGACGCGGGCAGCCGCCCCGGGGTCCCCGACGATGTCCCAGGGATAGAGGAAGACGGAGGCCTTCACCCGCGCTCCCCCGCGCCGGCGCTCTCCAGCAGCGCACGGCCCGCCCCGATGATCTCCGTCAGCTCCTTGATGTGCGCGGCGGGCGGCTCGGTGAGCGGGCTGCGCACCTCGCCGACATCCAGGCCCTGGAGGCGGACCGCCGCCTTGACCAGCGAGACCGCGTAACCGCGTCCCTTGGCGCGCAGTTCGACGAGCGGGCGGTAGAAGGAGTCGAGCAGCGCGTTGACGAGAGCGTCGTCGCCGGATTCGAGGGCGCGATAGAAGGCCAGCGCGATGTCGGGCGCGAAAGCGAACACGGCGGACGAGTAGAGCGTGACGCCGATGCCCCGGTAGGCGAGGCCGGTGAGCTCGGCAGTGGGCAGCCCGTTGAAGTACAGGAAGTCCTGGCCGGGCAGTCCGGTGCGGACGGCGCTGACGATGCGCTGCATCAGGTCGAGGTCGCCGTAGCCGTCCTTGAGGCCGATGATGCCGGGCGTCCGCGCCAGCGCGACCACGGTCTCGGGAGTGAAGACGGCGTTGTCGCGCTGGTAGACGATCGTCTCGAGGCCGGTGGCCGCGGCCAGCGCCGTGTAGTGCGCCAGCAGCCCCTCCTGGCCGGCGACGACCAGGTACGGCGGCATGGCGAGGAGCCCGTCCGCGCCGGCCTCCTCTGCGAGCTTCGCGAACTGCACCGCCAGGGCGGTGCCGTATCCGGCACCCGCCACGACGGGCACCACGCCGGCGGTCTCCTCGACGGCCGCGGCGACGACGAGGCGGAACTCCTCGGGCGTCAGGGCGTGGAACTCGCCCGTGCCGCAGCAGGCGAAGACGGCCGCCGCGCCGGCGTCGATGCCCGTACGCACGTGCGCGCGGAAGGCGTCGAGGTCGACGGAGCCGTCCGGCCCGTAGGCGGTGACGGGGAAGAAGAGCGGCCCGGCGACAGCGGTGAGTCGGGCGGCAAGTGGGGCTGAGGTCACGGGCGCTCCCTGGGGCGTGCACGTTTCTGATTGACGTCCATATTTATGAACGCCACGCTAGAGCAGTGACTCACCGGGGTCAAGGCGGGACCCTCGGGCGGGCGGCACCGGGCCCCCTTGGTGCGGGGGCTCCTGGGTGCGGGGTTCCGTCCTCAATCGCCGGACGGGCTTGTGTGCGGGGTCCCCGCGGGGCGCTGTTGTCCGGTGGGTGGGGGTGGTGCCCCTCC
>NZ_JBEXXX010000069.1:0-20621 GCF_040630635.1 Streptomyces sp. NPDC005761 | reverse complement strand
GCCCCCCCCACCCCACACCCGGACCCCACACCCCCACACACCGCCGGGGGGCGCCGCCCCGCGGGGGGGCCCCCCCCCCCGCGTCTCTGTGCGGTGACGCGATCCTGCGGTGGTGCTCCGACGCGGTGAGCGTCAGGCGCCGAGGATCTCGCGTGCCAGCTTGGCGGTCTCGGTCGGCGTCTTGCCGACCTTGACGCCGGCGGCCTCGAGGGCCTCCTTCTTCGCCTGCGCGGTGCCGGAGGAGCCGGAGACGATGGCGCCCGCGTGGCCCATGGTCTTGCCCTCGGGGGCGGTGAAGCCCGCGACATAACCGACGACCGGCTTGGTGACGTTCTTCGCGATGAAGTCCGCCGCGCGCTCCTCGGCGTCGCCGCCGATCTCGCCGATCATGACGATCAGGTCGGTCTCGGGGTCGGCCTCGAACGCCGCGAGGGCGTCGATGTGCGTCGTACCGATGACCGGGTCGCCACCGATGCCGACGGCGGACGAGAAGCCGATGTCACGGAGCTCGTACATCATCTGGTAGGTCAGCGTGCCGGACTTCGACACGAGACCGATGCGGCCGGGCTTGGTGATGTCGCCCGGGATGATGCCGGCGTTGGACTGGCCGGGGGTGATGAGACCCGGGCAGTTCGGGCCGATGATCCGGGTCTTGTTGCCCTTCGCGCCGGCGTACGCCCAGAAGGCGGCCGAGTCGTGGACGGCGATGCCCTCGGTGATCACGACGGCGAGGGGGATCTCGGCGTCGATCGCCTCGACGACGGCGGCCTTCGAGAAGGCCGGCGGCACGAAGAGGACGGACACGTTCGCGCCGGTCTTCTCCATCGCCTCGGCGACGGAGCCGAAGACCGGTACCTCGGTGCCGTCGAAGTCGACGGTCGTGCCGGCCTTGCGCGGGTTCACGCCGCCGACGATGTTGGTGCCGTCGGCGAGCATGAGCTTGGTGTGCTTCATGCCCGTCGCGCCGGTCATCCCCTGGACGATGACCTTGCTGTCCTTGGTGAGGAAGATAGCCATGGTGGTCTGAGTCCCTCTTCCTTACTTCGCAGCCGCGGCGAGCTCGGCGGCCTTGTCGGCCGCGCCGTCCATGGTGTCCACGCGCTGGACCAGCGGGTGGTTGGCGTCGGAAAGGATCTTGCGACCCAGCTCCGCGTTGTTGCCGTCAAGACGCACGACGAGCGGCTTGGTGACCGCTTCGCCCTTGGACTTGAGCAGCTCGAGCGCCTGGACGATGCCGTTGGCGACCTCGTCGCAGGCGGTGATGCCGCCGAAGACGTTGACGAACACGGACTTGACGTCCGGGTCGCCGAGGATGATCTCCAGGCCGTTCGCCATGACCTCTGCGGAGGCGCCGCCACCGATGTCGAGGAAGTTGGCGGGCTTCACGTTGCCGTGGTTCTCACCGGCGTACGCGACGACGTCCAGGGTCGACATGACCAGACCGGCACCGTTACCGATGATGCCGACCTCGCCGTCGAGCTTGACGTAGTTGAGGTTCTTGGCCTTGGCGGCAGCCTCGAGCGGGTTGGCTGCGGCCTTGTCCTCGAGCGCCTCGTGCCCGGGCTGACGGAAGTCGGCGTTCTCGTCGAGAGACACCTTTCCGTCGAGCGCCAGGATGCGGCCGTCCTTGGTCTTCACCAGCGGGTTGACCTCGACGAGGAGGGCGTCCTCGGCGACGAAGGTGTCCCACAGGGTCACCATGGCCTCGGCGACACCCTCGGCCACGTCGGCCGGGAACTTCGCCAGGGCCACGATCTCGCGGGCCTTGACGATGTCGACTCCGTCGACGGCGTTGACCGGGACCTTCGCGAGGGCCTCGGGGGTCTTCTCCGCGACCTCCTCGATGTCCATGCCACCCTGCACCGAGGCCATGGCCAGGAAGGTGCGGTTGGTGCGGTCGAGGAGGTACGAGACGTAGTACTCCGCCTCGATCTCCGGGGAGAGCTCGGCGATCATCACCTTGTGGACCGTGTGGCCCTTGATGTCCATGCCGAGGATGTCGGTCGCCCGGGCGACCGCCTCGTCGGCGTCGGCGGCCAGCTTGACGCCACCGGCCTTGCCGCGGCCACCGACCTTCACCTGCGCCTTGACGACCGACTTGCCGCCCAGCCGCTCGGTCGCCTCGCGGGCTGCCTCAGGCGTCTCGATCACTTCACCGGCCAGCACCGGTACACCGTGCTTGGCGAAGAGGTCCCTCGCCTGGTACTCGAACAGGTCCACGCGCGTCCGTCCCTTATCAAATGGTCTCGCGGTTGGTTTTCTGCTTGGGCGTGCCGCGAGGGGCAACGTGACTGCTCTGTCACCAGGAAGGCGCACACGGTGACCGGATACGCGGCATGTCCATCTCGCAGGTTATCCCCGAGCCCCGCATGACCCTAAATCGCAGATCACACCTGGGCGGTGATTACGGTCACAGATCGCGCTGGTAGCCGGGTCGCAGTGGACAAAACGGCCCCGGGCGGCGGGCGCCACCCCTGGTCCGGACCGTGCGGGGTCCGGACCGTGCGGGAGTCCGCCCGGCACCCCCGGAGCGGGTACGCCGCAGTGGGGACGGAGCGCGCCGGGTTCAGCGACGAGACGGTCGGCGCGGCCGACAACACGGTGGCGGGGACGGAGGCGGGGGGCGACGGCCCTCGCCGGCGCGCCGAAGGACAGACCCGGTGCCGCCGGACCGCCGGGGAACAGCACCATCTGCGCGCACGCGTGCCCGCCACCCCCGCCCCCGGAGGCACCAAGCGGCGGAGCGGTCGCGGGGTCCGGCGGCTGCGGTGGTCACGTGGGGGGCGAGTCCTCCCAGGTGGCGTGGCCCGCGGCATGCGCTCCTCCGCGAACGTCGGGACGACGCCTGCGAGCCGCCCGGGTCACGTCAGCCGTCTGTCATCCCTGGGTCTCCTTGTCCGGTACGGGCAGGGGCCGCCTCTCGATCGCGGCTGCCATCACGTCCGGGAAGAGGTCCGGCGTACAGGCGAAGGCGGGAGCCCCCAGGGCGGAGAGCGCCGCCGCGTGATCACGGTCGTAGGCGGGCGCGCCCTCGTCGGAGAGTGCGAGCAGGGTCACGAACTGCACCCCGGACGCCTTCATCGCGGCGACGCGCTTGAGCATCTCGTTGCGGATACCGCCCTCGTAGAGGTCGCTGATGAGTACGACGACGGTGTCGGCGGGGCGGGTGATCCTGGACTGGCAGTACGCGAGCGCCCGGTTGATGTCGGTGCCGCCGCCGAGCTGGGTACCGAAGAGCACGTCGACGGGGTCGTCCAGCTGGTCGGTGAGGTCGACGACCGCCGTGTCGAAGACGACGAGCCTGGTCTGCAGCGAGCGCATGGAGGCGAGGACGGCGCCGAAGACCGACGCGTACACGACGGAGGCCGCCATCGAGCCCGACTGGTCGATGCAGAGGATGACGTCCTTCTTCACGGACTGCGCGGCCCGCCCGTAGCCGATGAGCCGCTCGGGAACGATCGTGCCGGCCCCGCCCCCGCCGGGGAGGGTGAGGTAGTTCTTGAGGTTGGCCCGGATGGTGCGGTCCCAGTCGATGTCGTGGTGCCGCGGCCGGGTGACCTTCGCGGAACGGTCCAGGGCCCCCGTGAGCGTGGCCCGGGTGCGCGTGGAGAGCTGCTTCTCCAGCTTCTCGACGACCTTGCGCACGACGGCCCTTGCCGTCTCCTTCGTCGTCTCGGGCATGGCCTTGTTGAGAGAGAGCAGGGTGCCGACGAGATGGACATCGGCCTCGACGGCCTCCAGCATCTCCGGCTCCAGCAGCAGCGCGGAGAGGCCGAGGCGGTCGATGGCGTCGCGCTGCATGACCTGGACCACGGATGTGGGGAAGTAGGTGCGGATGTCCCCCAGCCAGCGGGCCACGGACGGGGCGGAGGCCCCGAGTCCGGCGGACCGTCCGCTGCCGCTCCTGCCGCCGGGCCTGCCCCCGCCCTCGTAGAGCGCGGTCAGTGCGCCGTCCATCGCCGCGTCGCGGCCCGTGAGGGCGCATCCGGTGCTTTCGGCGCTGTCCGCACCCAGGACCATGCGCCACCGTCGCAGCCGTTCCTCGTGGCCCGCGGGGGTCTGTGGCGTTGCCGTCGTCGTCAGTGCCACGTCCACCGCGTCCGTGCTGTTTCCCGTCGTCATCCCGTTGCCCCCAGCCGTTCCTCGTGGTCTTCGGGTGTCCTGGCCCGCGTCCCGGAGTCCAGGCCCAGCAGGAGGCGCAGCACCGGCACCACCGCGTCCGCGCGCGCCCCGTCGAGGGCCGGCCCGAATCCGGGCGCCGTGGACTCGCGGCCCGGAACCGCTCCGGTGGCCGGGTCCGTACCGACGGCCGGGCCGCGCCGGACCAGTTCACCCAAGGTGCGCCGCACTCCCGGCTCGTACGCCGAGAAGGTGCGGCGCAGCAGGGGCAGTACATCGGTGAAGGTGTCCGCCGGAACTCCGGTGAGCCAGGAGTCGACCAGGGCGAGCAGCCGCTCGTCGTGGACCAGGAGCATGCCCCCGCCCGCCGCGCCGCCGACGAATCCCTCGATCCATGCGGCGGCGTCGGCGGGAGGCGTGCCGGGCGACAGGGCGAGGCCCATCAGCCGGGCGGCCTCGTCCTGCGCGAGGTGCCCGTCGTCGAGCAGCAGCCGGGCGGCCCGCCCACGGATCACACCGGCGACCGCGTCCCGGGCCGTGAGCCGGTGCAGTACGGCTCTCCAGCGCTCGCGCAGCCCGTCCGCGTTCGCCGGTACGGCGCCGGCGAGCAGGCCGATCGCCGTGTGGACTCCGTCCACCTGGCGGCGCAGGGCGGCGGCCCCGTCCGCGTCGAGTCCGGTGCAGGCGGGCGGCAGTCCGACACAGATCCGCTCCGCGAGCCCGGCCGCGACCTCCCCCAGCGCGGCGGTGTCCGTCGCGCGCACGTCCCCGTAGCGCAGGGTGCGGGCCAGGGCGGGAAGGGCGTCGGCGAGGTGCCCGACATCGGCGTCGAGGGCCGCACGGTCGGCGAGGACGCGCATCACGACGGGGAGCGCGTCCGTCAGTCCCGCGAGCAGGCACCGCTCGGCCAGGGCGGTCACCCCGGCGAGCGCGGTCGCCGCCAGGGCGTCCGCCTCGGCGCGTGCCGTGGCGGCGGTGAGCACGGTGGTGCCCCACACGCCCGCCTCCGCGACCCGCACGTACAGCTCGGGCTCCCAGCGCAGCCGCCAGCTCTCCCGGAAGGTGCCGGTGCTCCCCCGGCCGGCGGCGGGTTCGCCCCAGCCGATGCCGAGGAGGCGCAGCCGGTGCAGGAGCCGGCTGCGTCCCGCGTCGGTCTCCTTGCGGAGGTCGAGGTCCAACTCCCTTTCGGAGGCCTCCGGTTTGAGGCGGAGGGTGCGCTGTTGCCGGTTGAGGTCGCGCTGCAGCGGCACGGCGGGGGCGGTGTCCGGCACTTCGCCAAGGGTCACGCCGACGACCAGGCGGTCCCGGACGAGGGCGAGCGGTACGTCGGAGCCTTCGCACATCACGGCCCGGACGGCGTCGGTGGTCTCGCTCAGTCCCGCGAGCGGCCGGCCCCGCATGGCGGCGAGGGTGTGCGCGAGCCGGACCGCTTCGATGACATGGGCGGAGGACACGAACCGGTCCTCGTCGCGCAGGAGTCCGGCGACCTTGGTCATCCACCGTTCGACCGGGCGGTCCGGGGAGCCGAAGAGGTGCTCGTACCAGCCGGGCGAATCGATCCCTGCCCCGTACCCGCTGTGCCGGGCGAGGCGCTGATGGGTCCAGGGCACCCAGGTCAGTTCGGTCTTGACCTTGGGGAGGCCCTTGAGGAGCGCCCGGTCGGCGGTCTGCGTCGTCCTCGCTTCGAGCGCGGGG
Source organism: Streptomyces sp. NPDC005761 (assembly GCF_040630635.1). Lineage (NCBI taxonomy): Bacteria > Bacillati > Actinomycetota > Actinomycetes > Kitasatosporales > Streptomycetaceae > Streptomyces > Streptomyces sp. NPDC005761. Next base: position 14,807 of record NZ_JBEXXX010000069.1, on the reverse strand, counting down.
ACGTGCCAGGCACCGCAGACCACGGCGAAGGCGCCGCCGAACTCCTTGCGGGCGGCGCGGAGCCGGCTGCGCATGTACGCCTCCCGGACCGCGTCCCTGGGATGTCCGCCGTCCCCGTACACCTCGCGCAGGGCCGTCATCGCTTCGCCGAGCGCGGCGAAGGCCGCCGACGGGTCGGCAGGGGCCGCGGCGCCCGGCCCACCGGGGACCCGGTGCTCCACGACGTCCTCCCACCAGCGCTCGGGGTCGTCGTACCCCGCCGTCTCGGCCAGCACCCGGATCGGGTCGACGGGAACGGGCCGGGGCTCGCCGTCGGGCTCGGGACGGCCGTCCCGCTCGCCCTCCTCCGCCATGGCCAGGGAGTGTGCCGCGGGCAGGTCGATGAAGCGGACCGGGACGCCGTGTGCCAGGGCCCAGCGGATCGCGACCCATTCGGGCGAGAACGCGGCGAGCGGCCAGAACGCCGCCCGCCCCGGGTCGTCCACCGCATGGGCGAGCAGGGCGACGGGCGGCCGCATCTGCTCGTCGGCGGCGAGGGGCAGCAGTGCGTCGGCCTCGGGCGGTCCCTCGATGAGCACGGCCTGCGGGCGGGCCGCTTCCAGGGCGGCGAGGACGGCGCGGGCGGACCCCGGGCCGTGGTGCCGCACTCCGAGCAGCAGCGGCCCCGACGGGCGCGCGCCGGTCATACGGAGACCTCACGGCAGGCGCGGTAGAAGTCCTTCCAGCCGTCCCGCTCGCGCACCACGGTCTCCAGATACTCCTGCCAGACGACGCGATCGGCCGCCGGGTCTCGGACGACCGCGCCGAGGATGCCTGCGGCGACGTCACCGGGGCGCAGCACGCCGTCACCGAAGTGGGCGGCGAGGGCCAGACCGTTGGTGACGACGGAGATGGCCTCGGCCGTGGACAGCGTCCCGGAAGGGGACTTGAGCTTGGTGCGGCCGTCGGTGGTGACCCCGTCGCGCAGCTCGCGGAAGACCGTGACCACACGGCGGATCTCCGCGAGCCCGTCGGGCGCGGGCGGCAGGTCGAGCGAGCGCCCGACCTGGTCGACGCGGCGCGAGACGATGTCGACCTCGGCCTCGGGGGTGGCGGGCAGCGGCAGCACCACGGTGTTGAAGCGGCGGCGCAGCGCGCTGGACAGCTCGTTGACCCCGCGGTCGCGGTCGTTGGCCGTGGCGATGACGTTGAAGCCGCGGACGGCCTGGACCTCCTGGCCCAGTTCGGGCAGCGGCAGGGTCTTCTCCGACAGGATCGTGATCAGCGAGTCCTGCACATCGGCGGGGATGCGGGTGAGTTCCTCGATCCGGGCGGTCATGCCCTCGGACATGGCCCGCATCAGCGGGCTGGGCACCAGGGCGTCACGGCTGGGGCCGTGCGCGAGCAGCTGGGCGTAGTTCCATCCGTAGCGGACGGCTTCCTCGGGTGTGCCGGCCGTGCCTTGGACAAGGAGGGTCGAGTCGCCGCTGACGGCTGCCGCGAGGTGCTCGGACACCCAGGTCTTGGCGGTGCCGGGGACACCGAGGAGGAGCAGTGCCCGGTCGGTGGCGAGTGTGGTGACGGCGACTTCCACGAGGCGCCGCGGGCCCACGTACTTGGGTGTGATCACCGTGCCGTCGGGCAGGGTGCCGCCGAGCAGATAGGTGGCGACGGCCCACGGCGACAGGCGCCAACGCTCGGGCCGGGGACGGTCGTCGGCGGCGGCGAGCGCCTTCAGCTCGTCGGCGAAGGCGTCCTCGGCATGCGGGCGCAGGACTTCGGCGCCGATGGCCGCGGTGGTGTCGGACACGGTCATGGATCCCCCTCCGGATCGGTCGGCCTGGTGTGGTCCCCACGGTGCACCATGGCACTGACAATCGGTCTTCCCGCAGGTCAGGTGCAGTTGTCAGTGGCGCGGCCTAACGTCGTTCCCATGCTGCTGACTGACGGGGGAGAACCCTTGGGTGCCGCTGCTCCGGCGGTGCGCCTGACGGTGGAGCAGGTTCTGGCCCTGGCTCCTGACGACGCTTCACGCAAGGCGGGTAACAAGCTGAGTTCGGCCGCTCCGTGGTCGGACACCGGAGAGGATCGCTCGGGCGCGGTGTGGGGACTGTGCCGGGGCAGCGGAAGCAAGCCCTACCGGACGGTGATCGACACCACGGGCCCGGCGTACAAGTGCAGTTGTCCCAGCCGCAAGTTCCCGTGCAAGCACGCGCTGGGCCTGCTGCTGCTCCTCGCGTCCGGCGGATCGGCGCCGCCCGCCGGCGATCCGCCCGGCTGGGCGGACGAGTGGCTGGCGGGCCGTCGCGCCCGTGCCCAAGCCAGGGAAGAGCCTCCGGGCTCCGGTCCGGCCGATCCCGAGGCCGCCCGGCGTCGCGCCGAGCGCCGGGCGGAGCGGATCGGCGGCGGCGCGCAGGAGCTGGAGCAGCGCCTGACCGACCTGCTGCGCGGCGGGCTGGCCTCCGCCGAGCAGTCGGGGTACGGGCTGTGGGAGGAGACGGCCGCCCGCATGGTCGACGCGCAGGCGCCCGGCCTGGCGGGCCGGGTGCGGGAGTTGGGTGCGATTCCGGCCTCCGGGCCGGGCTGGCCGGTACGCCTGCTGGAGGAGTGCGCGCTGCTCCATCTCCTGGACACGGCGTGGCTGAGCATCGACCGGCTGCCGCCGTCGCTGGCGGCGACCGTGCGCACCCGCGTGGGCCTGACAGCCGCCGCGGAGGGGCCGCCGGTCCGTGACCACTGGCTGGTCCTCGCGCAGTACGACACGCCCGAGGGCAAGATCGTCGCGCGTCGTATCTGGCTGCACGGCCGGGAATCGGGCCGCATCGTTCTGCTGCTGTCCTTCGGGGCCGCCGGCCGCTCCCCCGCCCAGGCGCTGCCGGTGGGTGTCACGCTCGACGCCGAGATCACGCCCTACCCGGGGTCCGGACAGCTACGGGCGGAACTGGGCGAGCAGTTCGGTCCGCCCGCGCCCCTCGGGCCGCCGCCCCCGGGCGTCCCGGTCGGCGGGGCGATCGCCGCGTACGGCAGGGCCCTGGGCGACGACCCGTGGCTGGAGTCCTGGCCGGTGACGCTGCGCGATGTCATACCCGTGCCGTCCGCGGACGGCTGGCAGCTGGCGGACGCGGAGGGCGATGCGGCCCTGCCCGTAGCCGCCGCCGCGCTGTCCCGGCCCGCGCTGTGGAAGCTCGTCGCGCTCTCCGGCGGTGGCCCGGTCACCGTCTTCGGGGAGTGCGGCCACCGCGGCTTCGACCCGCTCGCCGCGTGGGCGTCGGAACGCCGGGGCGGCGACACCGCGCCCGCGGATCCGTCGTCACGCGCACGGCCGGACGCCGTCGTCGCCGAGACCGTGCCGCTCATCTGACCCTGGAGGAGGAGCGATGCCTCGCACCACCCCGCCCGTGTCCATCACCACGACCACAGCCCCGCACCCGACCGCGCCCCGGACCGGCCCCTCGGCCTCCGCACCTGCCGGCGGGCCCGTGTCCCCGCCGTGGGAGGAGCTCGTCACCTCGGCGTTGCTCGGCACGGACCGCCGCCCGCCCGGAGGGCCCGGCACCGGCCCGGACGCCGCCGCGGCCGCGCTGCTGGACGCCGCCGCGCTGCATACCGTGCGGCGCCGGGCGGGTCTGCTTCCCGCGCCCGCCGCGCCCCGGCCCGGCCCGGCACCCGCCGACCCGCGTCCGGCGCTGCCGGAGGCCGCCCGGAGCCGGCTGGCACAGTTGCTCGCGGACCGTGCGGCGCCGGGTGGTTCGGGTGGCAGGCGTGGCACGGCGCCCGATCTCACGGAGCTGATCCCGCAGTGGCTCGCCACCGCGAATCTGCACGGTTACCGCGCCCCGGACGCCGCGTTGCCACCCCTGCTGGACGCGGCCCGGGCGCGTACCGATCTGCGGCCCCTTGCCCTGGAGTTCGCCGGGCCGCGCGGGCTGTGGCTGGCGGGGCTGAACCCCGACTGGAAGTTCGCGCTGCGAGGCGCGTCGGGCAGCGCACTGCTGCCCGAGGTGACGGACGGGGAGGCGGTACGCCGCTTGTGGGAGGAGGGCCTCTTCGCCGAACGCATCGCCCTGCTGTCCGCCGTGCGGGCGCATGACGCCGACGCCGCCGCCTCTCTGCTCGCCACCACCTGGTCCACGGAACGGGCCGAGGACCGGCTCATGTTCATCGACTCCCTGCGCACCGGCCTGTCCGGGGACGACGAGGAGTTCCTGGAGCAAGCCCTCACCGACCGCAGCCGCAATGTGCGCGCCACGGCCGCCGAGCTGCTGTCCGCACTCCCCGGATCGGCGCTGGCCCACCGGATGGCGTCGCGCGCGCTGTCCTGCGTCAGCCCTGGCCTCACCGGCACCGGGCCGTCCGTGGCCGTGGAGGCCCCGCACGAATGCGATGCGGCGATGCAGCGCGACGGAGTGGTGGCGCTCCCGCCGTCGGGTCGGGGCGAACGCTCTTGGTGGCTGGGCCAGTTGGTGGAGTCGTCGCCGCTGTCCGTCTGGCCGGTGCGGTTCGGCGGCCGGAGTGCGCAGGAGATCGTCGCTCTGCCGGTGGCCGACGGCTGGGGCGAGGAACTGCACGCGGCCTGGTGCCGGGCGGCGGTGCGACAGCGCGATCCGGAGTGGGCGCGGGCGCTGCTGGGTGCCCCCTCCACACCTCCGTCGAACGGCCCGGGGACGGCGTCGCTCGCCGAGCGGTCGAAGCTCCTGGCCGTGCTGCCCGCCGCCGAACGGGCCGACTGGGTGGCCGGGTTCATCGCGGCCCACGGCCTGTCGGAGGCATTCCAGCTGCTGGGGGTCTGCCCGACGCCATGGGCGGAGCCGCTGGGGCGTTCCGTGGTGGACGCCCTCGACATCGCCCGGGACGCGGGCAGCTACCCCTGGAGCTTCAGCGGGGTGATGGGCCTCGCCGAGCGCTGCCTGAACCCGGCCGAGGCGGACCGGCTGGAGGTCCTCACCACGACACCCGACGAGCCCGCGGACGCCTCACCGGGTGCGAACGGCTACTGGTCGGAGGCGTTCCAGCGGCTGGTCTCCACGTTGCGGCTGCGCGCGGCGATGGACAGGGAGCTGATACCGGTCCGCTGAGGCGGAGGGCAGAGGACAGCAGGCGGCAGGCACGGGCACGGGCACCGGTGTGCGGGGCCCGGGACGACACCGCACCGGACACGGATCCCGGACCGCGGACCCCGGCCTCGGGCCCCGCAACGCGACCTCGAACCTCCGGCCCCGAGACGTCCGGCGCCGAAGCCTCCGGCGCCGGGTTCGTGGGCCCCAGGCCCCGGCTCACGAACCCCGGACCCCGAACCCGGGACCGCGGACCCCAGGCCCCAGGCCCAAGGTCCGACCAGGCTTCGGGCTCAGGCTTCCGCAGGCTGGCGGACGTTCGCGTTGACCCAGTCGACGATCGCGACCGTCGTCGCGCCCGGCGTGAAGATCTCCGCGACGCCCTGCTCCTTCAGCGGTGCGATGTCCGCCTCCGGGATGATGCCGCCGCCGAAGACCTTGATGTCGGCCGCGTCGCGCTCCTTCAGCAGCTCGATCACCCTCGCGAAGAGCGTGTTGTGCGCACCGGAGAGGATCGAGAGGCCGATGGCGTCGGCGTCCTCCTGGATCGCGGTGTCCACGATCTGCTCGGGCGTCTGGTGGAGCCCCGTGTAGATGACCTCCATACCGGCGTCGCGCAGCGCCCGCGCGATCACCTTGGCCCCGCGGTCATGGCCGTCGAGGCCCGGCTTGGCCACCACCACACGGATCGGACCGGTCACACCCATCACTGCCTCCACATGCGTCTCCCGTGCCTGAAGGCCAGGGAATGTGAACGAACGTTATCCACAGCATCCCGCAAGCCGCCGTTTCGCGGTGCGCGGGGAGGGGGAAATCACACGTGGGACATGTTCACCGGGCACCGCTCCCGCAGCACACGGCAGTCCTGCCGTGCGGGGCCGGCCGCCAGGGGAGCCGCGACGAGGTCGCCGTACCACCGCGCCGTCAGCCGCACGGCACGGTGGTGCGGCTCACCGCCTGCCCGGCCGCCGGTCGCCCAAGGTGATCCGGCGGACGGGCAGGCGGTGAGTCCCGGACGGCGACCGGCCGGCCCGGACCTCCGGCATGGCGCCCCACGAGGGCAGACGGGCAGCGAGCCGCTCCTTCCCGGTTGCCGGAGCAGGAGGTCGACCATGCAGACCCCGCAGACCCTGGCTTTCCTTCCTCTGCTGCTGCGCCGGCTGTGCGTGGGCACCACCTGGCTGCCGTCCGTACGCCTGCCCTCCGCACGGCTGCCGTCCGCCCTGCTGTCCACGGCCCTGCTGAGGGCGACCGCGCTCGAACTGGTGGTGCTCGCGGGACACGCGCTCCTGTATCCCACCGGCATCACCGGCGAGCGGCGCACGACGCCCGGATCCGCGACGGGCACGGCGGCCGGCGCGCCAGGACGCACCGGCCGGACCTCCGAGCCCGCAACCGCCCCCGCCGGAACCACCGCCCTGCCCACCGGGCACCCCGAGCGGCCGCCCGTCGTGCTCCTGCACGGCTTCATCGACAACCGTTCCGTCTTCGTCCTGCTGCGCCGCTCACTGGCCCGGCACGGCTGGCGCCACCTGGAGTCACTCAATTACTCCCCGCTGACCTGCGACATCCGTACGGCCGCGGAACTGCTCGACCGGCACATTGAGGAGATCTGCGCCCGCACCGGCCACCGCGAGGTCGACATCGTCGGGCACAGCCTCGGCGGCCTGATAGCGCGCTACTACGTCCAGCGACTGGGCGGTGACCGGCGGGTCCGTACCCTCGTCACCCTCGGCACACCGCACGGCGGCACCGCCGTCGCCCCGCTGGCCGGTGCCCATCCCATCGTGCGCCAGATGCGCAGCGGCTCGGCCCCGATCGAGGAGCTGCGGCTCCCCGCGCCCGGTTGCCGCACCCGATTCGTCAGCTTCTGGAGCGAGCTGGACCAGGTGATCGTTCCGGTCGAGGCGGCCTGCATCGACCACCCGGACCTGGACGTGGTCAACGTGCGCGTCAGCGGGGTCGGTCATCTCGCCCTGCCCGTGCACCCCGCCGTGGCCGCCGGCGTCCGCCAGGCGCTCGATGCGCACACTCCGGCCCAGGGGCCCGCCGGCACCGCCTCCGTGGCCTGAATCTGCCGGAATCCGGCGGTCCCCACCCCGTACGTCAACGCCTCACCCGACCCACAAATAGAACGCATCTCGAACATAGAGCCAAGGCTGTGTGAGCAGCCCGCCGAAAGGCGGCCGATTGCCCGTTTCCTGAGCGCACACCGGCCGTCGAAGATTGTCGGCGTCGCATACCGCCGGGTACAGTCGCGGCCACTGCTTTGCCCGGAGTCCCCCACCGGATCCCGGGCACACTGGTCCTGCTGCCGAGGCGAGAGAGAAGTTGGTGAACGACCAGCACCCCCACGCCGGGTACGCCGGATACGACGGCCAGTCCACGGCCGGCTTCGACAGCGACCCGCTGTTCGGCTCCCTCCCCGGCAGTTACGACGGCTCGTACGACACCACGACGGGCTACGACACGACGTACGGCGGCAATCAGGCCGGTCACAGCGGCACGTACGACGCCTCCCAGTGGGACACGGGCGCGCACCCCACGGCCGAGTACGGCCGGTCCGCCGATTACACGGGCTACACCGCTCAGCCCCAGCAGCACCCGTACGACACCGGCGCGCAGTACGACACCGGCGCGACCTGGATCCCGGCGGACGGCGGCTACGGCCACACCGTCCCGGCCCAGCACGGCGCCCCGGACACCTCCGGACAGTGGGACACCACCGCCTGGCACCAGAACGGACAGTGGGCCGACCCCGCCACCACGGGTTACGACACCGGCGCCTACGACGCCACCGCCTGGAACACCGGCGCCACGCCCGAGCACGAACAGCAAACAGCGCACACCACGCCGGTTGCGAACGGAGCCGAACAAACGGCCCAGTATGCGTACGCGACCGACGAGGCGTACGAACAGCAGGCCTCCCACGAGACGCCGTACGAGCAGCAGGCCTCCTTCGACCCGTACGATCCGTACGAGCCCTACCGGACCGCCGAGTTCAGCCTCCCGGAGACGGACCTCGACGCAGAGGCCGCCGACGGCACCGGGTCCGAGCCGGACGACCACGCCCGGGACCACGGTTCCGCCGCAGCCACGGACTCCGCTCCGGCCGCCGGCCACCGCCCCGCGGGCCGCCCCGTCACCCGCAGTGGTGGCGGAAGCCGCAGCCGCAGGCGCTCCCCCGCGAAACGCTCCGCGCTCCTCACCGTCGCCGTTCCCTCCGCCTGTGTGATGAGCGTGGCGGGTATCGCCGCAGCCTCCGTGGGCGGAATGGGCGGCGGCGAGGAGAAGAAGGACGAGACCACGGCGATGGCCGCCGCCGACCCCGGCACGGTCAAGCCCGTCGCGGCCAACAACGCGCTGGACACCCAGCTGGCCAACCTCAGTGCCGACGCGGAGAACTTCGCCGATCGCGCCAGCCGCACCCAGGAGCGCATCGACCTGAAGGCGCGGCAGGCCGCCGAGAAGAAGAAGCGCGCGGACGAGGCCGCCCGCAAGGAGGCCCTGCGCCCCAAGTTCGTCATGCCGGTCAAGAACCACATGCTCAGCGCGTACTTCGGCCAGGCGGGCGTCAACTGGATGTCCGTGCACACCGGCATCGACTTCCCCGTCGACTACGGCACTCCGGTGATGGCGGCGACCGACGGCACCGTGCGCACACAGTTCAACACCGCGTACGGGAACATGGCCATCGTCACCGCGCCCGACGGCACCGAGACCTGGTACTGCCACCTCAGCAGCACCCGCATCCGCTCCGGCTCGGTCAAGGCCGGTGACGTCATCGCGCACTCCGGCGACTCGGGCAACTCGACCGGCCCGCACCTGCACTTCGAGGTGCGGCCCGGCGGCGGCGCGGCCATCGACCCGCTGCCCTGGCTCCGCAGCCACAACGTCAACCCGAACTGACCGGCACGGGCGGGCCGGCCGGGTGGGATCACCCCGGCCGGCGCGCCTGTCCGGGCGCTAGATCTTCTCGACCGGGGCGTACCGCAGCAGTAGCTTCTTGGGCCGCTCGTCCCCGAAGTCGACCGTGGCCTTCGCCTGGTCCCCGATGCCCTCGACCGCCGTCACCGTGCCCAGACCGAACTGGTCGTGGGTGACCCGGTCGCCGGCCACCAGCGTGATCGTCGGTTTGTCCGAGGTCCGCCGGGTCGCGAAGCCCGAGGGTCCGGAGCGTGACCGGGACGCGGAGAGCGACGAGGTGATGCCCGACGTAGGTCCGGCCGGGGCCACCATCGGGCCCTTGCGCTTCCACTCCAGGTGCTGGTCCGGGATCTCCTCCAGGAACCGCGACGGCGGGTTGTACGAGGGCTGGCCCCAGGCACTGCGCATGGCCGCCCGGGTGAGGTAGAGCCGCTCACGGGCGCGCGTGATGCCGACGTAGGCCAGCCTGCGCTCCTCCTCCAGCTCCTTGACCTGGCCGAGCGCCCGCATGTGCGGGAAGACGCCGTCCTCCATGCCGGTCAGGAAGACCACCGGGAATTCGAGGCCCTTGGCGGTGTGCAGCGTCATCAGCGTGACGACGCCGGAGCCGTCCTCGTCCTCGTCGGGGATCTGGTCGGCGTCGGCGACGAGTGCGACCTTCTCCAGGAATTCGGCGAGGGTGCCCGCACCCTCCTCCTCCGCCCGCTCCTGCTCGAACTCGAGGGCGACGGAGGCGAGTTCCTGAAGGTTCTCGATCCGGGTCTCGTCCTGCGGGTCGGTGGACGCCTGGAGCTCGGCGAGATAACCGGTCCGCTCCATGACGGCCTCCACCACGACCGCCGGTCCGGCGCCGGACTCCACGATCGTGCGGAGCTCCTCCATCAGCGTGTTGAACCGCTTGACGGCGTTGGCCGAGCGGGCTGCCATGCCGTACGCCTCGTCGACCCGGCGCAGTGCCTGCGGGAAGGAGATCTTCTCGCGCATCGACAGGGCGTCGATCATCGCCTCGGCGCGGTCGCCGATGCCGCGCTTGGGCACGTTCAGGATGCGCCGGAGCGGGACGGTGTCCTCGGGGTTGGAGAGGACCCGGAGGTAGGCCAGGACGTCCCTGACCTCCTTGCGCTCGTAGAAGCGCACGCCGCCGACCACCTTGTAGGGCAGGCCGACGCGGATGAAGATCTCCTCGAAGACACGTGACTGGGCGTTCGTGCGGTAGAAGACGGCGACGTCGCCCGCCTTCGCGTCCCCGGAGTCCGTGAGCCGGTCGATCTCGTCCGCGACGAACTGTGCCTCGTCGTGCTCGGTGTCCGCGACGTATCCGGTGATCCTGGTGCCGGCGCCCGCGTTGGTCCAGAGGTTCTTCGGGCGGCGGCTCTCGTTGCGCTCGATGACCGCGTTGGCCGCGGACAGGATCGTCTGGGTGGAGCGGTAGTTCTGCTCCAGCATGATCGTGGTCGCGTCGGGATAGTCCTCCTCGAACTGGAGGATGTTGCGGATGGTCGCGCCGCGGAAGGCGTAGATCGACTGGTCCGCGTCACCCACGACGCACAGCTCGGCGGGGGCGTCCTCGGGGCCGGCCGGGCCGACCAGCTCCCGTACGAGCGTGTACTGGGCGTGGTTGGTGTCCTGGTACTCGTCGACGAGGACGTGCCGGAAGCGGCGGCGGTAGTGCTCCGCGACGTCGGGGAACGCCTGGAGCAGGTGCACCGTCGTCATGATGATGTCGTCGAAGTCCAGGGCGTTGGCCTCGCGCAGACGGGACTGGTACAGCGCGTAGGCCTGGGCGAGCGTCTTCTCGAAACCGTCCGTGGCCTGTCCGGCGAAGGTCTCCTCGTCGATCAGCTCGTTCTTCAGGTTCGAGACCTTCGCCGTGAACGACTTCGGCGGGAAGCGCTTCGGGTCGAGGTCGAGATCCCGGCACACCAGGGCCATCAGCCTCTTCGAGTCGGCCGCGTCGTAGATCGAGAACGAGGAGGTGAAGCCGAGCCGCTTCGACTCGCGGCGCAGGATCCGTACGCACGCGCTGTGGAAGGTCATGACCCACATGGCGTTGGCCCGCGGACCGACGAGCTGCTCGACGCGCTCCTTCATCTCGCCGGCGGCCTTGTTGGTGAAGGTGATCGCCAGGATCTGGCCCGGGTGCACCCCGCGCTCGGCCAGCAGATGGGCGATGCGGTGGGTCAGCACGCGGGTCTTGCCGGAACCGGCGCCGGCCACGATGAGCAGCGGGGACCCGGCGTGCACGACGGCTGCGCGCTGCTCGGTGTTCAGCCCGTCCAGCAGCGCGGCCGCGTCGATGACCGGGCGGTGGGCCCCGTCGCGGTAGTACGCGTCGCGGGGCGGCGGGGGTCCGTCGAAAACGCCCGCGAAAAGGCCCTCCGGCACCGCTTCGGGTGCGGAGTCCTCGGGGGGCGGCGGGGGCCCTTCCTCCGTGTGCTGGAGGCCGGCCAGGAAACTGTCGTCAAAGAGGCTGCTCATCGCTGTCCGAGTCTAGGCCGCCGCACTGACACTCCGGGGCCGAGTGACGAAGCACGCAGGCACGGACGGGCACACAGAGCGAGCACGCGACCTCGGCGGGTGGAGGGATCCCTGCCCCACCTGCCCCGCCGCGCCCGGATCCGCCGAGGTCACGAAAATGTATCGGGCATATCGAACATCAACCTTCACAGCGACACCATGAGTTGGCTAGCGTGCTCGTTCGGGCGGCCCGTACCCCCAGAGGCGATCCACGCCGAACGGGCGTCCACGCCGAATCCGGGCTGCCCGTGCAGGAGTCCGGAACCGGGGACCCACACGCATCACCGGGGTGAATCGGTCCGCATCCTCCACCAGGACCGTAGGGCAGCCTTCCGTTCCGCCCGAACCCGACAGCTAACCCGGTAGGCGGTCCACGGAAGGAGATGCCGGCCTTGGCGTCGCATCGCAAACCGCGCACCCGTGTGCGCAATTCCGGCCCGGCGGTCGGGCTCACGACGGCCGCGCTGGCGTCGGTGACCCTGCTGTCCACGCAGAGCGCACTGGCGGCCCCGGCCCCCAAGCCCAGCATCGAGGACGTGCAGAAGAAGGTCGACGACCTCTACCGGCAGGCCGGTACCGCGACCCAGCAGTACAACCAGGCGAAGGAGGCGACGGCCAAGCAGCGCTCCAGGGTGGACACGCTGCTGGACGACGTCGCCCGGCGCACCGAGAAGCTGAACGAGGCCCGCAGGACCCTCGGCACGTACGCCGCCGCCCAGTACCGCGGCGGCACCCTCGCCCCGACGGCCACCTTCTTCCTGGCCGACGACCCGCAGTCGTTCTTCGACCAGAACCACCTCATGGACCGGATGACCGAGCGCCAGCAGCGCGCCGTCTCGGACTTCCGTACGCAGCAGGCGAAGGCGTCGGAACAGCGGGCCGAGGCCGTGGTGAGCCTGGAGACGCTCACCGAGTCGCAGGCGACGCTGCGCACGAGCAAGCAGAGCGTCCAGACGAAGCTGTCCGAGGCCCGTGGTCTGCTGTCGAAGCTGACCGCCGAGGAGAAGGCGCGGCTGGCCGAGCTGGAGCGGAAGAAGGAGGCGGAGGCCAAGCGCAAGGCGGCGGAACTGGCGAAGAAGCAGGCCGCCGCGAAGGCCGAGGCCGAGCGCAAGGCCGAGGAGGCCGCCGAGGAGGCCGGCAGCGGTACGGGGGCGGACACCGGTACCGGTTCAGGGTCGGGTGCGGACGCCGAGGCCTCGACCAAGGCCGAGAAGGTCATGGCGTTCGCCAGGGCGCAGCTCGGCAAGCCGTACGTCTGGGGAGCGACCGGCCCGGCCTCGTACGACTGCTCGGGGCTCACCCAGGCGGCCTGGAAGGCGGCCGGCGTCGACATACCGCGGACCACCTGGGACCAGGTGAACGTCGGCACCCGGATCGCCACGGCCGATCTGCAACCCGGTGACCTGGTGTTCTTCTACGACGACATCAGCCACGTCGGCATCTACAAGGGCGACGGCATGATGATCCACGCGCCGAAGCCGGGGGCGGACGTGCGCGAGGAGTCGATCTACTACATGCCGATCTACGGGAGCGTGCGGCCGGCCTGACCCGCCTCCTCACCTCCGAGGGGCCGGGCACGGGACGGCCATTCCCTCGTTGCCGCCGGGTGCGCCTTCGTCGCGTGTCGCCTTCCTGGCGCGCGGAAGGGGCTCCGGCCGGCAGGTGACCGGCCGGTGCGCGGAAACCGTCCTGGCGCCGGGCCTTGCCCCTGACCCATGGGGCAGGGCTTAGCGTCCGGCCATGAACACGACGCATCGTCTCGTACGCCTGGTCCGCCGCCCCGACGGACTGCCGGCCCCCGGGGACTTCACCCTGGCAGCGGCTCCCGTTCCCCGCCCCGAGGGCGGCCAGGTGCTCGTCCGCAACACCCACTTCCTCGTCTTCCCGGGCCTGCGCACCCTCATCGGGGGTGAGACGGGCGATGTCCCGCTGCCGCCCCTGCACCCCGGCGAGCCCCTGTTCGGCCCCGCGATCGGTGAGGTGGTCGACGGGCCGCTGGAGAAGGGCCGGCTGGTGCTGCACCTTCAGGGCTGGCGGGAGTACGCGGCGCCTGCCGTCGCCGAGTGCCGGCTGCTGGACGGCACCCTGCCCGACCCCGTGGCGCATCTCGCCCAGGGCTCCTCGGCCTACGGCGCACTGACCCGGCTGGCCGGGGTCCGGGAGGGCGACACCGTGTTCGTGACCGGCGCCGCGGGCGCCGTGGGCACCATGGCGGGCCAGATCGCCCGGCTGCTGGGTGCCGCACGGGTGATCGGCAGCACCGGTTCCCCGGACAAGGCCCGGCGGCTGGAGCGGGAACTCGGCTACGACGCCACCGTGCTGCGCGGGGCGGCCCCGATCGGCGAGCAGCTCGCCGAGGCGGCACCGGACGGGATCGACGTCGTCCTGGACACCGTGGGCGGCGAACAGTTGACGGCCGCCGTACGCGCGGCGAACCGGGGGGCCCGGTTCGCCCTGGTGGGCGCGTTGGACGGTCAGCTGTCCCCGGACCGGGCCGGGGGGAGCGCGCCGGCCGTGCTCGACACCTACCGCTTGCTGACCCGCGGCATCACCATCTCCGGCTACAGCGGCGTGGACCACCCGGACGTCGAGGCGGAATGGGAGGCACGTCTGGGGGACTGGCTGCGGGCGGGGGACATCCGGTTCCCGTACACCCCGGTCCGGGGAATGGAGCACGCCCCGGGGGCGTTGCCCGGACTGATCTCGGGCCGCTCCTTCGGAGCGACCATCGTGGAGTTGTAGGACAAGGCGGAGCGGGCATGCGGATCGGCGAGGCAGCGGCGGCAGCCGGAACCACACCCCGCGCGCTGCGCCTGTACGAAGCCCGCGGCCTGCTGGGAGCGCCGCCACGCACCTCATCCGGTCAGCGTGAGTACGGCTCCGCCGAGGTGGCCCGCGTCCGTGTCATTCGCGGCCTTCTGGCCCTGGGCCTCACGCTGGAGGACATCCGCCGCCGCGCCCACCGCCTCGACCTCCTCGTCCAGGACCGGCCCGCGGCATCGTGTTCCGGCGGCGACGGCGGGTTCAGTGACGTCCTGGCCGAGCGGCTGACGACCCTGGACGCGGAGATCGCACGCCTCACACAGCTGCGGCAGGGCCTTGCCGCAGCCGCAGGGGCGACGTCCTGCGCGCCGCCCCCCGCACCCGGTTCCGGCGTACCCGCACCCGAGCCGGAGCGCTGATCCGGCAGGGGCGGCCCCGGGTCGCGGAGACGCCGCTGCCCGGACCCTCCGCGGGTCCGGGCCCCCGCGGGACCGAACCCCCGGGTGGGCGGGCACGGGCACCGGGGGGGGAGGTAAAATTTTTAGATGGCCACGACCCCCACCCCCC
>NZ_JBEXXX010000068.1:0-21326 GCF_040630635.1 Streptomyces sp. NPDC005761 | reverse complement strand
GTCCGCCAGCTCTTCGAAACCCCCACCGTCACCGGCATAGCCGAAGCACTCACCAACGCCTCGACAGCCCGCACCGCCATCACCCCCGGGCCCCGCCCGGATCAGATCCCGTTGTCGTTCGCCCAGCAACGACTGTGGTTCCTTCACCAGTACGAACCCGGCAGCTCGCTCTACAACATCCCCGTCGCCCTGCGCCTCACCGGCCACCTCGACACCACCGCCCTCCAAGCAGCACTCGCCGACGTCGTCGAACGCCACGAATCCCTCCGCACCCTCTTCACCCAGAACACCGACGGCACAGACCCCCACCAGGTGGTACTCAAGGACGCCCGGCCCGCCCTGGTGACGGAGCGGGTGTCGGCCGGTGACCTGGCGGCGCGGTTGTCCTCGGCGGTGTCGTACGGGTTCGACCTGGGGGCGGAGATACCGCTGCGGGCGACCTTGTTCGAGACCGGCACGGACGACCACGTGCTGCTGCTGGTCATGCACCACATCGCGGCGGACGGCTCCTCCCTGGCCCCCTTGGCCCGGGACCTGACCACGGCGTACGCGGCACGTGCCGAGGGCCGGGCCCCCGACTGGGCCCCGCTGCCCGTGCAGTACGCGGACTTCACCCTCTGGCAGCGCGAGAACCTCGGCTCCGAGGACGACCCCGACAGTTCGCTCTCCCGGCAACTCGCCTACTGGCAGCGCACGCTGGCCGATCTTCCGGCGCAGCTCGAACTGCCCACCGACCGGCCGCGGCCGGCGACGCCCTCCCACCGCGGCGGGACGGTCGAGTTCGACGTACCGAAGGAGCTGCGCGAGCGGGTCGAGGCGGTGGCGCGGGAGAACCGGGCCAGTGCGTTCATGGTCGTGCAGGCGGCGCTCGCCGTACTGTTGTCGCGGCTCGGTGCCGGTACCGACATCCCGATCGGCTCGCCGGTCGCGGGCCGCACGGACGACGCGGTCGAAGACCTCGTCGGGTTCTTCGTCAACACGCTCGTCCTGCGCACCGACCTCTCCGGCAGTCCCACGTTCACCGAGCTCCTCGACCGGGTGCGCCAGACGGATCTTGCCGCGTACGCCAACCAGGACGTGCCCTTCGAGCGGATCGTTGATCTGCTCGGTCCGGAGCGCTCCGCTGCTCGCCACCCGCTGTTCCAGACTGTTCTGAGCTGGAACAACGACGACGACCGGGCGGCGCTCGCGGCCTCCGCGGAGCTTCCGGGCCTGACCGTGTCGGCCCAGGGCACTGACACCGGAGGAGCCAAGTTCGACCTGCTGTTCTCCTTCTCCGACCAGGAGGAGGTCACCGGAACCGCAGGCCGGGCCGGCGCCGGGGGTTACGCGGGCCACCTCGGATACAGCAGCGACCTGTTCGACCACGAGACGGCCCGCACGCTCGCCGAGCGACTGGTCGTGGTGCTCGACTCACTGGTCACGGACCCGCTGCGCCCCGTCGGTGAGACGGTCGTGCTGGGGACGTCCGAGCGGCGCCGCCTGCTGGGCGAGTGGAACGACAGCGCGCGTGAACTGCCGCTCGCTTCCCTGCCGGAGCTGTTCGAGGCCCGGGCGGCGCTCGGTCCGGACGAGGTCGCCGTCGTGTTCGGCGACACCACACTCTCGTACGCCGAACTGAACGCACGAGCCAATTGTCTCGCCCACCGGCTCGGCGCGAGCCTGGCCCCCGAGGCGCGGGTGGGAGTGCTCATGGAGCGCTCCGCCGACCTGGTCGTCGCCCTGTTGGCGGTGGCCAAGGCGGGCGGGGTCTACGTACCGCTGAGCACGGCCTATCCGGACAGCAGGATGCGCTGGATCCTCGGCGAGACCGAGGCCGTCGTGCTGCTCACCGATCAGTCCCTGCTGTCACGGGCTCAGGAGGTCGCCGGGACCGCTTCCGTGCTCGTCCCGGACTCCTGCCCCGTGCCCCTCGGCCGGGCCGAGGGCAATCCGGGGCTCGCCGTCCAGCCGGACCGGTTGGCGTACGTCATGTTCACGTCCGGCTCCACCGGCAAGCCCAAGGGTGTCTCGGCGACCCACGCCGATGTGGCGGACCTCGCACGCGACCGGCGCTGGCTGGGCGGAGTGGTGGACCGGGTGCCGCTGCACTCGCCGCATGCCTGGGACGGATCGACGTTCGAGCTGTGGGCGCCGCTGCTCAACGGCGGCCGGGTCGTGGTCGCGCCGCCGGGAGACCTCGACATCGAGGCGCTGCGCCGGCTCGTGGTGGACAACGGGATCACCGCGCTGTTCCTCACCACCGGCCTGTTCGGGGTCCTCGCGCAGGAGCACCCCGAGTGCCTGGCGAGCGTCAGGCAGGTATGGACCGGCGGGGACCTCGCCTCGCCGGCCGCGATGCGCCGGGTGCTCGAGCACTGCCCGTCGACGAAGGTCGTGCACGTGTACGGCCCGACCGAGACGACGGTGTTCGCCACCAGTCACGAGGTCGGCGCACGGGATGTGGACGGGCAGCGGGGCGGCGTCCCGATCGGACGTCCCCTGGACAACATGCGGCACTACGTCCTGGACGGGTCCCTGCGGCTGGTGCCGCCGGGTGTGCCGGGTGAGCTGTACATCGCGGGCTCCGGTCTTGCCCGCGGGTACTGGGGTCGCCCGGACCTGACGGCGGAGGGATTCGTCGCCGACCCGTTCGGTGCCCCCGGGACCCGTATGTACCGCACGGGCGACCTGGTCCGATGGAGCCCGGACGGTCTGGTGGAGTTCATCGGCCGCGCCGACAGCCAGGTCAAGGTGCGTGGCTTCCGTATCGAACTCTCCGAGATCGAGGCCGCCTTCACCGCGAGCCCGTCGGTGAAACAGGTCGCGGTGATCGTGCGGCAGGACCGGCCGGGTGACAAGCGCCTGGTGGCGTACGTCGTGCCGGCCGTCGCCTACGACGCGCAGGAGCTGCGCGCGCAGCTGGCGAGGACGCTGCCCGACTACATGGTTCCGCAGGTCGTCGTGGAGCTCGACGCACTACCGCTGACGTCGGTCGGAAAGCTGGACCGCAAGGCCCTGCCGGTTCCGGAGTTCGCCGCCGCACCGGCGGGACGGGCGCCGCGCACGGGGCACGAGGAGATGCTGTCCGCGCTGTTCGCCGAGGTGCTCGGCGTGGCCGAGGTGAGCATCGACGACGGGTTCTTCGACCTGGGTGGCGACAGCATCATGTCGATCCAGCTGGTCAGCCGGGCCCGCAAGGCGGGTCTGGTGATCTCACCGAAGGACGTCTTCGAGCGCAAGACGGTGGCGGCCCTCGCCGAGGTCGCGACGACGGACGGCAACGGTCCGGCGCAGACGGAGGAGGCCGGTGCCGGGGTGGGCCCGCTGCCCGCGACGCCGATCATGCACTGGCTGGCCGAACGTGGTGGCTCCATCGACCGGTTCAACCAGTCGACGGTGTTGCGGGTACCGGCCGGCCTCGTTCCGGCGCACCTCCACTCGGCCGTGCAGACGCTGCTGGACCACCACGACGCGCTCCGGATGCGGGTGACGGAACACGCCGGTCCGGCGCCGGAGCCGGTCGTCCGGGACTGCGTCGTCGCCGAGCCCGGAGCGGTCCTCGCGACGTCGGTGGTCCGGCGGGTGGATGTGCGGGGCCTGGACGACGCCGGGTTGGAGGCGGTGTACACCACGGAGGCGGACGCCGCCGCGGACCGGCTGGCACCGGCGTCCGGGATCATGGTGCAGGTGGTCTGGTTCGACCGGGGCCCCCAGGTGCCCGGCCGTTTGCTCCTCGTGGTCAACCACCTGGTGGTGGACGGCGTTTCCTGGCGCATCCTGCTGCCCGATCTGGTGGAGGCGTGGGAGGCGGCCGTGGCAGGCCGGGAGCCGGAGCCCGCACCGGTCGGCACCTCACTGCGGCGCTGGGCCCAGCGTCTGCGGGACGAGGCGGTGGCGCCCTCACGGGTGGCGGAGGCGGACCTGTGGGCGTCCGTGGTCGCCGACCCCGAACCCCTGCTCGGCTCGGCTCCGCTGGACCCGGATCAGGACACCCACAGCACGTCGGAACAGCTCGAACTGAGGCTGCCGTCCGACGTGACGGGGCCGCTGCTGACCTCCGTCCCGACGGCGTACAACGCCGGAGTGAACGACGTGCTGCTCGCGGCGTTCGCCTGGGCGCTCTCCGAGTGGCGCGACCAGGGCCGGGGCCGGGCGTTCCTGGTGGATCTGGAGGGCCATGGCCGCGAGGAGGGCACCGTGGGCGGCGCGGAGCTCTCCCGTACGGTCGGCTGGTTCACCAGCATGTATCCGGTGCGCATCGGCGCCGGGACGTTCGACCGCGCCGATGCCTGGGCCGGCGGTGCCGGTGCCGGGACGGTGCTGAAGCGGGTCAAGGAGCAGCTGCGAGCCGTGCCCGACGGCGGCATCGGTTACGGGTTGCTGCGCTACCTCAATCCGGACAGCGCGCGACAGCTCGCGTCGGGTACGCGTGCCCAGCTCGGGTTCAACTACCTGGGCCGCTTCACGGCGGAGGGCGGTGCCGACGGTGGATCGGCGTGGGGCCCCGAGCCCGGCGTCCGAGGGCCTTCCGGAGAGGCGGCGGGGTCACCGCTCGCCCACGTCGTCGAGCTCAACTCGTTCACGGCGGACGGGCCGGAGGGCCCGTGCCTCGTGGCTACGTGGACGTGGGCGCGGCGGCTGCTGGCGGACGACTCGGTGGAGGAGCTCGGCCGGCTGTGGTTCCAGGCCCTGCGGGCCCTGGTGGAGCACGCCGAGCGGCCGGAGGCGGGCGGTCTGACGCCGTCCGACGTGGCGATGGCGGAGATCACGCAGGAAGAGATCGACGAGTTCGAGGACCTGCTCTAGCGAGGTCCTGGGCAGGAGCTCCGGCAAGACCCTCGGCGGGACTCCCCGCGGGTTTCGCCGGAGGTCTCGCACAGATGGCGGGGCGGGGACGGGCACGGTGTACGGGACATCCCGGCGCCGTGCCCGTCCCCGCCCCTTTGTCGTGCGGCCCACTCCGCCGCTGCGGTGCCGACGCGGCGGGCCGGCGGCGCCGGGCTCTCTGTCGAAAGTCGTAGTGCGGTTCCGCCGATCGGCACAAGACCGGTCCGCGCGGGCCCCGTACGGTCGTTGACATGCAAGGACCTCTGAGGACGGACGGGCAATGATCACACTGCGTGGAGTGACCAAGCGCTATGACACGGCGGTGGCCGTGGACCACCTGGATCTGGAGATCGCCTCGGGCAAGGTCACGGGATTCCTCGGCCCGAACGGCGCAGGCAAGTCGACCACCATGCGCATGATCATGGGCCTGGACCGGCCGACCTCCGGCGAGGCCCTGATCAACGGCAAGCGCTACTCCGAGCTCACTCATCCGCTGCGTGAGGTCGGGGCGCTCCTCGAGGCGAAGGCACTCCACCCGGGGCGCAGCGCGTACAGCCACCTGCTGGCCATGGCGCGCAGCAACGGCATTCCGCGCAAGCGGGTCGAGGAGGTCCTGGAGACCGTCGGCCTGGAGAAGGTGGCCAAGAAGAAGGCCGGCTCCTTCTCGCTGGGCATGGGGCAGCGGCTGGGCATCGCGAGCGCACTGCTCGGTGACCCGCAGACCCTGCTCTTCGACGAGCCGGTGAACGGTCTCGACCCTGACGGGGTCCGCTGGGTGCGGGAGTTGATGCGGTCGCTGGCCGAAGAGGGCCGGACCGTCTTCGTGTCGAGCCACCTCATGAGCGAGATGCAGCTCACGGCCGACCACCTGGTGGTGATCGGCAAGGGCAAGCTCCTCGCCGATGACACGATCGACCAGGTCATCGCCCGCAGTTCGCTGACCGCCGTCCGGGTGCGGACGCCCGACAGCCGGGGCATGGACGACCTCGTCGCGCGCCTCGACGCGCAGACCCTCGAGGTCAAGCGGGACTCGGAGCACGAGATCCTGGTGTCCGGGACGACGGTGGAGGCCATCGGCGACATCGCCTTCCAGATGAACCTCAGACTGCATGAGCTCCGTGTCGTGGAAGCCTCGTTGGAGCAGGCGTACATGGAGATGACGGCCGGCAGCATCGAGTACAAGTCGTCGAAGCCCGTGACCGCGGGAGTCGCCCCGCAGCAGGGTCAGCACCAGGAAGTCGAGGCCTGAGTCATGTCGAGCGCAACCATGAACACCACAGCACCGAGCACGGCCTCGCACGGTCGGGGCAAGACCATCGGTGCGATCGCCTCGGAATGGACCAAGCTCTGGTCCGTCAAGGCCACTTGGTGGTGCCTGGCCGGCTCCTTCGCCCTCATGGCGGTCTTCGCGCCGGCCCTCGGCACGAGCATCGCGAACAGCTATCGCAGCGACGGTGACAACACCGATATCCCGATCGCTCACCCGCCGGTACTGGCGGTGAACATGGTACAGTTCGCGGTTATCGCGCTCGCCATGCTGGCGATCACGGCCGAGTACTCCACGGGCAGCATCCGTTCGACGCTGCAGTGCGTGCCGCTGCGGGGCCGGATGCTCTTCTCGAAGATCGCGGTGATCGCGCCCGTCATGTTCGTGGCCGGCACGCTGATCGCCGCCGTGGGCACCGCCACCACCACTCCGCTGCTGTTCGAGTACGCCGACACCAACCTCGGCAAGGCCGTTCCGACCATCCTGGCAACCGGTGTGTACATCGCCCTGATGGGCATCTTCGCCATCGGCGTCGGGGCGGCCATGCGCAGCGCCGTAGGCACGCTGACCACGGTCTTCATGGTCCTGGCCGGCCTGCCGGGCGCACTGGCCCTCTCCAGCAGCGACTTCACCAAGAAGATCCTGGACTACCTTCCGTCCATCGCGGGTCAGCACCTGATGGACGGGGACGCCGAGCCGTACGGCCGGATGGGCGCGCTCCTGGTGATCCTGGTCTGGACCGCCGCCGCCGTGGTGGCCGGGTACGTCGTCCTGCACAAGCGGGACGCCTGAGCTGATGGCGGTGGCTGTTCCCCCGGCGGCCATCGCCATCTTTATTCCCACATTACTTTTCACGTCTCTCATATCACGAACGCCACCCCCCAGGCAATCTCTTTCACTCCCGGCTAAAGCAAGCATCTCACTGTGCGGAACCGATTCGGGCTTGCTATTTTGAAACCGGATTCGGATTTTCAGCCATGGCTTGGCTACAATCCGAGGCCGAGTTGGGTGAATTAGGGCATCGTTGACGATGATCTTGCCGGGGGCATGACATGTTGCGTATCCATTTGAGTCATGGGGATATCGGTAATATACACATGATGGCGACTTTGGGCCCATTGTCCGAAGCCATATTCTCCATCCATCATGTGGGAGTAAAAAGTGAGCCTGCGTTCAGGGAATGGCGGAACCAGCTCGCGAGGAGGATCCGCTCCAGCGACGAAATGACCCGCGATGTACAGATGTTGCGGCGCGCGCCCGATCTCAGTTGGCTTCTCGGCCCCGAGCGCGACAAGTCGCCGGCCGAACGCAATCCATCGACGGGACCGAGCCGACGCGAACTCCGGGCCGCCATGGATTCGTTTATGCAGCTGTCGATAGCTCCCTATTGGCAGCAGATATTGACCCATTTGACTGTGCAGCGCGAGGCGCGAATGAAGGCACAGACAGATGGAGGTGAATATCTCCTTAACTTCCTGCACCCGGGCATCCGAATATCCGGCCGAATTCTTGAGCTACCGGCGGCCGAAGACGCAGACATAGAGCTCGAGGGCAAAGGCCTGCTCCTCGCCCCCTCTCTGTTTCTCGGCGCCCGTCCCGGAGCGCTTCTCCGCAACGTCAAAGGCACCGACGGGAGACCGGTCCTCGTCTTCTCGGCCCAGCCGGACGCCGAGACATCCCGCGCCCTGTGGAGCCCGCAGGCCAAGGACGGGGAAGCCCTGGACGCACTCATGGGGCGCACCAGGGCACAGCTTCTGCGCCTGGCGATGACCGGCGGTACCACCAGCGAACTGGCCCAGCAGGTCGGCACGTCGGCCGCATCCGTCAGCCAGCACACCAGCGTGCTGCGCAAGTCCGGGCTGATCCGCTCCGAGCGGCACCGCAACACCATGAACCACCGCATCACCGCCCTGGGCCAGGCCGTGCTCAACGGCAGATCCCAGCCCGCCGCGGTGGACGCGGCGGGCGGACTGCCGGAAGCCGCCGCGGAGACCCGCATCCGGGCGCAGCCGACGCGACCGTTGTCAGGGGCACGACGGGAGTTCGGCTCCTCCAGACGAGGCATTTCAAATGCTGACGGGGCGTCGGGAAGTTTGGGCAGAGGGTCCAAGATCGTTGCGTGACAAAAGAACTGACGCCTGGTCGGTTATGCCGCAATAGAAGATCAGCGATGAAGCGCAATACCCGATACTTCAGCGGACCGCACCGGTTGACGCATCCCGAAATGGTCACGCTTGGAGCTGCGGGACATCAAAGCACGGACCGGAGGAAGCACGTCCGGCCCACATCTGCTGCGCCGGCCTTCGTATACCGCCCCGGTGAGGGGTGGGCGGTATACGAAATCAGAACAGCCGGAGGCTCTTTCGGAGGAAATCCGCTGATAGGGGCGGCCGATTCGGGCCCTACGCCGGGTTTCCCCCCTCCGTGAGTGATCATGGCGTGACCTGCATGTTTGTCGGCATTCAGTGGGTCGCACCATGGGAGCCCACCCGTTGATTCTGCCGAAAGACCCCTGCGCCGGCTTCGCCGTCGGCCGGCACGCGCCCGACGGCACGGGAACACGGTGCCGGCCCGTCACGAAGAACGCGTCCCGCGACCGGCCCGCACGGAACCACACGCAGGGGTGCAGCCGACCGAAGGGGCCCCCGACACAGGTCGGAGGCCCCTTCGGAGCAAAGCCGCTGGTAGCGGCAGACGAGTCGGGCTGTACGCCGGGTTCTGTCGCCCGGTCGCCTCGCGGCGGCCGGGGAGACGGCCATCCATCTAGGACCGGCATTGCTGCCGGTCTCGTGCGGTCTACCCGCGAACTCGGGCGGGCCGCCCTCGAACGTTCGCGCAGAGCCGTCTCGCGACGGCTCCTCTTGACCTTGCTCCGGGTGGGGTTTACCTAGCCGCCTGAGTCGCCTCAGGCGCTGGTGGTCTCTTACACCACCGTTTCACCCTTACCGGGGACCGAAGTCCCAGGCGGTCTGTTTTCTGTGGCACTGTCCCGCGGGTCACCCCGGGTGGCCGTTAGCCATCACCCTGCCCTGTGGAGCCCGGACGTTCCTCGGGGGGATCCGAAGATCCTCACGCGGCCGTCCGCCCGGCTCGTCTGCCGTGGGGCCCATGCTACCCGGCCGGCCAGGGCCGTCCGACAGGGTGAGCGGGCGGCTCAGAGGAACGCCTCGGTCTCCAGGTCGAGCGCGAAGGGCGCAGGCAGGTGGATCGACTTGCCGAACGGAATCGTGCAGTGCTGGCGGTAGTCGTCCCCCTGCGGCTCGCTGAACAGCGTCACCGAGGACTGCTCGCGGTCGACGAGGAGGTACAGGGGGACGGGCCCCCGGGCGTAGCAGCGCCGCTTGCCCGTGCGGTCGGCGGTCGGCTTGGACGAGGTGACCTCGACGACCAGGGCCACGCCCTCGCACGGCATCCAGGGATCTGCCCCCCGGTACAGGCGCAGTTCGGTGGGCGCGAAAGTGCCGTCGGGAATGGCGTGGTTCTTGGGGCACCCTCCGCCACTGCGCAGTTTCAGCCCCTTGTTCCCGGAGAAATCCATATCGGTCCGCGCATGCCTGATCACCTGCTTCATGATCAGGCTGATGTAGTCCTCATGGTCCCCGTCCGGCGGCGGCGTCACGACGATCTCCCCCTCGATCAGCTCGGCCCGGAAGCCCTCCGGCGTGTCCAGCGCCAGGAAGCCCTCAAGCAGGACGTCCGCCTGCGAGAGCGGTTCATGCGGCATGGCAGACATGTCACGCCCCTTCCTCGGTCGCTCGCCAGAGTGGGACATGGGGGAATCCGCCGTCCGTGAGATGGGAGTGTTTCCCCCGATCGTGGCACAGGACGGCAGGCGGTTGTCAGAGGCGGACCGAGGCGAAGGCCGCGATCCCCGCCGTCCAGGCCGCCGTGACGTCGGAGTCCGTGGGGAAACGGCCGTTGAGCTCCATCGCGACCATCCCATGGGCGAAGGCCCAGGCAGCCCTGGCGCGTCCCTCGTCGCCGGCCAGGGCGCGGAAGAGGGGGGCCGCAGCGCGCTCCTCCAGGTCCTGGGGGAGGGAGTGCGCGGTGGTGATGCGGTAGAGGTGGGGATGGGCCAGGGCATGGGTGCGGTAGGCGGTGGCCAGGGCCGGGAAGGAGCCGGGGGCCTCGGCCTCCGCCGCTTCGAGGACGTCGGCGGTCTCCCGGAGCATCGCGTCGGCCAGGGCGTTCACCACGGACGACTTGTCCGGGAAGTGCTTGTAGAGCGAGGGCGCGGTGATGCCCACGGAACCGGCGAGTCGGCGCATGGTGAGGGCGTCCGGGCCCTCCCGCTCCAGCAGGGTGCGTGCGGCGGCGAGGATCTGACGGGTGCGGTCGGTGGCAGTCCGGGCCGCGGGATCGGTCATGACGGTCGTTCTCCTCCTGCAGGCTCGGAACGCGGGGCCGAAGGCGCGATCGTACGAGATGCCGTGGTTGCCCCCGTGTGGAGGGTCCCACCGCCTTGACCTTGCCGCAGCGTCAGGGTTTCTACTGGCCCCATGCGCATCGGAGAGATCGCCGCGCTGGTCGGGCTCACCCCCAGGGCCGTGCGGCACTACCACCAGATCGGTCTGCTGGCCGAGCCGGCCCGCCGGGCCAACGGCTACCGCTCGTACAGCGTGCGCGACGCCGTGCTGCTGGCCCGGATCCGGCGGCTCACGGAGCTGGGGCTCGGGCTGGACGAGGTACGGGAGGTGCTCGCCGGTGACGCCGGGCGGCCGCTCGGGGACGTACTGCGTGAGCTGGATGCCGATCTGGCGCGGCAGGAGCGGGAGATCCGGGAGCGGCGGCTGCGGCTGGCGCAGCTGATGGAGGGGCCGCTGACCGGGGTCGGGCCCGTATCACCCGCGCTGGCCGCGCTGTTGGCCGCCGGGCCCGTCACCGACTCCCCCGCCGCCGCCAAGGACCGGGAGCATCTCGCCCTGCTGGACACGGCGGGCGGCGGCAGCGAGGTCTACGCCGTACTGCAGAAGCTGGCCGGTGATCCGGCGGTGCTCGCCCTGTACGAGGAGCTCGACGCGCTCGACGCGGCGCCCGTGGACGATCCGCGCGTCGCACCGCTGGCCGCCCGGATGATCGCGCTCGTGCCGGACGAGGTGCTGGCGGCGATCCCCGTCGGCGGGCCGGCGAGGACGGGGTTCGGGGAGGCATTGCTGGCGGACTACCCGCCCGCACAGGCCGAGGTGGTGCGACGGGTGATGGTGGCGC
The DNA here is from genome assembly GCF_040630635.1 of Streptomyces sp. NPDC005761. Classification (NCBI taxonomy): domain Bacteria; kingdom Bacillati; phylum Actinomycetota; class Actinomycetes; order Kitasatosporales; family Streptomycetaceae; genus Streptomyces; species Streptomyces sp. NPDC005761. The sequence goes on along the minus strand of NZ_JBEXXX010000068.1, from coordinate 10,042 downwards.
TGACGGAACGGATGCAGGGGAGGTCGGAGTGATGAGAGGGGTGCGGGGCGCGCGGGTGGTGGCCGCGACCGTGCTGCCCGCCGAACTCGCCGTGGGCGTGTGCCTGATGGCCGGTGTGCACATTCCGGTAGCGGTGGTGGCCGGTGCGGAGGGAGCGGTCCTGCTGGCCGTCGTCCTGGAGACGGTCGTTCTGGGACGGCTGTGGCGGGAGGGAAGGCGGGCGGGTGCGGGGCGGCGGGCGGCGGCTGTCGGGGCGCTGCGGACCGTGGCGCCGGTGGCGGTGCGGCGGCTCGTCGTGCATGAGCTGCGGGCCCTGCACAGTCTGGGGCTGTGGCTGGTGCGACGGCGCCACGGCGTGCCGGAGGGGGCGCTGTCCGTGCCGTACACCGGGCCGCAGACGGCCATGATGTACGGCCTGGTGTTCGTCTCGGTGGTGGAGACGGTGATGCTTGCGCTGCTGATCCCCTGGCCGGTCGTGCACCGGATTCTGCTCGTACTGGACGTGTACGGGGTACTGCTGGTGCTCGCCCTGCACGCCGCCTGCGTGTGCCGCCCGCATGTCGTGGGTGCGGACGGGTCGCTGCGCGTTCGTTACGGGACGCTGTTCGATCTGCTGGTGCCGGCTGCCTCCGTCGCCGCCGTGCGGGTCGAACGGCGTTTCCCGCAGGGCCGGTTGGTCGAGCACGGCTCGGACGGGGTGCTCGATCTCGCGGTCGGGGGGCAGACGACGGTGACGGTCGAGCTGAGTGCCCCGCTGGGCTTCGTCCGGCCGCTCGGCGGTCGCGGGCAGGCGGTCGCGGTGCGGTTCCACGCCGATGATCCGCGCGCCGTCGTGGCAGCGCTCACGCGGGCGCGAACAGCACCTTCGACGATCCCGGATCCGCCTGGGTGAGCCGCACCCGGATCCGCTCCCCCAGCGGCAGTTCGGTGGTGCCGCCCTCGATGCGGGCGACGATCGCGGGGTCGTCGATGTGGATGGTGCCGGTGGTCGGCTCCTGCTCCTTCACGTCGACCACGTACGCGTCGAAGACCGCACCGACCCGGTCCTTGAGCAGTGCCGCCTCGACGAGGTCGACGCACTCGCGCTCCACGGTGTTGGCGCGCCGGTTCCCGTCCGCCATCTCCTCGGGCAGGGCGGGGAGTGCGCTCAGGGCCCACTCGGGCGGATCACGGTCCGCGGCGGCCGCCACACACAGTTCGGCCGCGTACCGGTCGACGAGGCGGCGCAGCGGCGCGGTGCAGTGCGTGTAGAGGTCGGCGACCGCGGCGTGCACGGCCGGGGTGGGCAGCTCGCCGTGCTCGAAGACGGTGTAGCCGGCGCCGCGCAGCAGGGTGGTGCAGTCCTGGAGGAAGGCGGCGTGGTCGGCCCTCCTCGGGTCGAGCGAACGGACGACCTGCGCGTAGGGGACGTGGTGCGGCCAGTCGATGTGCAGGGCCTCGGCCGAGCGGCGCAGGCGGGCCACAGCGCCGTCGGGGGCGACCGGGAGCGTGCGCAGGATGCCGGTGCCGGATTCCTTCATCAGCCGGGCCGCGGCCATGCCGGTGAGCAGGGAGATCTGGGCGTTCCAGCCGTCGGCGGGGAGCGGGGCACGGTATGCGAGGCCGTACGTCCCGTCGCGCTCGACGACCTCCTGTTCGGGCACGTCGAGGGAGATGCCGCCGCGGGCGATCTCCTGTTCCTCGCGCAGCGTGCCGATGTCCTTGAGCAGGGCGAGGGACTCCTCGGCGGTGCCCGCGTCGATCTGCCGCTGCACGCCCGCGTAGTCGAGTTTGGCGCGGCTGCGCACGAGGGCCCGGCGCACCCGGGTGGCCTCGGTGCGGCCCTCGGCGTCGAGGTCGATCTCCCAGAGCACGGCGGGGCGGGTCTCGCCGGGCAGCAGGCTGGCGGCGCCCTCGGAGAGCGGTTCGGGGTGGAGCGGCACCTTGCCGTCGGGGAAGTAGAGCGTCGTCACCCGGCGGTGGGCCTCGGTGTCGAGTGCGCCGCCGGGGCGGACGAAGGCGGCGACGTCGGCAATGGCGTAGTGCACGCGGAAGCCGTGGGCCCGGCGCTCCAGGTGCATCGCCTGGTCGAGGTCCGTGGAGGTGGGCGGGTCGATCGTGAGGAACGGCAGATCCGTGGCGTCCTCGTGCCCGGAGACCGCCGGGTCGCGCGCCGCGCCGGCCGCTTCGGCGAGCACGTCCGCGGGGAAACCGTCGGGAAGACCGAGTTCGGTGCGCAGTGCGCGCAGGGCCGCCCGCAGCGGGGTGTCGGCTGCGCCGGTCATGTGGAGATGGCGGCGGGGCATGGACCGAGCGTATGGCGGGGCGGGGCGGGCGGCATCCCGGGTGGCGGAGGGGCGGCCACCGGTTCCCCGTAGGCTGGCGCGAGGGGTTTGCCCTGTACCCGGGTGACACCGCGGGGATCCGTGAGCAGGCCGGGGCCCCTTTCCGTACGTACGAAGGAGAACCGCCGTGCTCGTGCTGTTGCCGCCCTCCGAAGGAAAGGCCGCCTCGGGGCGCGGAGCACCCCTGAAGCCCGAGTCGCTCTCGCTGCCGGGCCTGGCCGGGGCTCGGGCCGCCGTGCTGGACGGGCTGGTGGAGCTGTGCGCGGCGGACGAGGAGAAGGCCCGCGTCGTGCTGGGGCTCAGCGAGGGGCTGCGGGGCGAGATCGCGAAGAACGTCGAGCTGCGGACCGCGGGTGCGCGTCCGGCCGGCGAGCTCTACACGGGGGTGCTGTACGACGCGCTGGACCTGGCGTCCCTGGACACGGCCGCCCGGCGCCGGGCCGGTAAGTCGCTGCTGGTCTTCTCCGGGCTGTGGGGCGCGGTGCGGGTGGGGGACCGGATTCCGCCGTACCGCTGCTCGATGGGGGTGAAGCTGCCGGGGCTCGGCGCGCTCGGGGCGTTCTGGCGCGCTCCGATGGCGGAGGTCATGCCGGAGGCGGCCGGGGACGGCCTGGTGCTGGACCTGCGGTCGTCCGCGTACACCGCGGCATGGAAGCCGAAGGGTGCGGTGGCGGAGCGCACGGCCAGCGTGCGGGTGCTGCACTCCCAGCTGGTGGACGGGGTGGAGAAGCGGTCGGTGGTCAGCCACTTCAACAAGGCGACGAAGGGGCGGATGGTCCGCGATCTCCTGCGGGCTGGGGCCCGGCCGAAGGATCCGGCAGAGCTGGTGACGGCGCTGCGGGACCTGGGGTACGTGGTGGAGGCCGAGGCGCCCGTACGGGCCGGGCGGACGTGGGACCTCGATGTGGTGGTGACGGAGATCCACTGACCCGCAGGGCGCGTTGCAGCATGCGCAACGCTCGTTGCGTAGGTTGCTGCGTCCGTGCAGGATGAGGGCATGACCTCCTCCGTACTGGACCTTGCCCCCGTCGTGCCCGTCGTCGTGCTGGAGGACGCGGGCGACGCGGTGCCGCTCGCCCGGGCCCTGGTCGCGGGCGGGCTTCCGGCGATCGAGGTGACGCTGCGGACCGCCGCCGCCCTGGACGCGATCAAGGCGATCGCGGCGGAGGTCCCGGACGCGGTGGTCGGCGCCGGCACGGTGATCTCGGCGCGGAACGTCTCCGACACCGTTGCCGCGGGCGCCCGCTTCCTGGTGAGCCCCGGCTGGACGGACGCGCTGCTGGAAGCGATGAAGGCGTCGGGGGTGCCGTTCCTGCCGGGTGTCTCCACGACGTCCGAGGTGGTCGCGCTGCTGGAGCGCGGGGTCACCGAGATGAAGTTCTTCCCGGCGGAGGCGGCAGGCGGCACGGCGTACCTGAAGGCCCTCTCCGCACCGCTCCCCCAGGCCAGGTTCTGCCCGACGGGCGGCATCTCCCTCGCCTCTGCGCCCTCCTACCTGGCCCTGCCGAACGTCGGCTGCGTGGGCGGTAGCTGGATGGTCCCCGGCGACGCGGTGGCGGCCCGGGACTGGGCCCGGGTGGAGCGGCTGGCCGCCGAGGCGGCGGCGCTGCGCGGCTGAACACCGAAGTTCCGCGATTTCGCGTGCATGCTCCCCGGCAGCCGGGGCACGAGACCCTTCAGGGACACGTGACCCGGCCTCCGGGTGACCCGGGTTCCGGCAGGCAATCCCCCGGCCTCCCGGAACCGCCTCGGCCCCATCGGCCTCCCCCCGCCGATGGGGCCGAGTGCTGCCCGGACATCCTTACCGCAGGTGGGACGTGTCGTTCAGCAGCCGTACGGAAGCGTTGCCGTCCGCGTAGTAGGCCACGGCCGACACGGATGCCGCCGAGAGCTCCATCCGGAACAGCGCCTCCGGCGGTGCGCCCAGTGCCAGCCGCACGAGGGTCTTGATGGGTGTCACGTGTGTCACCACGAGGACCGTGCGGCCCGCGTAGCGGGTGACGAGGCGGTCGCGGGTGGCGGCGACGCGGCGGGCGACCTCGGCGAAGCTCTCGCCGCCTCCGGTGGGGGCCGCCTTCGCGGAGGCGAGCCAGGCGTCCAGATCGGCGCCGTACCGCTCCCTGACCTCGCCGAACGTCAGCCCCTCCCAGGCACCGAAGTCCGTCTCGCGCAGCCCTTCCTCGATCCGCACCTCCAGCCCCAGCCGGGACGCGACGGCGCCGGCCGTCTCGCGGCAGCGGCGCAGCGGGGAGCTGACGACCTCCTGCACCGTCCCGCGGGCGGCGAAGGCGTCGGCGGCGCGCTCGGCCTGTCCGCGGCCGACGGCGGACAGCTCGGGGTCGGTCCCGCCACTGCCGGAGAACCTCTTCTGAGGGGTCAGCGCGGTCTCACCGTGACGGAGCAGCACGAAGGTGGCGGGCGCGCCGAGGTCCGGCGCGGCGCCCCAGCCGACCTGCGGGGTGGCCGTGGCGGAGGCGGCGGGACGGTTCAGGGCCGCCCGGGCCCTCGCCGCACCGGCCGCCGCGTCGCCGGGCGGTCCGGAGACCGGCGGCAGGACGGCGGCCACCGCGGACCTCGGGGTGTCGAGGTCCGCCGTCGAGGAGGACGGCTCCCACTGCTTGCCCCGCTTGCCCGCGTCCATCGCCTCGTTGGCGAGCCGGTCCGCGTGCTTGTTCTTCTCGCGCGGGATCCACTCGTAGGTGACGGCGGAGGCGGGCAGCACGCGCGCCGCCTCGGCCGCGAGCGGCTTCATGTCAGGGTGCTTGATCTTCCAGCGGCCCGACATCTGCTCCACGACGAGCTTGGAGTCCATCCGGACGCGGACCTGCGGACCGTCGTCCGCCGGCCCGTCCGGCAGCAGGGCGCGCACGGCGCGGAGACCGGCGATGAGGCCCTTGTACTCCGCGACGTTGTTCGTCGCGACGCCGATGTACTCGGCGGCCTCCGCCAGGGTCTCCCCCGTCGTCGGGTCGATGACGACCGCGCCGTAACCGGCGGGCCCCGGGTTGCCCCGGGAGCCGCCGTCGGCCTCGACGACGAAGCGGCGTGGCCGCGTCACTACAGACCCGAGTCCGAGGTGCGGACCAGGATGCGGTGGCAGTTCTCGCAGCGCAGCACCGTGTCGGGGGACGCGGCCTTCACGTCGTTGACCTCGGTGATGTTGAGCTCCAGCCGGCAGCCCTCGCAGCGGCGCTGGTAGAGCCGGGCGGCGCCCACCCCGCCCTGCTGGGCGCTGAGCTTGTCGTACAGCTTGAGCAGGTCGGCGGGGACGGAACCGGCGACGACCTCGCGCTCCTTGGTGACCGTCGCAACCTCCGTGTCGAGCTCCTGGGTCGCGGCGTCCCGGCGGGCGGTGGCGTCGTCGACCTTGGCCTGCACGGCGGAGACCCGGTCGGTCAGCTCGGTGACCCGCTCCTGGGCGGACTCACGGCGCTCCATGACCTCGAGGACGACGTCCTCCAGGTCACCCTGGCGCTTGGCGAGGGAGACGATCTCGCGCTGGAGGCTCTCCAGGTCCTTGGGCGAGGTGATCGCGCCGGAGTCCAGGCGCTGCTGGTCGCGGGCGGCACGCTGGCGCACCTGGTCGACGTCGTGCTCCGCCTTGGTCTGCTCGCGGGCGGTGTCGCTCTCCTCGGTCGTCGAGGCGACGAGGAGGTCACGGAGCTGGGCGAGGTCGGCCGTGAGCGACTCGATCTCCGCGTGCTCGGGCAGGGACCTGCGCCGGTGCGCAAGCTGGGAGAGGCGCTGGTCGAGGGCCTGGACGTCGAGGAGTCGGATCTGGTCGGCGGGCGCGGCGTTCAGTTGGGGGCTCCAGAAGAGTGGTGGGTGGTCCAGGGGTCGGTGACCTGCTTCGAGACGTGGACCCGCAGGTCCCATCCGTGGCGGTCGGAAATCGCGTCGAGCTGCGCCGCGGCCTGCTCGCACCACGGCCACTCGGTGGCCCAGTGTGCGGCATCGACCAGACCGAGCGGCGAGTGCTGGACGGCCTCGGAGGCCGGGTGGTGGCGCAGGTCCGCGGTGAGGAAGGCATCCACGCCGGCGGCGCGCACGGCGTCGAAGAGGCTGTCGCCCGATCCGCCGCTCACCGCGACGGTCCGCACGAGCGCGTCCGGGTCGCCGGCCAGCCGGATGCCCTGTGCGGTGGCGGGCAGCCGGGCGGCGGCGCGGGCCGCGAAGGCGCCGAGCGTCTCGGGGTGGTCGAGCGTGCAGATCCGGCCGAGGCCCCGGCGGCCGGCAGGGTCCGTGGGGTCCGGGACGAGGGGCCGCTCGACACGCAGGTCGAGGGCGCCGGCCAGGGCGTCGGAGACACCGGGGTCCGCGGAGTCCGCGTTGGTGTGGGCCACGTGCAGGGCGACGTCGTGCTTGATGAGGGTGTGCACGACGCGGCCCTTGAAGGTGTCGGCCGCGACCGTCGTCGTGCCGCGCAGATACAGCGGGTGGTGGGTGACGATCAGCTGGGCGCCGAGCTCCAGCGCCTCGTCCGCGATCTCCTGTACGGGGTCGACGGCGAAGAGCACCCGGCCGACCTCGGCGTCCGGATCACCGCAGACGGTGCCGACCGCATCCCATCCTTCGGCCCGCGCGGGCGGCCACAGGGCGTCGAGCTCGGCGATGACTTCAGACAGACGGGGCACGGAGGAAAGGCTACCTGGCCTCCGTGCCCCGCATCCCATGGCCGGTCGGACCGGCGGCATCGGGCCTCCGGCCCGTCATGAATCGTTACGTCACCGGCGCCGCGACGCGGCCCCGGCGGGCACGGTCCCTACTTGACGAGGTCCGCGCGCAGGTCGTCGAGGACCAGGTTCGCGGCGGTGACGCCGAGGCCGAGGTACCAGGTCTCGTCGGAGACGTTCTTCGCCCGGCCCTCCTTGACGGCCTCCAGGTTCTTCCACAGCGGGTTGGCCTGGGTGGTGTCGCGCTTGGTGGCCTTCACGGCGCCGTACACGCCGGTGAAGATCCAGTCGGCGTCCGCCTCGTCGATCTTCTCCGGGCTGATCTCCGCGGCGAGCTCGTTGATCTGCTGGTTCTCGGGCCGCGGCAGTCCGGCGTCGTCGAGGATCGTGCCGATGAAGGAGGCCTTGGCGTAGAGGCGGATCTTGTCCGGCAGGTAGCGGACCATGGAGATGGTCGGCTTCTTCGGGCCGATGTCCTCGCCGAGCTTCCTGGCGTTCGCCTCGTAGGCGCCGAGCGCCGACTTCGCCTTGGCGGTCCTGTCGAGCGCCGCGGCGTTGAGGAGGTAGTTCTCCTTCCAGGTGAAGCCCGGGCGGATGGAGAACACGGTCGGCGCGATCTTGGACAGCTCGTCGTACTTGTCCGCGGCGCGCAGCTGGCTGCCGAGGATCAGGTCGGGCTTGAGCCCGGCGATCGCCTCGAGGTTGAGGTTGTTGATCGTGCCGACGTTCTTGGGGTCGCCCGCGTCCTTCTTCAGGTACGAGGGGATCGCCGCGTCACCCTCGGAGGGGGCGTAGCCCACCGGCTTCACCCCCAGCGAGACGACGTTGTCGAACTCGCCGACGTCGAGCACGACGACCCGCTTGGGAGCAGCCTTGAGCTCGGTCCTGCCCATGGCGTGCGTGAGGGTGCGGGGGAACGTGCCCGCCGGGGCGTCCGTGCCGTACTCCGCCGTCTTCTTCGCCGCGTCGCCGAAGTCCTTGCCACCCGTCGCGACCGCGGCCTTCTTGTCACCGCCGGCCTCGGACGTGCCGGAGGCGCCGGACGCGCCGTCGTCGCTCCCGCAGGCCGAGAGGGACAGGGCGGCCACAACGGCCAGGCCGACTGCGGCGGTGCCGCGGCGACGAAGGGACATCACTTGCTCCAGTCGAGGGTCACACAGGTAACACTTAGGAATGCCTTACCTTAGACACGCTCGCGATCCACAGCACAACCGCCCCCGCCCCCTCAGGCGAATCCGGGCATCACCACCCTTATGTGTGAAGTGGCCACGCTCGTGTTGTTCGGCATCCCGTGCGAAAACTAGCTTCGGTTGCCGGAGGTGACGAGTCGATGACTGCCTGTGCCATCGAGGACGGGACCGCAGAGGCGGCCGGAACCGGCGAGACGGTGGAGCCGGAGTCCGACGAGCCGGACGGGGCCGCGGAGGCTCCGGACCCGGCCGGGGACGCGGTAGCCCTGCCCCAGGAGCTTCTGGGGCAGGCCCGGGGCGAAACGGTCCTGCCCGCATTCACGCTCACCGCCGACGGCGCCTACGCGGCCCGGCTCACGGCCGCCCATGACGGCGCCGCCGGGCCGGACGCCGCCTGGTACGCGGAGCGCTGGACGCTGGACGGCCCCGAGCCGTATGCCGTGCCTCTCCCGCTGGACCAGCCGGAGGAGGCCGACTCACAACTGCTGCCGCTCGCCGACGGCCGGGTGCTGATCCGGCGCCGGGTCGCCGGCCGGCACACGTTCTCACTGCTGTACCCGACCGGGCCCGGAACCGGTGAACTCCCGCTGGGAGCCGTCGAATGCGCCGAACTGACCCTGCTGCCGCCGTCCCCGGACGGCGTCAGCGCGTACGCCCTGTCCACCGGTGCGTACTCCACCGGACTCTGGCTCGTCGCGGGCGGCGCGTACGGCCCGGAACACATCGCGGACCTCCCGGGGCTCTGCTCCGGCGGGGCCTGGCTGGACCGGGCGGGCCGCCTGCTGGCACTGGACCGGGAGCCGGCGGGCGGGGGCCCGGTGAAGGCGGTCGCGGTGGACCTGGGGCGCGGCGCCGAGATGTCGCCGCTGCTGCAGATCGCACCGGACAGCAACGACCGGCTGCTGCTCGCCGATCCGGACAGCGGTCTGCTGCTGATCCGTTCCGACGCGCCGGGGCACGACCGGCTCGGCTGGGGGGTGCTGGGCAGTTGTCTGCCGGTGCGTTTCCCCGAGTGCCTGCGTCTGGCGGATGCGGCGGTGACGCCGTTCGCGGTGCAGCCGGGGCAGATGCTGATGCCGGAGAGCTGTGCGGTGGCGCTGCGGATCGACGGGGCGGCGGGCAGCTGGGTGGGGATCTGGCGCCCGTCGGGCCGCCGGCTGCACCAGCTCGCCGCACCCGAGGGGTGGCAGGCCGGCCGCGGGGTGTGGTCGCGCGACGGCGTACTCAAACTGCCGTACGCGAACGGGGACACGGCCTGCGCGGTGGCGATGCTCACCGCCCCCGCCGACGTGGACCCGACCGCTGAAGCGGCCCCGGCGAGCTGCGCGGAAAGTGATAGGCAACCCTCCGCCGCCGTGACGCCTCCTCCTGCGTGTAGACCCGTTCCACTGGGGCAGGCGCCTCTCGTGGGGCGTACGACACCTGACTAGAGTTGAGCCGGGGATCTCACGCAATCGCGCACCGCGGTCGCCGACGGTGACCGTTCCCGAGCGGTGGTGCGAGGGCCCCGCAGACCAGCACGCAAGCGATCACAACGGGGTGACTTCCCAGATGTCTGAGGCGCGATCCGACACGACCCAGATGCGTCCGCCGGGGGCGGACGGGCAATGGGCCGAAGACGGCGGCTCCGGAAAGCACCGAGGAGGTGTGGCGACGGACGACACGGCGGCTCAACCGCACGGCCGCCACCGCCGCCCCTCCGAGGGTGTCGGCAGGGCGGCCTGACCGCCCAGGAAATTCGACGAGGGAGAGGAGGGCCCCCGCAGCCGGCCACCCGCGCACCGCCTTCCACTCCCCCACCAACGATCAAGGAAGGGTACTCCGCGAGCGGGAGCCGGTGCAGCCGGATGCGCAG
>NZ_JBEXXX010000067.1:17446-22056 GCF_040630635.1 Streptomyces sp. NPDC005761 | reverse complement strand
CCCCGATACTGGGCGTATCGGGGTGATCCCGACAACGCGGCGAGCGTGCGTGCCAGGCGTCGCCGGACAGGCGGGACTTTCGAAACACGCCCTAGATCGAGCGGATCACCCGGGCCGGATTGCCGACCGCGACCACGTTGGCGGCAACGTCCTTCGTCACGACGGCTCCCGCGCCGATGACGCTGTTGTCCCCGATGGTCACCCCGGCCAGCACGATCGCGCCGCCGCCCAGCCAGACATTGTCGCCGATCGTGATCGGGCGGGCCGCCTCCAGCTTGTCCCGGCGCGGCTCCGGGTCCACCGGGTGGGTCGGGGTGAGCAGCTGGACGTTCGGCCCGATCTGGCAGTCGCGGCCGATGGTGATCGGGGCCACGTCCAGAGCGGTGAGGTTGTAGTTGATGAACGTGTCCTCGCCGACCGTGATGTACGTGCCGTAGTCCACGTACAACGGCGGCCGGATGTGCGCGCCGGCACCGACAGCGCCCAGGAGCTCGGCGACGACGGGCTGTGCGGCATCGGGGTCCTCGGTGTAGGCCGCCAGATAGCGGGCGGCCAGTCGCACGGCGCGACGCTGGGCCTCCACGATCGCGGGGTCGTCGGCGATGTAGAGGTCCCCGGCGAGCATGCGTTCGTGGTTCGTACGCGGGTCTCCCGCGAAGTGGTCCGTCATGGGTACGATCGTACACTCCAAGGGCGTACGATCGTACGCTCCTGCTGGAACCCTTTTCTGGACTGTCGAGGCCCGCTGTCATGGATGTTGCAACACGCCGCCGGCGTGCCGCCTTGTTCCTCTTCATGCTCGCCGCCGGAGCCGGCATGGCCTCATGGGTGGCGCGCACCCCCGCCGTCAGGGACGGACTCGACGTGTCCACCGGCGCGATGGGGCTGGTGCTCTTCGGGCTGTCCACCGGTTCCATGGCCGGCGTGACCGCCTCCGGCCCGCTCGTACGCCGGTGCGGGGGCCGGGCCGCCATCACCGTCGGTGCGGCGCTGATCGTCGCCGGGCTGCTGGTCGTCGCGGCGGGGACGGGCCTGGTACTGGCGGGCGGGGTCTTCTGCGGACTGGCCCTGTTCGGCGGCGGGATGGGGCTGGCCGAAGTCGCGTTCAACATCGAGGGCGCGGACGTGGAGCGGGTCATCGGCCGCCCCGTGCTGCCGGTGCTGCACGGCTGCTTCAGCCTGGGCACCGTCGTCGGGGCGCTGCTGGGCATGGCGCTGACCGCGGCCGCGGTCCCGGTCGGATGGCATCTGACGGCCGTCTCGGTGCTCGTCGCCGTCGCCGCGGTCGTGGCCGTCCGCGCGATCCCGCACGGCACGGGCAAGGAGGCGGCCGACACCTCCGGACCGGGCGGGTGGCGGGGCCAGCTGACGGTGTGGCAGGACCGGCGGCTCGTCCTCATCGGGCTGATCGTGCTGGCCATGGCCTTCGCGGAGGGGGCGGCGAACGACTGGCTGCCGCTGCTCATGGTGGACGGTTACGAGGTGAGTGCCACCGCCGGCTCGCTGACCTTCCTGGTCTTCGCCTCCTCGATGACGGTCGGCCGCTTCGTCGGCGGCCCCCTCCTGGAGCGCTTCGGCCCTGCCCGGGTCGTGCGCATCAGCGCGGTCGTCGCCGCGCTGGGCCTGGCGGTGGTGATCGTTTCGCCGAGCCCGGCGATGGCGGGCGCCGCCACGGTGCTGTGGGGACTGGGCGCGTCGCTCGGTTTCCCCGTCACCGTGTCCGCCGCGGGCGACCATCCGCACCACGCGGCGGCACGGGTGGGCGCGGTCTCCACCGCGGGCTATGTGGCCTTCCTCGTCGGCCCGCCCGCGCTCGGCTTCCTCGCCGACCACATCGGTCTCCGGCTCACGATGACGGTCGTTCTCGTCCTGCTGGTCGTCGCGTGCGCGCTCGCCGGAGCGCTGGAGACCGGCCGCCGCGCGGATGCGGAGACGGAGCCCGTCACCACCTAAGGTTTTCCACCCCACAACTCGCTGCTGCGGGCGGCCACGACCGCGCCGATCCGCTCCAGCACCTCCCGGGCGGGCAGCGGATCGATGCGACGCCCGTCCCGGAGCCGCAGCGCCACCCGGCCGTCCGCGGCCTCCGCAGCGCCGATGACCGCCTGGTACGGCACCAGCCGGGCCTCCCGGATCCTGGCCCCCAGACTGCCGCGCTCCCGGCCGCCGACCTCCGCGCGCAACCCGAGCGCGAGGCAACGGCGGGCAAGCGCCTGGGCGTTCGGCAGTTCGGCGTCCGACACGGGCAGGATCGCCAGCTGGACGGGGGAGAGCCAGGCAGGGAACGCGCCGCCGTGCTGCTCGATGAGGTGGGCGACGGCCCGCTCCACGCTGCCGATGATGCTGCGGTGCACCATGACCGGCCGGTGCTTCGCGCCGTCCGCGCCGATGTAGTGCAGATCGAACCGTTCCGGCTGGTGGAAGTCGACCTGGACGGTCGAGAGGGTCGACTCCCGGCCCGCCGCGTCCGCGACCTGGACGTCGATCTTCGGCCCGTAGAACGCGGCCTCGCCCTCGACCGCCTCGTACGGCAGCCCGGAGGCATCGAGCACCTCGGTCAGCAGGGCGGTCGAGCGCCGCCACATCCCGGGGGCCGCGACGTACTTCCCGCCCGGCCCCGGCAGCGAGAGCCGGAAGCGGGCCGGATGGATGCCCAGCGCCTCGTACGCCGCGCGGATCATGTCCAGCGCGGCCCGCGCCTCCCCGGCGACCTGGTCCAGGGTGCAGAAGATGTGGGCGTCGTTGAGCTGGATGGCCCGTACCCGGGTCAGCCCGCCGAGTACCCCGGAGAGCTCGGAGCGGTACATGCCGCCCAGCTCGGCCATCCGCAGCGGCAGCTCGCGGTAACTGTGCGAGCGGGAGCGGTAGATGACCGCGTGGTGCGGGCACAGGCTCGGCCGCAGCACGACCTGCTCGGCGCCCAGCTCCATCGGCGGGAACATGTCGTCGCTGTAGTGCGACCAGTGCCCCGAGATCTCGTACAGCTCCCGCTTGCCGAGCACCGGCGAGTACACGTGCCGGTAGCCCGCCAGCCGCTCGGCGGTGCGGATGTACTCCTCCAGGGTGTGCCGCAGGGCCGCTCCGTCGGGCAGCCAGTAGGGGAGCCCCGCGCCGATCAGCGGGTCGGTGTCGAACAGTTCCAGCTCGCGGCCGAGTCTGCGGTGGTCGGGCATGGCGGTCTCCTCGGGTACGGAGGCGAGTGACCGCAAGCAGAAGCCCGGGGCACTCGCCCCGGGGCTTCGGACTGGTCGGAAGTCAGCGCGCCGGGACACTCTCCGGCGTCGTCGTCATCGCAGCGCGCTTGTTCATGCGGGGACGCTAACAGCGGCCCAGGGTCCGTCGCACGGGGTTTTCCGCCGGACGGGCACGGAGGCTCACCCCTTCTTCGCCGAGGCGAGGTGGGCGAACACGACCACGTTGTCCTCGTAGTCCTTGGCCTTCCTGTCGTAGTTGCCGCCGCACGTGATCAGGCGCAACTGGGCATCCGTCGTATCGGCGTAGACCCGCTTGTCGGGGAACTTCGCCTTGCTGAACGTCTCGACGGTGTCGACCTTGAACGTGGCCACCGTGCCGTCCGTACGGGTGATGTCGACCGTCGACCCGGGCCGCAGGAACCGCAGCTGGAGGAAGACGGCCGGGCCGGTCAGCGTGTCGACGTGGCCCGCCACGATCGCCGCGCCGCGCTCGCCGGGAGTCACACCGCCCTTGAACCAGCCGACCAGGTTCGTGTCGTTCGGGGGAGGGGCGTCCAGTCGGCCGGAGGCCCCGATCGACAGCGGGGTGAACGGGGCGTCCACGGCGATGGCGGGGATCTTGAGCCGCTTGGGAACGGAACGGGCCAGTGCGGGCGCGGTGGTGGGTGTGGGAGAGGGAGAAGGGGTGGCCTGGCGGGGAACGGCGGCAGCCGGTGAGGAGGCGGAGGCCCGGGGCACCGGGGTGGCTGGGGCCGACGCTGCGAGCGGGGCGGGTGGTTTGTCGTCGGCCGAGGGGCCGATGGAGTTGTAGATGAGGAGCATGCCGAGCCCGGCCACAGCGGCGGGCCAGAGCAGGGCGCGGCCGAGCGTGACGGTGTCGGAGGCAGTCCGGGAGGAGGAATCGGGCGACTGCGGGGCGGCCATGGGAACGTGCCTTTCGTCCGTGCGGAGCGAGGGGGGAGGTGACGCGGGGCGGGCTTGGTCAGGGCGGCGCCCCAGGGGGAAAACGAAGGCGCCGCGGCCGCCGTCCGGAGGGACGGCGGCCGCGACAGGAATGCGGCCGGCTCGCGGTGCGGCCGGGTCAGGCCATCGCGCCACCCGTCGCCTGACGACGGCGCAGCTTGTAGGCGCCGACCCCGACACCGCCGAGGAGCAGCAGCGAACCGGCTGCCAGACCGCCGCCGGTCATGGCCATCGCGCCACCGCCCGTGTGCACGCCACCGCTGGGCTTGTCCTTCTTCCAGCCCTCGTCGCTCTTCTCGGACTTCTCGCTCTTCTCGGTCTTCGTCGACTTCTCAGTCTTGCCGGCCTCGTCGCTGTCCGGCTGCCACTCCTTGGTGACCGTCATCGACATGGCACCGCCACCGGCGTGCATGCCGCCTTCGGGCTTGTCCTTCTTCCAGTCGTCCTTGCCGC
>NZ_JBEXXX010000067.1:4710-17346 GCF_040630635.1 Streptomyces sp. NPDC005761 | reverse complement strand
TCTCGTCGTCCTTGCCGGGCTGCCACTCGGTGACGGTCTTGGCGAGGGCGCCTCCGCCGGTGTGGACGCCGCCTTCGGGCTTGTCCTTCTTCCAGTCGTCCTTGCCGCTCTCGTCGTCCTTGCCGGGCTGCCACTCGGTGACGGTCTTGGCGAGGGCGCCTCCGCCGGTGTGGACGCCGCCTTCGGGCTTGTCCTTCTTCCAGCCGCCGTCCTCGCTGCTGGAGGACGAACCGCTGTCGTGCTCCCAGTCGCCGGCGGTCATGGCGTAGGCGGAGGGAGCGGTGATCGTGAGGACCGCCGTGACGGCGGCCGTGGCGAACAGTGTGCGGGCAGAGCGCATCTGAACACGTTTCCTTTCGTCGCAACTGCGGAGGGTGACGGGATGTCGACCCTGAGTGGCGCAGTGGCTACGTGATCCACCGTCAGCCCGGAGCCCGGAGCGCGCCATCGGAGAGCCCCGCATTTGAGCTACGGCGTGGGCTCATCGAGTGGCGAAGAACGGATAATCACCCGTTGGACGGCACGGCGCGCCGGGGAGAGGTTTGGCGGCGCCCGGTCCTCGTGTGCTGACGGAGCCTCACCGCGCGGCAGGACGCTCGGCGCCCGGTAAATGAGTTGCGTGGCCGGCCGGCCCCCTGTTGTACTCGCCGCATCAATCGACAGGACCAGGAGATATCGATGCGCCGATCTCACATGTTCGTCTCGACGGGAATTCACCCCACCGCTGAGAACATGGAGTTCTGTGCACACGCTGAATCTTGGAATTCTGGCGCATGTCGACGCCGGTAAGACGAGCCTGACCGAGCGGCTGCTCCACACCGCCGGAATCATCGACGAGATCGGACGCGTCGACGACGGGAACACGCAGACCGATTCCCTCGCCCTCGAACGGCAACGCGGCATCACGATCAAGTCCGCGGTTGTTTCGTTCGCCCTCGACGACGTCACCGTCAATCTGATCGACACGCCCGGCCACCCGGACTTCATCGCCGAGGTGGAACGGGTCCTGAGCGTGCTCGACGGCGCGGTGCTGGTCATTTCCGCCGTGGAGGGCGTACAGGCCCAGACCCGGGTACTGATGCGCACGCTCCAGCGGCTTCGCATCCCCACGCTCGTCTTCGTGAACAAGGCCGACCGGACCGGTGCCCGGTACGCGCAGGTGCTGCACGAGATCGCGGAGAGGCTCACGCCGCACGCGCTCGCGATGGGACCGGCCGTCACCGGCCTCGGTACTCGCGAGGCCCGCAGCCTGCCGTACGCCGACGGCGACCCCCGGTTCACGGACCGTCTCACCGATCTGCTCACCGAGCACGACGACGCCCTGCTGGCCGCTTACGTCGAGGGCGGCGCGGACCCGGCACCCGCCCGGCTCCGCGCGGAACTGGCGGCGCAGACCCGGCGGGCGCTGGTCCACCCCGTGTACTTCGGCTCCGCCGTCACGGGCACCGGCATCGCGGCCCTGACCGACGGGATCAAGGAGTTGCTGCCGGCGGCCGGGGGCGATGCCGACGGACCGGTCTCCGGCACCGTCTTCAAGGTCGAACGCGGCCGGGCCGGCGAGAAACTCGCCTGGGTCCGGATGTTCTCGGGAACCGTACGCACCCGCGACCGGCTGGCGTTCGGGCAGGGGCCCGGCGCCGTGTCCGAGGGCAAGGTGACCGGCATCCGGGTCTTCGCCGACGGCGCGGACGCGGACGCCGCGTCTGTGGGACCGGGCCGGATCGCCAAGCTCCGGGGACTCGGCGACATCCGGATCGGCGACGCGGTGGGCGGCATGCGTGCGGCGGCCACCGCGCACCACTTCGCCGCGCCGACGCTGGAATCCGTGGTGGTACCCGCTCCACCCGCCTCCCGGGGCGAACTGCATTTCGCGCTCGCACAGCTCGCCGAGCAGGATCCGCTGATCAATCTGCGGCAGGACGACATCCGTAAGGAAGTCTCGGTCTCGCTCTACGGTGAAGTGCAGAAAGAAGTCATCCAGGCGACGCTCTCGGACGAATTCGGAATCGACGTCACTTTCCGCGGAACCACGACCATCTGTCTGGAAAAGCCCTCCGGTTCCGGTGCCGCTTCCGAGATCATCGACACGGACGACAACCCCTTTCTCGCGACGGTGGGGCTGCGCGTCGATCCCGCCCCGCCCGGGAGCGGTGTGACCTACCGGCTGGAGGTGGAGCTCGGCTCGATGCCGTACTCCCTGATGAGAGCCGTCGAGGAGACCGTCGTCGAAACGCTCGGACAGGGCCTGCACGGCTGGCGCGTCACCGACTGCACGGTCACGATGACGCATTCCGGCTACTGGCCCCGCCAGAGCCATGCGCACGCCGTCTTCGACAAATCCATGTCGAGCACGGCGGGGGACTTCCGCAGTCTGACCCCGCTGGTCCTCATGGCCGCGCTCCGCAGGGCCGGCACGACGGTGTACGAGCCGATGCACCGCTTCCGGATGGAGCTCCCCGCGGACACCCTCGGACCGCTCCTGCCGGTACTCGCCCGCCTGCGGGCCGTCCCTGGCCCCCCGGCCGTCGACGGCGTCCACTGCGTGCTGGAGGGCGAGATCCCGGCCGCCCGGGTGCATGAACTCCAGCAGCGGCTCCCGGGCCTGACCCGGGGCGAAGGAGTGCTGGAGACCGCCTTCGAGACCCACCGTCCCGTCACCGGCACCTTCCCGGAGCGCTCCCGCACGGACCACAACCCGCTCGACCGGAAGGAGTACCTGCTGCACACCGCACGGTGAGGCGGGCGCGCGGCGGCCCCGGGGCCACCGCCCTCCGCGCGCGACGTCAGTTCAGCATCGCCCGGGCCGCCCGCGCGCTCCCGCGTACGGCCTCCGCGGTGGCCGGGTCGACGTCCGCGATCACCTGCGCGTACTCGTCCATCTCCGCCGCCCCGCGCAGGAACTCCCCGCTGCGGACCAGCAGCTGGGCCCGCTCGTAGCGCAGCCGGGCGGGGTGCGACGGCAGGAGCAGGGACAGCTCCACCGCCCACAGCCCCACGTCGGTGCGTTCCGGGCGGGCCGCCGCCCACGCCCGGATGTTGTTCAGGATCCGCAGCACGATCTCCAGCGGCTGCGCCGGGACCAGCATCGACGCCTCCAGCGGCTCGCCGGTCGCGCCCGCCACCAGAAGTTCCGCGTCCTGGTCCGTCAGCGGCCGGCCACCGGCGAACGGATCAGCCAGCACGCGCTCCGCCGGATCCCCGAACCCGACCACGAAGTGGCCCGGCAGCGCCACCCCGTACACCGGAGCGCCCGCCCGCCGGGCCACCTCGATCCACACCACCGACAACAGGATCGGCAGCCCGCGCCGCCGCCGCAGCACCTCGTGCAGCAGCGACGACTCCAGCCGCTGGTAGTCCGCCGACGAGCCCTCGAACCCGCACCGCTCACCCAGCAGTTCCGCCAGCGCCGACGCGCAGGCGCGACCTCCGCGCAGCCCGTACGGCAGCAGGCCGGCGAGCCGGTCCAGCTCGATCTGGGCCGCGTCCGTCGCGTCCGTGTCGAGCGCGGTATCGGCCTCCGCGCCCAGCAGCAGGCAGAGCAGCGCCAGGTCGGGCCGCTCCGCCCGCGCCTCCTCGGCGAACCTGCGGCGCACCTCGTCCCTGTCGTCCCTCCCGGAAGTCATCGCGTCACGCCGCCCGGAAGTGGTGGTAGAGGTGGTGCGTCGCGAAGCCCATCCCGTCGTACAGCGTGCGGGCGCCGTCGTTGTCCGCCTCCACCTGGAGCCACGCGGCCGACGCGCCCTCGTCCATCGCCTGCCGGGCCAGCGCCGTCATCACGACGGTGGCAAGCCCCTGCCTGCGATGCTCCGGGGCCACCTCGACGGCCATGAAGCCGGCCCACCGACCGTCCACGACACACCGCCCGATCGCGGCCGGCGCCTCGTCCGCCGCCCCGCCCGGCACGGTCGCGAACCACACCGAAGGGCCGTTGCCCAGCACGGCCGCCACCTGCGGGCCGGGCGTCCCGACGCGCTGGTAGCGGGCGAGCCACGCATCGTCCACGGTGCGGCTCAGCCGCACCCGCGACACCTCCGCCGCCAGATCACCGATCGGGGCCAACGGGGCGATCCGCACCTCCGCGCTCACCTCACGCCGCCAACCGAGACCCTCCAGCGCCGCGCACAACTCCTCCTGCGCACCCTCGGCGCCCGTCGCGGTCTGTACGTACGCGGGCAGACCCCGGTCGCCGTACCACTGCCTGACCCGCCCGAGCGCCGCGTCGAGCGGCACGCCCGGATCACCGAGCGGAAGCACGGAGTTGGCCCGCCGGGTGAAACCACCGGCGGCGCGCAGCAGCCAGTCGCCCAGCGGCTCGCTCTCCACGGGCTGCCAGGCACGCGCGCAGACCGGGGCGAGCTCGGCGAAGGAGGCCGCCGGACCGCGCCGACGGGCCGGGGCGGCCGGCACGACCTTGCCCGCCACCAGGGCTGATTCCGCGATGCGGACGGCCTCGCCGCTCTTCGGTGTGACCGACAGCACACCCGCGTTCCAGGATGTGAGAACACCGACCGTGTCGGTGAATTTCGGACCCTGGGAACCGTCTTCGGTCAGGCGCCGTACCGATACCCGTTTACCCACGTCAGCCGGTGCAATTCGGACCTCCAGCCGTCCGCCCATGGTGAATTCCACAGCTCTGTCCGCCCCTCCTGTTCGGATCGTGCCCGGGAACGGAGATACTAGGTGCGGGCATCGACGACGCCGCGCTCCCGCGCGAGAGCCAACGCCCTACCGAGGAGGAACGACAGCGTGACCTACGTCATCGCGCAGCCTTGTGTCGACGTAAAGGACAAGGCCTGCATCGAAGAGTGCCCCGTCGACTGTATCTATGAGGGCCAGCGGTCCTTGTACATCCACCCGGACGAGTGCGTCGACTGTGGAGCCTGTGAGCCGGTCTGCCCGGTCGAGGCGATCTTCTACGAGGACGACACCCCGGAGGAGTGGAAGGACTACTACAAGGCGAACGTCGAGTTCTTCGACGACCTCGGGTCGCCGGGTGGTGCCTCCAAGCTGGGTCTGATCGAGCGCGACCACGCGTTCATCGCCGCGCTGCCGCCGCAGAACCAGTAGCAGCGTCCCGGCACGTGCGTCACCTCGGTCCCGTACGGCTCGTCCCCGTACGGGACCGAGGTGTTTCCCGCGCTCCCGGGCCGCCCGCGTGAACCCCGTACGAGAAAGCAGAGATCCGTGTCCGCAGTCTCCTCCCGCCTCCCGGTCTTCCCCTGGGACAGGCTCGCGCCCTACAAGTCGACGGCCGAGAGCCACCCGGACGGCATCGTGGACCTGTCCGTCGGCACACCCGTCGACCCGGTGCCCGAGCTGATCCAGCAGGCGCTCGTCGCCGCGGCGGACAGCCCGGGATATCCGACCGTGTGGGGGACGGCCGCACTGCGTGACGCCCTGACGGCCTGGGTGGAGCGGCGGCTGGGCGCGGTCTCGGTGACGCACGAGAACGTGCTGCCCGTCGTCGGCTCCAAGGAGCTGGTGGCCTGGCTGCCGACCCAGCTCGGTCTCGGTGCCGGCGACAAGGTCGCCTACCCGCGGCTCGCCTATCCGACGTACGAGGTGGGCGCCCGGCTCTGCGGTGCGGAGCCCGTCGTCTACGACGACCCGACCGACCTCGACCCGTCGGGGCTGAAGCTGCTCTGGCTCAACTCGCCGTCCAACCCGACCGGCCGGGTCCTGGCCAAGGACGAGCTGACCCGGATCGTCGCCTGGGCGCGCGAGCACGACGTGCTGGTCTTCAGCGACGAGTGCTACCTGGAGCTGGGCTGGGACGCCGACCCGGTCTCCGTGCTCCACCCCGACGTCTGCGGCGGTACGTACGAGGGCATCGTCGCCGTCCACTCGCTCTCCAAGCGCTCGAACCTCGCCGGCTACCGTGCCGCGTTCGTCGCGGGCGACGCGGCCGTGCTGAGCGAGTTGCTGCTGATCCGCAAGCACGGCGGGATGATGACGCCGGCTCCCGTCCAGGCGGCAACCGTCGCGGCGCTCGGGGACGACACGCACGTGTCCGAGCAGCGCGCCCGGTACGCGGGCAGGCGCGAGGCCCTGCGCACGGCCCTGGAGGCCCACGGCTTCCGCATCGAGCACAGCGAGGCGAGCCTCTATCTGTGGGTGACCCGTGACGAGCCCTGCTGGGACACCGTGGCCCACCTGGCGGAACTGGGCATCCTGGTGGCGCCCGGTGACTTCTACGGGCCGGCGGGCGACCGCTTCGTACGGGTCGCGTTCACGGCGACCGACGAACGCGTGGCGGCCGCGGTGGAGCGGCTGGGCTGAGCCCGCAGCAGGGCGGACGCGCGAGGGCCTCGGGAGTGCGCACTCCCGAGGCCCTCGCGCGTCCGCCCTGCTGCGGGCTCAGCCCAGCCGCTCCACCGCGGCCGCCACGCGTTCGTCGGTCGCCGTGAACGCGACCCGTACGAAGCGGTCGCCCGCCGGCCCGTAGAAGTCACCGGGCGCCACCAGGATGCCCAGTTCCGCCAGGTGGGCCACGGTGTCCCAGCAGGGCTCGTCACGGGTCACCCACAGATAGAGGCTCGCCTCGCTGTGCTCGATGCGGAAGCCGTGGGCCTCCAGGGCCGTGCGCAGGGCCTCGCGCCTGCCCGCGTACCGGGCGCGCTGCTCGGACACGTGCGTGTCGTCCCCGAGCGCCGCGACGGTTGCCGCCTGGACGGGAGCCGGCGTCATCATCCCGCCGTGCTTGCGGATCAGCAGCAACTCGCTCAGCACGGCCGCGTCGCCCGCGACGAACGCGGCACGGTAGCCGGCGAGGTTCGAGCGCTTGGAGAGCGAGTGGACGGCGACGATGCCCTCGTACGTACCGCCGCAGACGTCGGGGTGGAGCACGGAGACCGGGTCGGCGTCCCAGCCCAGCTCCAGGTAGCACTCGTCGCTGAAGACCAGCACGTCGTGCTCGCGCGCCCAGGCGACGATCCGGGTCAGCTCGTCCTTGGCCAGGACCCGGCCGGTCGGGTTGGACGGCGAGTTGAGCCAGAGCAGCTTCAGCCCCGACGGGTCGAGGTCGGTCGGGTCGTCGTAGACGACGGGCTCCGCACCGCAGAGCCGGGCGCCCACCTCGTACGTCGGATAGGCGAGCCGCGGGTAGGCGACCTTGTCGCCGGCACCGAGACCGAGCTGGGTCGGCAGCCAGGCCACCAGCTCCTTGGAGCCGACGACGGGCAGCACGTTCTCGTGCGTCACCGAGACCGCGCCCAGCCGCCGCTCCACCCAGGCCGTCAGGGCGTCACGCAGTGCGGCCGTCCCCCACACGGTCGGATATCCCGGGCTGTCCGCCGCGGCGACGAGCGCCTGCTGGATCAGCTCGGGCACCGGGTCGACGGGTGTGCCGACGGACAGGTCCACGATGCCGTCCGGGTGGCTCTCGGCCGTCGACTTGTAGGGCGCGAGCCTGTCCCAGGGGAAGACCGGGAGGCGGGAGGAGACTGCGGACACGGATCTCTGCTTTCTCGTACGGGGTTCACGCGGGCGGCCCGGGAGCGCGGGAAACACCTCGGTCCCGTACGGGGACGAGCCGTACGGGACCGAGGTGACGCACGTGCCGGGACGCTGCTACTGGTTCTGCGGCGGCAGCGCGGCGATGAACGCGTGGTCGCGCTCGATCAGACCCAGCTTGGAGGCACCACCCGGCGACCCGAGGTCGTCGAAGAACTCGACGTTCGCCTTGTAGTAGTCCTTCCACTCCTCCGGGGTGTCGTCCTCGTAGAAGATCGCCTCGACCGGGCAGACCGGCTCACAGGCTCCACAGTCGACGCACTCGTCCGGGTGGATGTACAAGGACCGCTGGCCCTCATAGATACAGTCGACGGGGCACTCTTCGATGCAGGCCTTGTCCTTTACGTCGACACAAGGCTGCGCGATGACGTAGGTCACGCTGTCGTTCCTCCTCGGTAGGGCGTTGGCTCTCGCGCGGGAGCGCGGCGTCGTCGATGCCCGCACCTAGTATCTCCGTTCCCGGGCACGATCCGAACAGGAGGGGCGGACAGAGCTGTGGAATTCACCATGGGCGGACGGCTGGAGGTCCGAATTGCACCGGCTGACGTGGGTAAACGGGTATCGGTACGGCGCCTGACCGAAGACGGTTCCCAGGGTCCGAAATTCACCGACACGGTCGGTGTTCTCACATCCTGGAACGCGGGTGTGCTGTCGGTCACACCGAAGAGCGGCGAGGCCGTCCGCATCGCGGAATCAGCCCTGGTGGCGGGCAAGGTCGTGCCGGCCGCCCCGGCCCGTCGGCGCGGTCCGGCGGCCTCCTTCGCCGAGCTCGCCCCGGTCTGCGCGCGTGCCTGGCAGCCCGTGGAGAGCGAGCCGCTGGGCGACTGGCTGCTGCGCGCCGCCGGTGGTTTCACCCGGCGGGCCAACTCCGTGCTTCCGCTCGGTGATCCGGGCGTGCCGCTCGACGCGGCGCTCGGGCGGGTCAGGCAGTGGTACGGCGACCGGGGTCTGCCCGCGTACGTACAGACCGCGACGGGCGCCGAGGGTGCGCAGGAGGAGTTGTGCGCGGCGCTGGAGGGTCTCGGTTGGCGGCGTGAGGTGAGCGCGGAGGTGCGGATCGCCCCGTTGGCCCCGATCGGTGATCTGGCGGCGGAGGTGTCGCGGGTGCGGCTGAGCCGCACCGTGGACGATGCGTGGCTCGCCCGCTACCAGCGCGTCGGGACGCCCGGCCCGCAGGTGGCGGCCGTGCTGGGCAACGGCCCTTCGGTGTGGTTCGCGACCGTGCCGGGCGGGGCGGCGGACGAGGCGCCGGCCGCGATCGGGCGGTGTGTCGTGGACGGTCGGTGGGCCGGCTTCATGGCCGTCGAGGTGGCCCCGGAGCATCGCAGGCAGGGGCTTGCCACCGTCGTGATGACGGCGCTGGCCCGGCAGGCGATGGACGAGGGCGCGTCGGCCGCGTGGCTCCAGGTGGAGGCGGACAACGACGGCGCCCGCACGCTGTACGACGGGATGGGCTTCGCGACGCACCACCTCTACCACCACTTCCGGGCGGCGTGACGCGATGACTTCCGGGAGGGACGACAGGGACGAGGTGCGCCGCAGGTTCGCCGAGGAGGCGCGGGCGGAGCGGCCCGACCTGGCGCTGCTCTGCCTGCTGCTGGGCGCGGAGGCCGATACCGCGCTCGACACGGACGCGACGGACGCGGCCCAGATCGAGCTGGACCGGCTCGCCGGCCTGCTGCCGTACGGGCTGCGCGGAGGTCGCGCCTGCGCGTCGGCGCTGGCGGAACTGCTGGGTGAGCGGTGCGGGTTCGAGGGCTCGTCGGCGGACTACCAGCGGCTGGAGTCGTCGCTGCTGCACGAGGTGCTGCGGCGGCGGCGCGGGCTGCCGATCCTGTTGTCGGTGGTGTGGATCGAGGTGGCCCGGCGGGCGGGCGCTCCGGTGTACGGGGTGGCGCTGCCGGGCCACTTCGTGGTCGGGTTCGGGGATCCGGCGGAGCGCGTGCTGGCTGATCCGTTCGCCGGTGGCCGGCCGCTGACGGACCAGGACGCGGAACTTCTGGTGGCGGGCGCGACCGGCGAGCCGCTGGAGGCGTCGATGCTGGTCCCGGCGCAGCCGCTGGAGATCGTGCTGCGGATCCTGAACAACATCCGGGCGTGGGCGGCGGCCCGCCCGGAACGCACCGACGTGGGGCTGTGGGCGGTGGAGCTGTCCCTGCTCCTGCCGTCGCACCCCGCCCGGCTGCGCTACGAGCGGGCCCAGCTGCTGGTCCGCAGCGGGGAGTTCCTGCGCGGGGCGGCGGAGATGGACGAGTACGCGCAGGTGATCGCGGACGTCGACCCGGCCACCGCGGAGGCCGTACGCGGGAGCGCGCGGGCGGCCCGGGCGATGCTGAACTGACGTCGCGCGCGGAGGGCGGTGGCCCCGGGGCCGCCGCGCGCCCGCCTCACCGTGCGGTGTGCAGCAGGTACTCCTTCCGGTCGAGCGGGTTGTGGTCCGTGCGGGAGCGCTCCGGGAAGGTGCCGGTGACGGGACGGTGGGTCTCGAAGGCGGTCTCCAGCACTCCTTCGCCCCGGGTCAGGCCCGGGAGCCGCTGCTGGAGTTCATGCACCCGGGCGGCCGGGATCTCGCCCTCCAGCACGCAGTGGACGCCGTCGACGGCCGGGGGGCCAGGGACGGCCCGCAGGCGGGCGAGTACCGGCAGGAGCGGTCCGAGGGTGTCCGCGGGGAGCTCCATCCGGAAGCGGTGCATCGGCTCGTACACCGTCGTGCCGGCCCTGCGGAGCGCGGCCATGAGGACCAGCGGGGTCAGACTGCGGAAGTCCCCCGCCGTGCTCGACATGGATTTGTCGAAGACGGCGTGCGCATGGCTCTGGCGGGGCCAGTAGCCGGAATGCGTCATCGTGACCGTGCAGTCGGTGACGCGCCAGCCGTGCAGGCCCTGTCCGAGCGTTTCGACGACGGTCTCCTCGACGGCTCTCATCAGGGAGTACGGCATCGAGCCGAGCTCCACCTCCAGCCGGTAGGTCACACCGCTCCCGGGCGGGGCGGGATCGACGCGCAGCCCCACCGTCGCGAGAAAGGGGTTGTCGTCCGTGTCGATGATCTCGGAAGCGGCACCGGAACCGGAGGGCTTTTCCAGACAGATGGTCGTGGTTCCGCGGAAAGTGACGTCGATTCCGAATTCGTCCGAGAGCGTCGCCTGGATGACTTCTTTCTGCACTTCACCGTAGAGCGAGACCGAGACTTCCTTACGGATGTCGTCCTGCCGCAGATTGATCAGCGGATCCTGCTCGGCGAGCTGTGCGAGCGCGAAATGCAGTTCGCCCCGGGAGGCGGGTGGAGCGGGTACCACCACGGATTCCAGCGTCGGCGCGGCGAAGTGGTGCGCGGTGGCCGCCGCACGCATGCCGCCCACCGCGTCGCCGATCCGGATGTCGCCGAGTCCCCGGAGCTTGGCGATCCGGCCCGGTCCCACAGACGCGGCGTCCGCGTCCGCGCCGTCGGCGAAGACCCGGATGCCGGTCACCTTGCCCTCGGACACGGCGCCGGGCCCCTGCCCGAACGCCAGCCGGTCGCGGGTGCGTACGGTTCCCGAGAACATCCGGACCCAGGCGAGTTTCTCGCCGGCCCGGCCGCGTTCGACCTTGAAGACGGTGCCGGAGACCGGTCCGTCGGCATCGCCCCCGGCCGCCGGCAGCAACTCCTTGATCCCGTCGGTCAGGGCCGCGATGCCGGTGCCCGTGACGGCGGAGCCGAAGTACACGGGGTGGACCAGCGCCCGCCGGGTCTGCGCCGCCAGTTCCGCGCGGAGCCGGGCGGGTGCCGGGTCCGCGCCGCCCTCGACGTAAGCGGCCAGCAGGGCGTCGTCGTGCTCGGTGAGCAGATCGGTGAGACGGTCCGTGAACCGGGGGTCGCCGTCGGCGTACGGCAGGCTGCGGGCCTCGCGAGTACCGAGGCCGGTGACGGCCGGTCCCATCGCGAGCGCGTGCGGCGTGAGCCTCTCCGCGATCTCGTGCAGCACCTGCGCGTACCGGGCACCGGTCCGGTCGGCCTTGTTCACGAAGACGAGCGTGGGGATGCGAAGCCGCTGGAGCGTGCGCATCAGTACCCGGGTCTGGGCCTGTACGCCCTCCACGGCGGAAATGACCAGCACCGCGCCGTCGAGCACGCTCAGGACCCGTTCCACCTCGGCGATGAAGTCCGGGTGGCCGGGCGTGTCGATCAGATTGACGGTGACGTCGTCGAGGGCGAACGAAACAACCGCGGACTTGATCGTGATGCCGCGTTGCCGTTCGAGGGCGAGGGAATCGGTCTGCGTGTTCCCGTCGTCGACGCGTCCGATCTCGTCGATGATTCCGGCGGTGTGGAGCAGCCGCTCGGTCAGGCTCGTCTTACCGGCGTCGACATGCGCCAGAATTCCAAGATTCAGCGTGTGCACAGAACTCCATGTTCTCAGCGGTGGGGTGAATTCCCGTCGAGACGAACATGTGAGATCGGCGCATCGATATCTCCTGGTCCTGTCGATTGATGCGGCGAGTACAACAGGGGGCCGGCCGGCCACGCAACTCATTTACCGGGCGCCGAGCGTCCTGCCGCGCGGTGAGGCTCCGTCAGCACACGAGGACCGGGCGCCGCCAAACCTCTCCCCGGCGCGCCGTGCCGTCCAACGGGTGATTATCCGTTCTTCGCCACTCGATGAGCCCACGCCGTAGCTCAAATGCGGGGCTCTCCGATGGCGCGCTCCGGGCTCCGGGCTGACGGTGGATCACGTAGCCACTGCGCCACTCAGGGTCGACATCCCGTCACCCTCCGCAGTTGCGACGAAAGGAAACGTGTTCAGATGCGCTCTGCCCGCACACTGTTCGCCACGGCCGCCGTCACGGCGGTCCTCACGATCACCGCTCCCTCCGCCTACGCCATGACCGCCGGCGACTGGGAGCACGACAGCGGTTCGTCCTCCAGCAGCGAGGACGGCGGCTGGAAGAAGGACAAGCCCGAAGGCGGCGTCCACACCGGCGGAGGCGCCCTCGCCAAGACCGTCACCGAGTGGCAGCCCGGCAAGGACGACGAGAGCGGCAAGGACGACTGGAAGAAGGACAAGCCCGAAGGCGGCGTCCACACCGGCGGAGGCGCCCTCGCCAAGACCGTCACCGAGTGGCAGCCCGGCAAGGACGACGAGA
>NZ_JBEXXX010000067.1:0-4610 GCF_040630635.1 Streptomyces sp. NPDC005761 | reverse complement strand
GCGGCAAGGACGACTGGAAGAAGGACAAGCCCGAAGGCGGCATGCACGCCGGTGGCGGTGCCATGTCGATGACGGTCACCAAGGAGTGGCAGCCGGACAGCGACGAGGCCGGCAAGACTGAGAAGTCGACGAAGACCGAGAAGAGCGAGAAGTCCGAGAAGAGCGACGAGGGCTGGAAGAAGGACAAGCCCAGCGGTGGCGTGCACACGGGCGGTGGCGCGATGGCCATGACCGGCGGCGGTCTGGCAGCCGGTTCGCTGCTGCTCCTCGGCGGTGTCGGGGTCGGCGCCTACAAGCTGCGCCGTCGTCAGGCGACGGGTGGCGCGATGGCCTGACCCGGCCGCACCGCGAGCCGGCCGCATTCCTGTCGCGGCCGCCGTCCCTCCGGACGGCGGCCGCGGCGCCTTCGTTTTCCCCCTGGGGCGCCGCCCTGACCAAGCCCGCCCCGCGTCACCTCCCCCCTCGCTCCGCACGGACGAAAGGCACGTTCCCATGGCCGCCCCGCAGTCGCCCGATTCCTCCTCCCGGACTGCCTCCGACACCGTCACGCTCGGCCGCGCCCTGCTCTGGCCCGCCGCTGTGGCCGGGCTCGGCATGCTCCTCATCTACAACTCCATCGGCCCCTCGGCCGACGACAAACCACCCGCCCCGCTCGCAGCGTCGGCCCCAGCCACCCCGGTGCCCCGGGCCTCCGCCTCCTCACCGGCTGCCGCCGTTCCCCGCCAGGCCACCCCTTCTCCCTCTCCCACACCCACCACCGCGCCCGCACTGGCCCGTTCCGTTCCCAAGCGGCTCAAGATCCCCGCCATCGCCGTGGACGCCCCGTTCACCCCGCTGTCGATCGGGGCCTCCGGCCGACTGGACGCCCCTCCCCCGAACGACACGAACCTGGTCGGCTGGTTCAAGGGCGGTGTGACTCCCGGCGAGCGCGGCGCGGCGATCGTGGCGGGCCACGTCGACACGCTGACCGGCCCGGCCGTCTTCCTCCAGCTGCGGTTCCTGCGGCCCGGGTCGACGGTCGACATCACCCGTACGGACGGCACGGTGGCCACGTTCAAGGTCGACACCGTCGAGACGTTCAGCAAGGCGAAGTTCCCCGACAAGCGGGTCTACGCCGATACGACGGATGCCCAGTTGCGCCTGATCACGTGCGGCGGCAACTACGACAGGAAGGCCAAGGACTACGAGGACAACGTGGTCGTGTTCGCCCACCTCGCCTCGGCGAAGAAGGGGTGAGCCTCCGTGCCCGTCCGGCGGAAAACCCCGTGCGACGGACCCTGGGCCGCTGTTAGCGTCCCCGCATGAACAAGCGCGCTGCGATGACGACGACGCCGGAGAGTGTCCCGGCGCGCTGACTTCCGACCAGTCCGAAGCCCCGGGGCGAGTGCCCCGGGCTTCTGCTTGCGGTCACTCGCCTCCGTACCCGAGGAGACCGCCATGCCCGACCACCGCAGACTCGGCCGCGAGCTGGAACTGTTCGACACCGACCCGCTGATCGGCGCGGGGCTCCCCTACTGGCTGCCCGACGGAGCGGCCCTGCGGCACACCCTGGAGGAGTACATCCGCACCGCCGAGCGGCTGGCGGGCTACCGGCACGTGTACTCGCCGGTGCTCGGCAAGCGGGAGCTGTACGAGATCTCGGGGCACTGGTCGCACTACAGCGACGACATGTTCCCGCCGATGGAGCTGGGCGCCGAGCAGGTCGTGCTGCGGCCGAGCCTGTGCCCGCACCACGCGGTCATCTACCGCTCCCGCTCGCACAGTTACCGCGAGCTGCCGCTGCGGATGGCCGAGCTGGGCGGCATGTACCGCTCCGAGCTCTCCGGGGTACTCGGCGGGCTGACCCGGGTACGGGCCATCCAGCTCAACGACGCCCACATCTTCTGCACCCTGGACCAGGTCGCCGGGGAGGCGCGGGCCGCGCTGGACATGATCCGCGCGGCGTACGAGGCGCTGGGCATCCATCCGGCCCGCTTCCGGCTCTCGCTGCCGGGGCCGGGCGGGAAGTACGTCGCGGCCCCCGGGATGTGGCGGCGCTCGACCGCCCTGCTGACCGAGGTGCTCGATGCCTCCGGGCTGCCGTACGAGGCGGTCGAGGGCGAGGCCGCGTTCTACGGGCCGAAGATCGACGTCCAGGTCGCGGACGCGGCGGGCCGGGAGTCGACCCTCTCGACCGTCCAGGTCGACTTCCACCAGCCGGAACGGTTCGATCTGCACTACATCGGCGCGGACGGCGCGAAGCACCGGCCGGTCATGGTGCACCGCAGCATCATCGGCAGCGTGGAGCGGGCCGTCGCCCACCTCATCGAGCAGCACGGCGGCGCGTTCCCTGCCTGGCTCTCCCCCGTCCAGCTGGCGATCCTGCCCGTGTCGGACGCCGAACTGCCGAACGCCCAGGCGCTTGCCCGCCGTTGCCTCGCGCTCGGGTTGCGCGCGGAGGTCGGCGGCCGGGAGCGCGGCAGTCTGGGGGCCAGGATCCGGGAGGCCCGGCTGGTGCCGTACCAGGCGGTCATCGGCGCTGCGGAGGCCGCGGACGGCCGGGTGGCGCTGCGGCTCCGGGACGGGCGTCGCATCGATCCGCTGCCCGCCCGGGAGGTGCTGGAGCGGATCGGCGCGGTCGTGGCCGCCCGCAGCAGCGAGTTGTGGGGTGGAAAACCTTAGGTGGTGACGGGCTCCGTCTCCGCATCCGCGCGGCGGCCGGTCTCCAGCGCTCCGGCGAGCGCGCACGCGACGACCAGCAGGACGAGAACGACCGTCATCGTGAGCCGGAGACCGATGTGGTCGGCGAGGAAGCCGAGCGCGGGCGGGCCGACGAGGAAGGCCACATAGCCCGCGGTGGAGACCGCGCCCACCCGTGCCGCCGCGTGGTGCGGATGGTCGCCCGCGGCGGACACGGTGACGGGGAAACCGAGCGACGCGCCCAGTCCCCACAGCACCGTGGCGGCGCCCGCCATCGCCGGGCTCGGCGAAACGATCACCACCGCCAGGCCCAGCGCGGCGACGACCGCGCTGATGCGCACGACCCGGGCAGGGCCGAAGCGCTCCAGGAGGGGGCCGCCGACGAAGCGGCCGACCGTCATCGAGGAGGCGAAGACCAGGAAGGTCAGCGAGCCGGCGGTGGCACTCACCTCGTAACCGTCCACCATGAGCAGCGGCAGCCAGTCGTTCGCCGCCCCCTCCGCGAAGGCCATGGCCAGCACGATCAGCCCGATGAGGACGAGCCGCCGGTCCTGCCACACCGTCAGCTGGCCCCGCCACCCGCCCGGTCCGGAGGTGTCGGCCGCCTCCTTGCCCGTGCCGTGCGGGATCGCGCGGACGGCCACGACCGCGGCGACGGCGACGAGCACCGAGACGGCCGTCAGATGCCATCCGACCGGGACCGCGGCCGCGGTCAGCGCCATGCCCAGCAGCGCCCCGACGACGGTGCCCAGGCTGAAGCAGCCGTGCAGCACCGGCAGCACGGGGCGGCCGATGACCCGCTCCACGTCCGCGCCCTCGATGTTGAACGCGACTTCGGCCAGCCCCATCCCGCCGCCGAACAGGGCCAGTCCGCAGAAGACCCCGCCCGCCAGTACCAGGCCCGTCCCCGCCGCGACGACCAGCAGCCCGGCGACGATCAGCGCCGCACCGACGGTGATGGCGGCCCGGCCCCCGCACCGGCGTACGAGCGGGCCGGAGGCGGTCACGCCGGCCATGGAACCGGTGGACAGCCCGAAGAGCACCAGCCCCATCGCGCCGGTGGACACGTCGAGTCCGTCCCTGACGGCGGGGGTGCGCGCCACCCATGAGGCCATGCCGGCTCCGGCGGCGAGCATGAAGAGGAACAAGGCGGCACGCCGGCGGCGTGTTGCAACATCCATGACAGCGGGCCTCGACAGTCCAGAAAAGGGTTCCAGCAGGAGCGTACGATCGTACGCCCTTGGAGTGTACGATCGTACCCATGACGGACCACTTCGCGGGAGACCCGCGTACGAACCACGAACGCATGCTCGCCGGGGACCTCTACATCGCCGACGACCCCGCGATCGTGGAGGCCCAGCGTCGCGCCGTGCGACTGGCCGCCCGCTATCTGGCGGCCTACACCGAGGACCCCGATGCCGCACAGCCCGTCGTCGCCGAGCTCCTGGGCGCTGTCGGTGCCGGCGCGCACATCCGGCCGCCGTTGTACGTGGACTACGGCACGTACATCACGGTCGGCGAGGACACGTTCATCAACTACAACCTCACCGCTCTGGACGTGGCCCCGATCACCATCGGCCGCGACTGCCAGATCGGGCCGAACGTCCAGCTGCTCACCCCGACCCACCCGGTGGACCCGGAGCCGCGCCGGGACAAGCTGGAGGCGGCCCGCCCGATCACGATCGGCGACAATGTCTGGCTGGGCGGCGGCGCGATCGTGCTGGCCGGGGTGACCATCGGGGACAACAGCGTCATCGGCGCGGGAGCCGTCGTGACGAAGGACGTTGCCGCCAACGTGGTCGCGGTCGGCAATCCGGCCCGGGTGATCCGCTCGATCTAGGGCGTGTTTCGAAAGTCCCGCCTGTCCGGCGACGCCTGGCACGCACGCTCGCCGCGTTGTCGGGATCACCCCGATACGCCCAGTATCGGGG
>NZ_JBEXXX010000066.1:0-22308 GCF_040630635.1 Streptomyces sp. NPDC005761 | reverse complement strand
GGTGGCCCGGCCGGGGGCCGGGCCACCTCGGGCCGATGGATCAGGCGGGCTGCGGGGCGGGCGTCGCCGCAGCGGCCGCGACCGTGCGGGTCTCGCGCATGATCAGCAGACCGTTGACCACCATCAGCGTCGCGGTCAGGCAGTGGAAGCCGAGTGCGGTGGCCACGGAGCCGTGGTGGGCCAGCACCGTGGTCATGTCGCCGTAAGCGGCGAGGGCCTCCACCAGCAGCACCCAGCCCAGCGCCCGGCGGTGGCCCGTGACCAGCAGCATGCCCAGGACCAGGGCCATGACGACGTCGCGGATCCCCTTGACGACCAGGAAGCCGCCGCCGTCGCCGGATGGCCGGTTCGGCAGGCCGAAGCCCGGCGCCGTGGTCTCCGGGCTCAGGATGAACTCTCCTCCGAACCAGAGGATGAAGAGGATGAAGGCTGTGGTCAGGGCGGTGTTGGCCGTCTTCAGCGACATGGTTCTTCTCCTTGCGCGTTTTCGTGGGTTTCGTGAGCTCGGTGAGTGGCGCGGGGCCCTGGTCGGCGGCGCGGACGCGGCTGACGTGACGGACGGGCTCAGACGAGGGCGGTGACCAGCAGGGCGAAGGCGGTGACGATGACGGCGACGCGGACGTAGTGGAGGCGTTCCCAGCGGTTCAGCTGCTGCTTCCAGTCGGCCGGCCGGTTCTCAGGCGTCCAGGTCTTGCCCCGGTCGTTGATGGGGACGAGCAGCAGGATCGACATGATCACGCTGAGCATCAGGAGCCCGCCGGCGGTGACGACGAGGCCGGTGCCCTGGTGGTGCCACCCGGCGACAGCCCAGATGCCGACGAGGACGAGCGAGCCGATGTACCAGAACGGCATCACGGCGCCGAGCATCCGGCCCCCGTGGGCGTGGCCGAGTTGGCCGCTGTCCTCCGGGAGGGCGTTGAGGATCGGGTTCATGACGAAGGCGACGGAGAACTCCACGCCCACCATCAGGCCGACGGCCACGGTGGTGAAGACCTCAAGTGCGTTGAGCAAGATGATGACCCCTCGTGGAATCTAGCGCTGCTAGGTGATGGTGCAACGCTAGTACTGCTGCCGCTCCCTTGTCTAGCGGTGCTAGGATTTCAGTCATGTCGGTACAGGAACGCAAGGAACGCGAACGGGCGGAGCGCGAGCGCCTCATCGTGGCGACGGCCCGTGAACTCGCCGAGCAGCAGGGCTGGGACGCGGTCACCACCCGCCGGCTCGCCGAGCGCATCGAATACAGCCAGCCCGTCCTCTACAGCCACTTCCGCGGCAAGCGGGAGATCATCGGCGCCGTCGCCCTTCAGGGCGCCACCGAGATGGCCGTGACCGTGCGGGCCGCGACCGCCACCGCGGACGGCCCGCGCGCCCGGGTACGCGCCCTCGCCCGCGCCTACCTCGACTTCGCCGCACGCACCCCGGCGGTCTACGACGCCATCTTCCAGCTCGACGGCGGCCTCGCATACGCGCAGGAGGACACCCCGGCGCCTCTCAAGGACGCCTTCGCCGCACTGTTGGAGACCCTCGGCGAGGTTGCCGGGGACGGCGTACCCCCGGGGCTGTTCACCGAGCTGTTCTGGGCGTCCCTGCACGGGCTCGTGGTCCTGACGCGGGCGGGCCGGCTGCCGCCGGAGGACGCCGATGCGAGGGTGGAGCTGCTGGTGGACCGGCTCGCCGTGGTCTGACACGCCGGTGCGGCAGGCGGGGGCCGGGGTCTTCGGGCCTGGCCCCCGCCTGCCCGCTGCCCACGCCGGGCCGCGTCCCGCACCGGCCGGCGGGGCGGGGTGGCCGACGGGCGCGACGGATCGCCCGAGCTGCGACCTTCCGGCAACGCCGGGCAGTCCGCGCCCCGGCGTGGCACGCTTTCACAGGTGACCAGCAGAACCGACCCTGCACAGCACCTGAGCGACCTCGCGCGCCTTCGACGCGTCCGCGACCGCATCGACAGGGAGTACGCGCAGCCGCTGGACGTCGAGGCGCTCGCGCGCGGCGTGCACATGTCGGCCGGGCATCTCAGCCGGGAGTTCCGGCGGGCCTACGGCGAGCCCCCGTACGGCTACCTCATGACACGGCGCATCGAACGGGCGATGGCCCTGCTGCGCCGCGGCGACCTCAGCGTCACCGAGATCTGCTTCGAGGTCGGCTGCTCGTCGCTGGGCACGTTCAGCACCCGCTTCACCGAACTGGTCGGGGTGTCGCCCAGCGTCTACCGGCGCCGGGGGCAGGAGGCGCGACAGGCCGAGCAGGCCGGGGCGGGGGTGCCCTCGTGCCTGGAGAAGCAGGTGACGCGACCGGTCAGGAATCGAGAAGCGCCGGCCAGGAAGCCGGATTAGCGTGACGGACATGGACATCAACATTCACTCCACGTTCCTTCCGCACGACGACCCGGACGCCTCCGTGGCCTTCTACCGCGACGTCCTCGGCTTCGAGGTCCGGGGCGACGTCGGGCAGGGCTCCATGCGCTGGATCACGGTCGGGCCCGTCGGGCAGCCCGGCACGTCCATCGTCCTGGAGCCGCCGTACGCCGATCCGTCCGTCACCGACGAGGAGCGCGCCACCGTCGTCGCGATGATGGCCAAGGGCACGTTCGCCC
Source organism: Streptomyces sp. NPDC005761 (assembly GCF_040630635.1). Lineage (NCBI taxonomy): Bacteria > Bacillati > Actinomycetota > Actinomycetes > Kitasatosporales > Streptomycetaceae > Streptomyces > Streptomyces sp. NPDC005761. Next base: position 19,715 of record NZ_JBEXXX010000066.1, on the reverse strand, counting down.
GCGTCCTGCTGGCCACGCCCGATCTGGACGGCACGTTCGAGAAGGTGCAGGCCGGCACCGCGGAGATCGTCCAGGAGCCGACCGAGCAGCCCTACGGCGTACGCGACTTCGCCGTACGCGACCCTGCGGGCAACCTGATCCGCGTCCAGGAACGGCGCTGAGCCGTCCCGCCGTCCGCACGACACAGCCGTAGACCGTACGAAGCCGACGGGACCGCGCGAGCGGTCCCGCCCACGGATGGAGACACGATGACCAGGGCCAAGAGGGCGGACACGGCGTCGGCCGCGCCGCACGCGGGCGACAGCCACGATCTGATCCGTGTGCACGGGGCGCGCGTGAACAACCTCAAGGACGTCAGTGTCGAGATCCCGAAGCGCCGGCTGACGGTGTTCACCGGTGTCTCCGGCTCGGGCAAGAGCTCCCTGGTGTTCGGCACGATCGCCGCGGAGTCGCAGCGGCTGATCAACGAGACCTACAGCGCCTTCGTGCAGGGCTTCATGCCGACCCTGGCGCGGCCCGAGGTCGACGTACTCGAAGGGCTGACCACCGCGATCAGCGTCGACCAGCAGCGGATGGGTTCCGACCCCCGCTCCACGGTGGGCACCGCCACCGACGCCAACGCGATGCTCCGTATCCTGTTCAGCCGGCTCGGCAAGCCGCACATCGGCCCGCCCAGCGCGTACTCCTTCAACACCGCCTCGGTCCGGGCGAGCGGCGCGATCACCGTCGAGCGCGGCAACAAGACCAAGGCGGAGAAGGCGACCTTCCAGCGCACCGGCGGCATGTGTACGCGCTGCGAGGGCCGGGGCTCGGTCTCCGACATCGACCTCAGCCAGCTCTACGACGACACCAAGTCGCTCTCCGAGGGCGCGTTCACCATCCCCGGCTGGAAGTCGGACAGCCAGTGGACCGTGCAGGTCTACGCCCAGTCCGGCTTCGTCGACCCGGACAAGCCGATCCGCAAGTACACCAAGAAGGAGTTGCAGGACTTCCTGTACGGGGAGCCCGTCAAGGTCAAGGTCAACGGCGTCAACCTCACGTACGAGGGACTGATCCCCAAGATCCAGAAGTCGTTCCTGTCCAAGGACAAGGAGGCGATGCAGCCGCACATCAGGGCCTTTGTGGAGCGTGCGGTCACCTTCACCACCTGTCCGGAGTGCGACGGTACGCGGCTGAGCGAGGGCGCCCGCTCCTCGAAGATCAAGCGGATCAGCATCGCCGACGCGTGCGCGATGGAGATCAGGGACCTCGCCGAGTGGGTGCGCGGCATCGAGGAGGCGTCGGTGGCGCCGCTGCTCGACGCGCTGCAGCAGACCCTCGACTCGTTCGTGGAGATCGGCCTCGGCTACCTCTCGCTCGACCGGCCCGCGGGGACGCTGTCGGGCGGTGAGGCGCAGCGCGTCAAGATGATCCGGCACCTCGGCTCGTCCCTCACCGACGTCACCTACGTCTTCGACGAGCCCACGATCGGTCTGCATCCGCACGACATCGAGCGGATGAACGAGCTGCTGCTGAGGCTGCGCGACAAGGGGAACACGGTGCTCGTCGTCGAGCACAAGCCGGAGACGATCGTGATCGCCGATCACGTCGTCGACCTCGGCCCCGGCGCCGGTTCGGGCGGCGGCACCATCTGCTTCGAGGGCGCCGTCGAGGGGTTGCGGGCAAGCGACACGATCACCGGCCGGCACTTCGACGACCGGGCCACCGTCAAGGAGACGGTGCGCACGGCCACCGGTGCGATGGAGATCCGTGGGGCGACGGCGAACAACCTGCGCAAGGTCGACGTCGACGTCCCGCTCGGGGTGCTCGTCGTCGTCACGGGTGTCGCCGGTTCCGGCAAGAGCTCCCTCGTACACGGTTCGATTCCGGCGGGCGAGGGCGTGGTGTCGATCGACCAGAGCCCGATCCGCGGTTCGCGGCGCAGCAACCCGGCGACGTACACCGGACTGCTCGAGCCGATCCGCAAGGCGTTCGCCAAGGAGAACGGCGTGAAGCCGGCGCTGTTCAGCGCCAACTCCGAGGGCGCCTGCCCCACGTGCAACGGCGCCGGCGTCATCTACATGGACCTGGCGATGATGGCCGGGGTCGCCACCCCGTGCGAGGACTGCGAGGGCAAGCGGTTCCAGCCGGCGGTGCTGGAGTACAAGCTCGGCGGCCGTGACATCAGCGAGGTACTCGCGATGTCGGTCGCCGAGGCCGAGGAGTTCTTCGGCTCGGGCGAGGCGCACCTGCCGGCCGCGCACCGCATCCTCGACCGGCTCGCCGACGTCGGTCTCGGCTACCTCAGCCTCGGCCGGCCGCTCACCACGCTGTCCGGCGGGGAGCGGCAACGCCTCAAGCTGGCCACGCACATGGGCGACAAGGGTGGTATCTACGTCCTCGACGAGCCGACCACCGGACTGCACCTCGCCGATGTGGAGCAGCTGCTCGCCCTGCTCGACCGCCTCGTCGACTCCGGCAAGTCCGTCATCGTCGTCGAGCACCACCAGGCCGTGATGGCGCACGCCGACTGGATCATCGACCTCGGTCCCGGGGCCGGTCACGACGGCGGCAAGGTCGTCTTCGAGGGCACACCCGCGGAGCTCGTCGGGGCCCGCTCCACCCTCACGGGCGAGCACCTGGCGGCGTACGTCGGCGGCTGACGGGCCCGCGCGAGGGGCGTGGTGGCCGACGGGCCCCGGGGCACATGTCCCGGGGCCCGTCCTCCTGCGGGCTACAGGTCGGAGTCCGCGATCCAGACCTCTTCCATCAGATCGACGGCGGCGTGGGTGTGGCGGACCCGGAACACCGACGTCCGTACCTTCGGCCGCCGCCACGGGTGGTGTGCGCCGAGGACGAGCTCCCCGAGTCCGCCCCAGTAGGTCGAGGCGGGGTCGTCCGGGTCGTACGCGATGTCGGCGTCCCTGGCCATCCGCGCCGTGACTCCGCAGGCGGCCAGGACGGCCCCCGGGTCGCCCTCCAGCGTCCAGGGCGGCACTCCGTCCCCGTCCGGCCAGCCTTCGGAGTGCACCGGCTCGCACCCGGGCACCACCCATGCGGCCTCCTCGTGGATCTCCCCGCAGTCGACCGTCGCCCCGCCGACGATCTTCGCCCCCGGGAAGCGTCGTGCCAGGTTCCTGACCTGCTCCAGCACCGGCCAGGAGTTCCCCTCGTCGGCGAGGGCGGGATCCGAGATGCCGATCACGTTCCCCCACACCCCCACCTGGATCCACTCCAGGTCGTCACGGGTCGTCAGGGAGAAGCCGTCGCTGATGTTCCGCTCCCCGTGATCCTCCAGGACCGCATCGACCGTGCCGAACGACTCGGCGAACTCCCGTGCCGCAGCACGGTCGTTGGCAGGCCAGTCGGCCGCGTCGTCGGCGAACGGCGGCAGCACCACCGTGACCGTGTACTGACCCGACCCCCGCACCTGCGCCTGTGGCGGGCACCTCCAGAAGCTGTTCTCCGTCATGCCGCCACCGTATCCGCGCGGTCCGGCAACACGCCGCTGCCCGAATCCCTGTGCATCCGCTGTGCGTTGATGCCTAGGCTGGGGCGGCCGGTGTCAACGACCACGGGGGCCTCCGACCCGGCCCGTCCCGTCCTGGGCCCCTCCAGGAGAACGCAACGTGAACCAGTTCATATCCCTGCCGCGGCGTCGAGTCTGGACCCGCGGCATCCTCGCCCTGGCATGTGCATCTGTCATGACCATGACGGGCCTGCCGTCCCTCGGGAGCGCGGACGCCGCACCGGCGCCGCTCAAGCCCGGCAAGCGCTGCGACGAGTTGTTCGGCCTCAAGGGTTCTCCCACCAAGACCCTGCCGGGGGGTGACGCCTCCCGCGCGAAGAACCTGTGGGACCAGTACGGGTACGTGAACCCCGGCATGGAGTTCGACGGACTCAACCCCACCCAGCAGGAGCTGGACGCCGCGGGCAAGGACTACAAGAAGTATCCGCACACGGACCCGCGCCGCATCTACGCCCGGTTCAACGCCCAGAAGCAGTGGAAGGACTTCGGCGACTACCTGACGAAGCAGTACATCCCGAACCAGGGCAACGACCCCCGCGGTGAGGCGTTCGAGAAGAAGGTCGTCAAGGAGATGGGCCTGACCGGTCCGGACTGGATCTGTCAGAAGGAGGTGTACTTCACCGAGCGTGACCCCAACACCGGCAAGCTCGTGCGGTACAAGCGGGTCCTGGACGCCTACAACAAGTCGACCCGCGAGATCGTGGAGATGAAGTCCAACGGCAAGCCGGACAGGTCCCAGATCCGTGCCGACAAGGCGTGGGCACGCCAGACCGGCTGGAAGTCCTACAAGTACACCTTCGTCTTCGGTGAGGAGCAGAGGAGTGAAGCCCGGACCTTCATGAAGGACATGAAGGACGCGGCGGGCAAGGACGCGGCGGGCCGCGACCGGGTGAAGTCGTACAACTTCCACTCCGACCACAAGCCCCAGGCGCCCGCCAGGGCGGCCAACGGCCCCTACCGGCGCAGCGACCCGTTCCTGTCCAACGGCGCCGGGAAGAACGCCGGTTCCCGCGGTGGCGGCAACAACATGATCAGGCAGTCGCCGCCCACCCCGCAGACGCTCAAGGACCAGATCGACCGCATCAGGAGCAACGATCCCACGGGCCGGATGCCCAAGGGTCCGGGCGGAATCGACTTCTCCACCCTGGACCTGCGCTACATCGGCAAGCCCGTCAAGGGCGAGGGCCTGAACTACGCGTTCTCCGCGCAGCAGGTCGACGACGAGTACGCGGCCGGCTGGGGAGGACAGGAGAAGGCGCAGCTCCTCTCGGACGCGTTCTTCACCTGGCTCGCGCTCACGCCGGACAAGTTCTGGGTGAACCTGAATCCGGACGAGCCCGACCGGGTCATGGACGCCGCGTTCGGGAAGACCGACGCGGGGCGGGTCCTGCTCGAGGCCGACCTCCAGATGAAGCACGACTTCTTCAAGGCGATGGATCCCAAGACCGACCTCGGCAAGCGGTTCTGGGCGGCGCTGCCCAAGGTGAACGGCCGCCCGTGCTTCACCGGGATCCGCAACTGGATCGAGCCGGGTACCGCGTCGGTGCGTGAACAGGACGGCGGGATCTACATCCTCGACACCCCCCTGAAGCTGAAGTCGACCCCGCAGGACTTCGCCACCAATCCGGGTGGCGAGCAGATCTGCAACCCGACCGAGGCCGAACGGGACGAGGCCCAGCGGGTCATCGACCGGATGATCGTCCCCGAGGTGGAGAAGACCATCAACGCCGACCCGCAGTACGCGGATCTGCGCCGTGTCTACACCGCCCGCGTCGCCGCCGAGTACATCCGCCAGCAGGACGCCAAGAGCCCGACCGACTACCACAAGGTCATCAACAGCGACAACGTGACCAAGTGGCCGCTGCGGGCGCCCCACCAGGGCTGGGACAAGAACGAGCTGTTCCAGAAGTACCGGAAGATCTTCCTGAACGGCGAGTTCGAGTACGACGTGGACACCGCCGAGGGCGTGATGGTCTACATCGTGGGCGGCGTCGACTTCTCCAAGCAGCCCAAGCGCAACATGGACCCGGCGCGCTTCCGCGCGGAGAACCCCTACAAGCCGCGTACCGCGCAGTTCGCCGTCGGGCAGGTGACCGACGACGCGGACCAGGCCGGATACGTGATGCTCGGCGGGAACACCGCGGGCAGGACCGCCGACGACGCGGAGGACCCGACTCCCACTCCCACGCCGACGGACAAGCCCACCGGCAAGCCGACCGACACCCCGTCGACCCCGGCTCCCTCCGCCACGCCGGGCGGTGACGGTGCCAGTCCGACCCCGCCGGCCCGGGACCCCGAGGGTGACCTCGCCCATACGGGCTCCGACACCCCCGTCGGCCTCTTCGTCGGTGTCGCCGTCGTCCTCGCGGCCGCCGGTGGCGGGCTGATCTGGTGGATGCGCAGGCGCCGGGTGGGCCGGAGCTGACCGGGCAGAACCCACCGGACGCAACACAGCGGCGGCCCCGCACCCCAGCCACGGGTGCGGGGCCGCCGCTGTGATCCCCGCGCCCCCGAGTCCGGCTGCCTGCGGCGCGGGCACGAGGAGATGGGCGCTGTCGGTATCCGCCGCATCTCGGTCCGTGGCCCGACCGGCCGGGCGCGGACGAACCGGCGCAGGAAAAGAACACGCTCGGTGCGCATTTCGGTTACGCAGCGTGGAATGAATGGATCATGAAGATGAAGGAGCGGCACGGGGCGCGGTGCGGGAAGGCGGCCGGACATGGCGAGTGAGGGCGGCTGTGGCCCCGATACGTCAATGCCGGAAAGGGGGTCGTTCGCCGTGGACCTGCGGGACGGACGGGTGGGCCGGGTCATGGGACGGGTCGGGCCGTACGTGCAGCTACGGCCGCCCGGAGGCGGCGCGGAATGGGACTGTCCGCCCGACTCCGTCCGGCCGGCCCCGCCGGGGCTCGCCCTGCGGGCGCGGGTGACGGAGATCAACCGGGCGGGGCAGCTACCGCGATGAGGGGGAGGGGCGACCCGGGACCGTGCCGGGAAGAGCCGCCGATAGCCTGCGGGCATGGTGAGCATGGACACGGAAACCGATGCGCAACTGGCCGTCAGAGCCGCACAGGTGGGAGCGGCGGTGGTCCGCGACCTGTACGGGACCGCGCTGTCGCGTACGGAGAAGTCCGGCGGTGACTTCGCCACGGCCGCCGACCTCGCGGCCGAGCAGGCCATCCTCGACGTGCTGCGGACGGCCCGGCCCGCGGACTCCGTGACGGGCGAGGAGAGCGGGGACACCGGCGCGAGCGGCGCGGAGCGCAGGTGGCTGGTCGATCCGCTGTGCGGCACGCTGAACTACGCCGTGCAGAACATGCTGGTCGCGGTGAACGTCGCCCTGCGGGGGCCGTCCGGCATCACGGCGGCAGCGTCCGCCGACCCGTTCAGCGGCGAGGTGTTCTGGACCGACGGCGCACGTGCACGCGTCCGGAGGGGCGGAGCGGACGAGGAGCTGTCGCCCTCGCCCGCCTCCGGCCTGGTCGACCTCAATCTCGACCCGCCGTTTCCCAACGCCCCCGCCTTCCGGGCGGTGGATCTCCTCGCCGCCCCGGAGTTCGCCGCGCGGTTCCGCCCGCGTGTCGTCTCCACCACGCTGGCAGTCGCCTGGGTCGCCGCCGGCCGCAGAGCCGCGTACCTCACCGACGGCAACCTGCGCGACAGCGTCCACTTCGCCGCCGGGATCGCGCTGTGCGAAGCCGCCGGCTGTGTGGTGACGGGCATCCACGGCCAGCCGCTGCACACCGGAGCCGGAGGACTGATCGCGGCAGCGGACCGGGAGACGCACGAGGCGTTGGTGGGGATGGTCAGGGACCGGGCTCCGGCCGGCCGCTGACCTCCACCTCTTCCCGCCGAAAGGAAGGCCGCCGATGCCGGTCGTTCTCGTCCTGCTGCTCGCCGGTACCTGGCTGCTCTCCGGCGCCCTGGTCGACGGCACGGAACCGCTGACCGTGGCCGTGGGCCGTACCGCCGTGTGCTGTCTGGTCCTGACCGCCGTCGCCGTGTCGTCCGCGAACGGCCGGGCCGATCTGCGGAGGGCCGCCGCGAGGCCGGGGACCGTGTGGCTGCTGGGCCTCCTCGGCTTCGCCGGGTATGCGGCCGGCACCCTCCTCGCCATCCCGCGTATCGGCACCTCGCTCACCAACCTCGTCGTCGCGCTGATGCCGTGCGCCTCGGTGGCGGTCGGTGCGTTGTTCTTCGGCGAGCGCTCCGGACCGCGCAAGGCGGCGGGGGCCGCCCTGGCCTGCGCGGCGGCCGCCGGATACGCGGCGCTGGGCGCGGACACCGGGGACCTGGACGCAGGGGGACTGCTGCTGGTGGCGGCGGCGACGGTCGCCTTCGCGGTGTACGGCTTCCTCTACCGGCAAAGGCTGTCCGGGCTGCCCCCGCTCGCCGTGCTGCCGGTCCTGCTCGCAGCCGCCACCTGTCTGCTGCTCCCGATGTCCCTGCCCGCGCTCGTCGCGCATCCGCCCACAGGGGCCGCGACGGGCGGGATCGTGCTGCTGGGCGCCGCGGTGTACGCCCCCGCCTACCTCGTACAGCACCGCCTCATCCTGCTGCGCGGCCCGGTCTTCACGGCCGCCGTGCAGCTGGCCGTGCCCTTCACCGTCCGGCTCGGCGACTGGGCCCTGGGGACCGCCCCCGCCCCGTCGGCCGCCGAACTCCTGCTGCTGGCGGTGTGCTGCGGGGGGATCGGGCTCGTCACGGTCCGGGCGGGGGGCCGGTCCGTCGTCGAACCCGCCCCCTCTGGCCGGTGAGCGGCTCACCGCGCTCGGTGCGGCGCTCACGCGATCGTGGGACGCCGAGGATCCGCCGGCCCTGGGCGACTGTGTGGCGTGCCTCGACCAGCGGTACGTTCCCGGTTCCGTGGTCGTGCCGGCCGAGTTGACCGATGCCGGAGAACGAGAAGGGCGACACCCCGCGGGGTGCCGCCCTTCCGTGGTTCCGTTTCCGTCAGACCCCCGCGGGAGCCTTCGCGGTGGTGTCCGGGCCGGTGGTGCCGGCCGCCGGAGTCGCCGGACCCGTGGCCGCGACCGTGGAGGCGGCCGGTTCCTGGGAGACGTTGAACTCCGCCAGCAGGTCCTTGCTGAAGCCGAAGAAGTACGTGGCGACGAAGCCGGCCAGGTAACCCACGACCAGGCCGCCCGCGTAGATCGCGATCGTCGCACCCAGGCCGTGGTTGCCGTCCAGCAGCGGGAACAGGGCCCAGCCGGACGGGCCGATCGCGGTGGAGCCCACCGCGTCGCCGAGCTGGTTGAAGAAGCCGACGAACGCGCCGCCGAACGCACCACCCACGCAGGCCGTGATGAACGGGCGGCCCAGCGGCAGCGAAACGCCGTAGATCAGCGGCTCACCGACACCCAGGAAGCCCGCGGGCAGGGCCGACTTGATGGTCCTGCGGATCGACTCGTTGCGCGGGAGGCGGAAGAAGACCGCGATGGCCGCACCGACCTGGCCGGCACCGGCCATGGCGAGGATCGGGAGGAGAACCGTGTAGCCCTGCTGCTCGATCAGCGTGGTGTGAATCGGGATCAGCGCCTGGTGCAGACCCAGCATGACCAGCGGGAGGAAGAAGCCGCCGAGGACGAGACCCGCGCCCGCACCGCCGTTGGACAGCAGCCAGTCGGCGAACGTACCGATCGCGGTGGAGACCTCGCCCGCCACGTACATCAGGCCGAAGATCGTCACCAGTCCGGAGACCAGGACCGTCAGGGTCGGGGTGACCAGGACGTCCAGCGCCTCCGGCACCCAGCGCCGGCACCACTTCTCCACGTACACCGCGAGGACCGCCGCGCCCAGCGCGCCGAGGACACCGCCCTGGCCGGGGGAGAGCTTCTGGCCGAACGCCTCGATGTTCGCGACGCCCGGGAAGACGATGATGGCCGCGACCGCGCCGCCGAGGATCGGCGTACCGCCGAACTCCTTGGCCGTGTTGTAGCCGACGAAGACGGCGATCAGCGCCATGAAGCCGGATGCCATGGCCGCCAGAGCCGGTGTCACCGACGTCAGCCAGCCGAGGTTGACCAGTAGGCCGTTGAGGCCCGCGATGATGCCGCAGCCGATCAGGGCCGGGATCAGCGGGACGAAGATGTTGGCGATCCTGCGCAGGAACAGCTTGAACGGCGTGGCGTTCCTCGCCTTACGGGCGGCACGCATCTCGGCACCCTGCGCGGCCAGTTCCTCGGCCGTGAGCGCGGAGGCCGCGGCGGGGGCAGGGGCGGATTCCCTGCCCTCCTCGACGAGCTTCTCGAACTCGGGGGTGACGCGGGCGACCGTACCGGGACCGAGAACGATCTGGTACGTGTCGTCCTCGACCACGCCCATGACGGCGGGCACGGCCTTCAGTGCCTCGTCCTGGACGAGCGAACGGTCGTGCAGACCGAGCCGGAGCCGGGTCATGCAGTGGGCGATGGAGCTGACGTTCGCGGCGCCACCGACGAGCGGAAGGATCGCGGCGGCAGTGGCGCGGTTCTTGTCTTCTGTAGCCATGGTGCGTGGTGCCTTGCTGTGCGGGGGAGCGGAGGTGGAGCAGGGGGTCAGGTGGTGCGGGGGGCGGCGGCGAGGGCCGCGCGCAGGTGGCCGTCCGAAGCGGACAGCAGGGTGGCGGCCGTGGGGCCGTCGACCTGGCCGAGGATGGTGAGGATGGCGTTCTTCACCTCGCCGTCGGTGGCGGTCAGCGCGGCCTCGATCTCCTGGTCGGAGGCGCCGGTGGCCAGCGAGACGATCCGCCGGGAACGGGCGCGCAGCTTCTCGTTGGACGCGCGGACGTCGACCATGAGGTTTCCGTACGTCTTGCCGAGCCGGATCATCGTGATCGTCGAGAGCATGTTGAGGACGAGCTTCTGCGCCGTGCCGGCCTTGAGGCGGGTGGAGCCGGTGAGCAGCTCGGGGCCGACGACGACCTCCAGGGGATGCTCGGCGGCGGCGCCCAGTGCGGAGTCCGCGTTGCAGGACAGGCCGATGGTCAGGGCGCCCCTGGTGCGGGCGTGCTCGACGGCCCCGATCGCGTACGGCGTCCGGCCGGAGGCGGAGATGCCGACCACCGTGTCCTCGGCGGTGAGCCCCAGCGCGTCGAGGTCGGCGGCGGCCAGCTCCTTGCTGTCCTCGGCGCCCTCGACGGCGGTGACCATCGCGGAGGGGCCGCCCGCGATCAGGCCGATCACGTCGGCCGGGTCGGTGTTGAAGGTGGGCGGGCACTCGCTGGCGTCCAGCACGCCGAGCCGGCCCGCGGTGCCCGCGCCGGCGTAGACCAGCCGGCCGCCCCGGGCCATGCGGGCCGCGGTGGCGTCGATCGCGGCGGAGATCTCGGGCAGCCGCTCGGCGACGGATGCCGGGACGGTCCGGTCCTCGTCGTTCATGATCCGGGCGATCTCCGAGGTGGCCAGCCGGTCGATCTCGGCGAGCTCGGGGCGGAACGCCTCGGTGGTGAGGGTGGCGAGCTGGGCGCGCAGTTCGCCGTAGCCGTCGGAGGGGGTGGCGTCGGCGTCGGTGAGGGAGGTCATGGAGAGCGGCTCTGCTTTCTTGAACTCGTGCGGTTCTGCGGGTGCGGGTGCGGGGCTGTGCCGCTGGTCAGCGGGTGCGGGGGTTGTGTCGGTGGGCCAGCGCCTCGTACGAGGCGGCAAGGGCCGGGGCTGCCGTCTCGTACGTACGCTGCGCGACCCCGATGAACAGGCAGTCGACGACCAGGAGCTGGCTCGTACGGCTCGACATGGCGGCGGGCCGCAGCTCGCTCTCGCGGGCCGTCGACGTGGTCAGTACGACGTCGGCGTACTGCGTGACCGGGCCGTCGGGGCGGCCGGTGATCGCGATCGTCGTCGCGCCGCGGTCGAAGGCGACGCGCAGCGGCTCGATGACGTCGCCCGTCGAACCGGAGTGGGTGATCGCGATGGCCACGTCGCCGGAGCGCAGCTGCACGGCGTTGGTCACCGCGAGGTGCGGGTCCATGTTGGCGTGCGCGATCAGGCCGATCCGGGCCAGCTTCTGGGCCAGGTCCTGGCCGACGAGCGAGGAGGCACCGACGCCGTAGATGTCGATCCGGCGGGCGGTGGCGGCCGCGGACACGGCGGCGCCGAGCTGTACGGTGTCGAGCCCGGCGGCGGTGTCGGCGAGGGTCTGCTGCTCGTCGTAGGCCAGCTTGGCGACCACGTCGGCGATAGGGTCGTCGACCGCTATGTCCGCGGTGACGGCGGGGGCCCGGCCGGACTCCTGGTGGGCGGCGAGACCGGCCAGCGCGAGGCGCAGGTCGCGGTAGCCGGGGTAGCCGAGCAGGCGGGCGGTGCGGACCACGGTCGCCTCGCTGGTGCCGGTGAGCTCGGCGAGACCGGTGACCGTCAGGGCGGCGCAGCCGGCCGGGTCGCCGGCGACGGCCTCGGCGACCCGCTGCATGGAGCGGGTCATGGACGGCGCGAGCGTCCGCACCTTCGCCGCGAGGGCTGCCGGGGCAGGCGGCGAATCAGTGCTGAAACTTTCCTTCAGGTCATTGGTCACCTTTGAAAGATATTTTCAACCCCGGTGTCCGTCAACCCCCCTTTGGTCCTGACCTGTGGCAGCACGAGAACGCGCCGCCGGACGTCCGGCGGCGCGGGTGGACAATGGCTGCATGGAGCTGAACCCCCTGGAGCAGGCACTGCACACCGCCCGCGCACTGGTCATGGCCGACCTCGCCGCCGGAGGCGTGGCCGAGGCGCAGATCGTCTCGCTGGTCGAGGACGCGGTGACGCACCGGCGCTGGTGGGTGGAGCAGTGGCCGGAAGGGGCGGAGTTCGTCGTAGGCCTCATCGCCCAGGACGTCCAGGACGCGCTGCTGGAGCGGTACGGCCGCTGGCCGCTGTGCCCGGTCTGCGACGCGGGTGACCCGCATGCCCTGGACGTCGAGCCGGAGCTCGGCGCCGACCCGCACTGGGTCTGCACGAAGGCGACGGTCGCCGTGGCCCCGGTCGGCTCGCTCAGCGGGATAGTGCGGCCATGACCGTCTACATCGACCCGCCGGACTGGCCCGGCCACGGACGGCTCTGGTCGCACCTGGTCAGCGACGTGTCCTTCGAGGAACTGCACGCCTTCGCGGCATCCATCGGCTGCCCGCCCCGCGCCTTCGAGCGGGACCACTACGACGTACCGGAAGCGCGCTACGAGGACGCGGTACGGGCCGGGGCACGGCAGATCGGCTCCAAGGAACTGGTCCGCCGGATCACCGAGGCGGGCCTGCGCCGCCCCAAGGGCCGCCCCGCACCGGGCTGAGTCCGCTCAGACGGCCGGGCAGGAGGCCGACTCCACCGGCGCACTCTCCGGCCTGGCCGCCGGCGCGCCCGCCACCAGCCGGGACGAGGTGGTGCGGCTGCGCTGCAACCGCAGTGAGACGACCACCGTCACCAGCGCCAGCACGGTCATCGCCGCCCCCGCCCACGCGGTGGCCCCGAAACCGAAGTCCAGATCGATCACCGTGCCGCCCAGCCAGGGCCCGCCGGTGTTGCCCAGGTTGAACGCGGCGGTGGTCGTCGCGCCCGCCAGCGTCGGGGCGGCGCCCGCGACGTTGAACATACGGGCGTTCAGCGCCGGCGCCGTGTAGAACGCCGACAGGCCCAGCAGGAACGAGAGCACGATCACGGCCGCCTGGTTCGACGCGAACAGCGCCAGCGCGGCGAGAAACACCGTCGAGGCCGCGATCCCGCTCAGCAGCACCCCGAAGAGGTGCGCGTCCGCGACCCGGCCGCCGATCGTCGTACCGACCAGCGCCCCGACCCCGAACAGTGCCAGCACGGTCGGCACCCAGCCCGAGTCCAGACCGGCGACGTCCGTCAGCAGCGGTGCCAGATAGCTGAACGCACAGAACACCCCGCCCGCCGCGAGCGCGGTGAGCACGATGGAGAGCCACACCTGCCGGTCGCGGTAGATCGCCAGCTCCCGCTTGAGCTGCGGCTTCTCGTCCGGCAGCGGGATGCGGGGAATCAGCGTCGCCACCCCGGCCAGCGCCACGGCCGAGGCCGCCCCGACCGCCCAGAACGCCGACCGCCACCCCAGGTTCTCGCCCAGGAAGGCGCCCAGCGGCACCCCCAGCACGTTCGCGATGGACAGACCGCCGATCATGACGGCCATCGCACGGGCCCGGGAGTTCACCGGCACCATCGCGATGGCGACGGCAGCCCCGACGGCCCAGAAACCGGCGCACGCGAGCGCGCTGACCACCCGCGACGCGAAGAGCACCTCGTACGTCGGCGCGAGCGCGCCCGCGACCTGACCGAGGCCGAAGACGGAGATCAGCGCGATGAGCGTGGTGCGGCGCGGGAGCCGGAGTGTGGCCACGGCGAGCAGCGGGGCGCCGATCACCATGCCGATCGCGAAGGCGGATATGAGAAGCCCGGCCCGGGGGATCGACACGTTCATGTCATCGGCGATGGGTGGCAGCAGCCCGGAGAGCATGAACTCGCTCGTCCCGAGTGCGAAGACCGAGAGGCCGAGGATGTACACGGCCAGGGGCATACGGGAGCGGCGAGCGGCAGAGTCGGGCATGACAGGTGCCAACAGCCGAATGGTCCGTGACATTCCCCCGCCCGGCCCGGCACGGGCGCACGCTCAGTGCGTGAGCAGCTCCAGCTCCGTACCCAGGTTGTGCCGGGCCCGCGCTTCCCACTCCGCCACCCCGTGCGGTGTGCGGAACAGCCGCGGCAGCTCCAGAAGCTGCCGCAGCACCGCGGCACGGCCCTCCCGGAACGCCTCGTCGGGGACGAAGCCGTACTCCTCGCGCACCCGGGCCGCGTACTCCGCGTACTCCTTGGGCGGCGCCGCGAGGATGGCGAGGTCCGCGTCGCACAGGGCCTCGCCGTTGCTGTCACCGTCGGCCGGGTCGTGCGAGACGGTGAGCCGGACCAGGCGGGCGACCTCGGCGGTGGTCGCGGCCGGCACCCCCGCCTCGGGCAGGGCGCGCTCGGCGAGGACGGCGCTGCGCTCCTCGTTCTCGGAGCGGTCGGGCCGGTAGACCGCGTCGTGGAACCAGGCGGCCAGCCGTACCGCGTCCGGGTCCGCCGCATGACCGGCGAGGGTGTCGAGGTGATCGAGGACCGCGGTCAGGTGGGCGGTGGTGTGGTAGCGCCGCTGCGGCTCCGCCCACCGCGCCAGGAGATTGTCGGCGTACGGCGACGGGTCGGGGTCCTCGCCGCCGCCCCTGGCCGCGACGAGACACTCCTGCCAGCGGCCGCGGAGCGCGTCGGCAGCGTCTGCGCTGCCGGCGGCCCGGTCGATGTCGTCCATGCCCCCGAGGTTAGAGCGTCGGGCCACCGGATGGTGGCGCTCCGGTTCGCCGAAGGCCAAGTCGGCCGACAACCGGGATGGTTGGCTGGGCCCATGGCTGACGAACGCGATCCCGAACTGCCCGGACTCCTCCTGCGCAGCGAACGGGACCTCCTCCTGCCGTTGCTGCGGTCCGCCGCGGACGGCGACTTCGAACTGCGTACCGCGTGCCCCGGCTGGACGGTGCGGGACGTCGTCGCGCACTGCGGATCCGTGCTGAACCGGGTGGTGGAGAGCCGGTTCGGACCTGACGTGTTCAGCCCCGAGTGCAACGACCGGGACATCGCCGAACGGTCCGGCTGGACGCTCGCGCAGGTGATGGACGACCTGGAGTCGGGGATGACCGGCGCCGGACCGGTGATCGCCTCGGCGGGCGGGGTACTGGACGCGGTGGCGCTGGGGGAGTGGGTGCACGCCGGGGACGTACGCGCGGCATGGGGGCTGGCCGGGGCGTACGAGGGCCCGGGGCTCCCGCACGCGCTCGGGCTCCTCGTCCCGCGCGCCCTGCGCCGCGGGGCGCCGCTGTTCACCGCGGAGCTCACGGACAGCGGACAGGAACTCCTCGTGGGCACGGAGCAGGAGGGCCGCGCCCCGGGCCGGTACCGGGGCGACGGGGCGACGCTGATCAGGCTGTGCGCGGGCCGCCCGCTGGTGGGGACGCGGTACGAACTGGAGGGCGTCCGGGAGCACGAGCTCTGCCTGTTCGACTGAGACCGGCCCGCACGGGGAACAGCACGGGCGCTACCGTGCGGCCGTGACGAATCTGACGAACCCGCCGGGCAGGGTGGACGGGCCGGCCCCCTCGGGTGGGCCGGTCGCCGTGATGGACCTCAACGCCGACCTGGGCGAGGGTTTCGGACGCTGGACGCTCACCGACGACGAAGCCCTCCTCGCGTGTGTGACCAGCGCCAATGTGGCGTGCGGCTTCCACGCGGGCGACGCCTCGGTGATGCGGCGGGTCTGTGACTCGGCGGCGGAGCGGGGCGTACGCATCGGCGCGCAGGTGTCGTACCGGGACCTGGCGGGCTTCGGGCGCCGCGCGATGGACGTACCGGCCGCCGAACTGGCAGCCGAGGTGGCCTACCAGGTCGGTGCGTTGCGGGTGTTCGCCGAGGCGGCCGGCTCCCGCGTCTCGTACGTCAAACCGCACGGCGCCCTCTACAACCGCACGGTCCGCG
Source organism: Streptomyces sp. NPDC005761 (assembly GCF_040630635.1). Classification (NCBI taxonomy): domain Bacteria; kingdom Bacillati; phylum Actinomycetota; class Actinomycetes; order Kitasatosporales; family Streptomycetaceae; genus Streptomyces; species Streptomyces sp. NPDC005761. The sequence continues at coordinate 3,746 of NZ_JBEXXX010000066.1, read as the reverse complement.
ACGACGAGCAGGCCGCCGCCGTGATCGAGGGCGTCCGGCTGGCGGGCGGGGACCTGACCGTCCTCGGGCTGCCCGGCTCACGGCTGCTCGCCCGGGCCGCGGCGGCCGGCCTGACCGCCGTCGAGGAGGCGTTCGCCGACCGCGCGTACACCCCGCAGGGCACGCTCGTGCCACGCGCGGAGCCGGGCGCGGTGGTGCACGACGCGGACGAGGTCGTACGCCGCAGTGTGGGCTTCGCCGTCGACCGGAGCGTGACCGGGGCCGACGGCGGCCGGATACCCGTCGTCGCCCGGTCCCTGTGCGTCCACGGCGACACCCCGGGCGCCGCCGCGCTTGCCCGACGGGTGCGGGCAGCGCTGGAAGAGGCCGGAGTCGCGGTACGGGCGTTCGCATGAGTGCGGGGCCCCGGACCGGCCCGCCGCTCGTCGTGCTGCCCGCCGGCCCAAGGGCGCTGCTCGTCGAACTGGACGGCCGGCAGGACACGGAGGCCTTCCACGCCGAGGTGCTGCGGCGCCGCGCGGCGGGCGAACTGCCGGACGTGCGCGACATCGTGCCCGGCGAACGGACCGTCCTGCTCGACGGCATCGCACGAGGCGCCACCGCCCTCGCCCGGGAGCTGCGGACCTGGCACATACCGCCGCCGCGCCGGGACACGGGTGACGCGGTGGAACTCCCGGTCGTGTACGACGGGCCGGACCTGGCCGATGTCGCCGAGGCCTGGGGGGTGGCCGCCGCCGACGTGCCCCGCATCCACGCAGGAACCGAATTCCAGGTCGCCTTCTGTGGGTTCGCCCCCGGCTTCGGCTACCTGACCGGCCTGCCGGACCACCTCCACCTGCCACGCCGGGCGACACCGCGCACCCGGGTCCCGGCCGGCGCGGTGGCGCTGGCCGGCCCGTACACCGGGGTGTACCCGCGCCCCTCCCCCGGCGGCTGGCAGCTCATCGGCCGGATGCCGGATCCCGGCCCGCTGTGGGACCCGCACCGCGAACCGGCGGCGCTGCTGGGGCCGGGCGCACGGGTGCGGTTCGTGGAGGCGGCACGGTGACGGCATCCTTCGAGGTCGTCCGCGCCGGGGCCCTGACCACCGTGCAGGACGAGGGGCGCGCCGGACTGGCCCACCTGGGGGTCGGACGGGCGGGCGCCCTCGACGCGCCCGCCGCCGCGCTCGCCAACCGGCTGGCCGGAAACCCGGTCACCGCGGCCGTCCTGGAGACGACCGCGACCGGCTGCGCCGTCCGCCCGGACCGTGCGGTGCTGATGGTCGTCGGCGGTGCGCCGTGCCGGGTGACGGTGGCCGGGCGGCCCGTGGCCTGGGGCGCCGCGGTGCGCGTGCCGGCGGGTGCGGTGCTGGACGCCGGGCCGGCGGTGCACGGACTGCGCGGCTACCTGGCGTTCGCGGGCGGCGTGGCGCCGGAGCCGGTGCTCGGCAGCAGGTCCGCCGACCTGCTCTCCGGGCTGGGCCCGGCGCCCCTGCGTGACGGGGACGTACTGCCCCTGGGGCCGGCCCCGTCGACCGGTGCCCCCGTCGTCGACGCGGTGCCGTGGCCGGGCGTGCCCGCCGGGCTCGTCCTCCCGGTGCACCTCGGCCCCCGCCACACCTGGTTCACGCCCGCCGCGCTCCGCACGTTCACCACCGCGGCGTACCGCGTCGGTGCGCAGAGCAACCGCATCGGCCTGCGCACGGAGGGCCCGGCGCTGGAGCGTGCCCGTGCGGGCGAACTGCCCAGCGAGGGCATGGTGCTCGGGGCCGTCCAGGTCCCCCCGGACGGCCGCCCGGTGGTGTTCCTCAACGACCATCCGACGACGGGCGGTTACCCGGTGGTGGGCATCGTCCCCGAACCGGCGCTGGCGGCGGCCGCCCAGGCGGGGGCGGGGACGGTGGTGCGGTTCGTACGGGCCGGGGGATGAGCCCGCGAGCCGCCCCGGCCGTCACGACGTGGCGGGCAGCCCGAAGTGGTCGGCGATGATCCGCATCGTCAGGGCGCCGTCGGCGTTGAAGCCGGGATCGGCGTCGTACGCCGGAGTCTCCCGGCCTACGATCCGGAGATCGTAGGTACCGCCACCGACAACACGGCCGCGCCGAAGCCGCGTTGGGCGCCGCCGTCCTGCTGCTCCGCCGTGCCGGCCGTCTTGGACGGTGATATTCGCACGACACGGCCGGGCACCTCTGGGACGCTCCGTACGCGGGCCCGGGCCCGCGTACGGAACGTCCGAGCGACTGGATGGATGAGCGATGACCTTCGCGCTGGAAGGGCCGGTTCTGGAGGGCGCGCGCGTGCGCCTGGAACCGCTGGAGCGCCGACATGCCGAGGACCTCGCGGTGGCCGCGGAGGTCGACCGGAGCTCGTACCGCTTCACCTGGGTGCCCCGCAAGCACGAGGTCGACGCCTACATCGACGCCCAGCTCGCCCGTGCAGCCACCGGGAAGCTGTTCCCGTACGCGCAGATCGACCGGGTGTCCGGTCGTGCGGTCGGCGTCACGGCGTACTGGGAGCCGCGGCACTGGCTGGACGAGGACACCCTGAGCGCGATCGAGGTCGGCTTCACCTGGCTCGCCGCCTCCGCCCAGGGCTCGGGGATCAACGCCGAGGCCAAGTACCTGCTCTTCCGGCACGCGTTCGAGGTGTGGGACGTGGCCCGTGTCGACCTGAAGACGGATGCCCGCAACAGCCGCTCCCGGGCCGCGATCGCGGCGGCGGGCGCGAGTCTCGAGGGAGTGCTGCGCAACTGGTCCCGTTCGTGGGCGCCCGGCGAGGACGGGAGGCTGCGCGACTCCGCGATCTTCTCGATCACGGCGGACGAGTGGCCGGAGTGCCGGGCACGGCTGGAAGAGCGCCTCGCACGTGGCGGTCGGGCCTGACCCACCGGAGGGCCCCGGCGCCTCGCACGCGGCAGTGGGGCCCGACCCACCGGCCGGACCCCGTGTACCGCGCGAGCTGTGCACGGCGTGCGCGTCTACACCCCCGCCCGGAACCCCCGCAGCCGCAGCGAGTTGCCGACCACGAACACCGACGAGAACGCCATCGCGGCCCCCGCGATCATCGGGTTCAGCAGGCCCGTCGCGGCCAGCGGCAGTGCCGCCACGTTGTACGCGAAGGCCCAGAACAGGTTCGTACGGATGGTGCCGAGCGTCCTCCGTGACAGCCGGATCGCGTCGGCGGCGGCCCGCAGGTCCCCGCGTACCAGGGTCAGGTCGCCGGCCTCGATCGCCGCGTCCGTGCCCGTGCCCATGGCGAGGCCCAGATCGGCCTGGGCCAGGGCGGCCGCGTCGTTCACCCCGTCGCCGACCATGGCGACCGAACGTCCCTCGCCCTGGAGGCGCTTGACGACGTCGACCTTGTCCTGCGGCATGACCTCCGCGTACACCTCGTCGATGCCGACCTCGGCCGCGACCGATTCGGCCACCGCCCGGTTGTCGCCGGTCAGCAGGATCGGGGTCAGGCCGAGTGCGCGCAGCCGCCCGACCGCCTCCGCGCTGGTGTCCTTCACCGCGTCGGCCACCTCCAGGACCGCACGCGCCTCACCGTCCCAGGCGACCGTGACCGCGGTACGGCCCGCGGCTTCCGCCTCGGCCTTGCGACGGGCCAGCTCCTCGGGCAGACGGATCTCCCACTCGGTGAGCAGCGTCTCGCGGCCGACGAGGACGGCGTGGCCCTCGACGGTGCCCTGGACGCCGAGGCCGGGGATGTTGGTGAAGTTCTCGGGGGTGGGGAGGGGGGTTGTGGTGCGGTGGGTGGCTCCGG
>NZ_JBEXXX010000065.1:0-23684 GCF_040630635.1 Streptomyces sp. NPDC005761 | reverse complement strand
GGCCCGTTCCACGGCCTCCCACACGGTCTCCAGCACCAGGCGCTGCTGCGGGTCCACCCCGATACGCCCAGTATCGGGGCGACCCTCCGCCTTGCGATCGCACGCACCAGGCGCCGCCGGACCCGCCCTCCGGGCGGACGGCGCTACTTTCGAAACACGCCCTAGTACAGATGGATCGACAGGTGTCCCAGCGGCAGCCCCAGCTGCCAGGCGGGTGTCCACACCTGGGCCGCTGCCCCCTCCTCCGGCTCCCGTGAACCGGCCGACGGCTCCCACGGCGTCGGGCCGATCGCGTCCAGGTCGGCCGCCAGAAGTTCGGTGTGCTCCAGCCACCGCCAGGCCGCGCGGGCCAGAGCGAGGTCCGGGCCGGCGTCACCGGCCGCCTCCAGCGCGTCGAGCCGCGCGCAGACCCAGCCGCGCCAAGGGGGCCCGTACGCCGTCAGCAGCCGCAGCTCGTCCACCCGGGTGGCCGGGAGGGAGTCGGCCACCTCACCGTCGGAGAGGAACACGGTGAGGGCGAGCGCATCGCGGCCCGCCCGGTACTCCAGCGTCGCCGGCTCCATCAGTTCGCCGGTACGCAGCAGTTCGTCGGCGATGTACTCCGCGTACATCCAGGCCATCGGAATCAGCAGCCCGCCGCCACTGGATCCGTCTTGACGTTCCGGACGCATCCGGTCTCGCCCCATTCCGTTCTCGGTACGGCCCTACACGCAGCATTGAACCGGGGGAGCGCGCCCCGCGTGGCCAGAAGGGCAGGATCCGTCGGACCTGATCCGTCACACACACGAGGTTGCGATGACCGCCGATCCAGAGGAGGGACCGCACATGCGGCAATCGCTCGGCGCCTACGCCCTGCACGCGCTCCCTGACGCGGAGGCCTACGCCGTCGCCCGCCATCTCCGGAACTGCGAGCGCTGTGCGGCCGACTACGCGGCCGTCGCGGAGACGGCGGCCCTGCTGGCACTGCTCACCGAGGAGGACCTGCTGGAGTAGCCGGGCAGGTTGCGGGAGAGCAGGCGCAGCGCGTAGTAGGAACGGGACTTCACCGTGCCGGCGGGTATCCCGAGCACCTCCGCGGTCTCGCCCACGCTCAGCCCCCGGAAGTAGATCTGCACGAGCACCGCCCGGTGCTCCGGGCTCAGGGTGCGCACCGCCTTGCGCACATCGAGCGCGGACACCGCGGACTCCGCGGTGTCCTCCCGGCCCGGGGCGCTCTCCAGCACGGCGTCACTGACCTCGGTCGGCCTGGCCAGCCGGGACCTGCGGGCGTCGATCGCCAGCCGGCGGCCCACGGTGAAGAGCCAGGGGCGCATCGACTCGTAGGGGCCGTCGAAGGCCTCCGGGTGCTGCCAGGCACGCACCAGCGTCTCCTGGAGGAGGTCCTCGGCCCGCTGCCGGTCGCCGAACGTCAGACCGAGCAGGAAGTGGAACAGGGCGGGTCCGTGTTCACGCTGCAGATCCGCGAGTGCCCGGTCATCGGTCGTCGTCGTGGTCATGGTGAACGCCCTTCCCCGCGGAGGTCCCTGCTGCCTCCCTGCTGACTGGCGTATACGAACGCATTCACGCCCCGGGGAACAGGACAAACGCGGCCCTGTGCGACGAGCGGTCGCACAGAGCGGCGAATGGTGCGGTGAACGGTCGGGCGGCGCCGGAGGGGGCGGGGGAGGGCGGCGCTACGGGACCACGGTGACGGGCCAGCGCCCGGCCTTCACCAGGCGTACGGCCACCGAGCCGATGAACCGGTGCCCCGCCGACTCGGAGGCGCCCACGACGACTGCGTCCGCCTTGAGTTCGTCCGCCGCTGTCACCAGCCCGTTGTACGGATCACCTCGGAAGGTGTGGAACTCCCAGCGCACATCCCATATGTCCTTCATCCGCTCCGTCGACGCGCGGATCTCGCTCACCAGGCCCTCCGCGACGTCCGCGGTCGCATCGCCGACCGGCGCACCGAGGGCGGCACCCGCCGTCAGTACGGGCTGGACGTAGACGAGGGCGAGCATGGCCCGCTGCCGACGGGCGAGACCTGCGGCATACGCGGCGGCGCGCATGGAGGAATCGGAACCGTCGAGGCCCGCGACGATCACTTTCGGGCCGTCTGTGCCACGTTCGAACTGGTGGGGCTGCTGGTCTGTCACGGCAGTGAGGCTATCGGCTCCTCCGCGCGGCCCCGGCCCGGGCTCCCGAGTGCTCCGGCGCGCTGCTGCCGGATGAGCGGATGCGCTCCCTCCATCGGGTGCAAAACCCTCCGTGACCGGTGTCGTTGAGGAGGGTGACAGAGCGGACGTGCGAGCAGTTGGTCATGAAGAATGATCAGATGCCGCCGATGCGCAGAACGCTGCTGAGGCTGGCTGCCGGGCTGGGCGCCGCCACTGTCGTGCGCCTGGTCGCGGCGGACCCCGCGGGCACCCCGTTCCGGCGCCCCGCGTCGCCGTCGGCCGCCGCGGCCGGTCCGCAGGCAGCCGCCCTGCGGACCCGGCCGCTCGCCTACCGGCTGCGGCCCATGACGGCGAACAACCCGCCCCACTACCGCCCGGCGGCGCCGCCGGTGCGTACCCGGCCCTTCGAGCAACTTCCCGACATCGGCCGGGCCATGGTGCTCAGCTTCGACGACGGGCCCGATCCGCTCTACACCCCGCACATCCTGGACACGCTGCGCGAGCACGACGTACGGGCCATGTTCTTCCTCTGCGGGGAGATGGCCCACGACAACGAGGACCTGGTACGCCGGATCGCCGACGAGGGGCACACCGTCGGCAACCACTCATGGACCCACCCGCTGGTCACCAAGCTCTCCCGGGCCGGCGTCACCGACGAGCTGGGCCGTACCAGCGAGGTGATCGAGAGGATCACCGGCGCTCCGCCGCTCTGGTACCGCGCACCTTACGGGGCCTGGAACCGGAACTCGTTCGAGATCGGGGCCTCGCTGGGCATGGAGCCGATGGCCTGGACGGTGGACACCCTGGACTGGACCGTGCCGGGCACCGGCACCATCGTCCGCCGGGTGAAGGAGGGCGCCGCCCCCGGGGTCGTGGTGCTCTCGCACGACGCGGGCGGCAACCGTTCGCAGAGCGTGGCGGCGCTGCGCCGCTATCTGCCGGAGCTGCTGGACGACGGGTACCGGATCACGGTGCCGGAGCGCCGCTGACGCGTGCGGAGGCCGCTGCCGGGGCTGTCCCCGGCAGCAGCCCGTCAGCGGGTTTCGACCAGGCGGGCGAAGACCACCACGTTGCCGTCGTAGCCGTTGGCCTTCGTGTATCCGCCACCGCAGGTGATGACCCGCAGTTCCGCCTGCCCCGTGTCGCCGTACACCCGCGCGCCGGGGAAGTCGTTCTTGGAGAACACCTCGACGCCGTAGACCTCGAACACCGCGACCCGGTCGTCACTGCGGGTGATCTCGACGCGGTTGCCCTTCTTCAGCGAGCCCAGTCCGTAGAAGACGGCGGGCCCCGCCTGGTTGTCGACGTGGCCGACGATGACGGAGGTGCCGAGCTGCCCCGGCGCGATGCCGTTCTGGTACCAGCCGGCCAGGTTGGGATCCTGCGGGGGCGGGGTCTCGATCCAGCCGTTCGCGTCGAGGTTCACATCGACCACCGGTGCGTCGACCCCGATCGAGGGGATGGCCACCTGTGCGACGGGCGCGTACGGCAGCGGCTTCACGGCCGGGCCGGCGACCGGGGCCCCCGGGGCGACCTTCTGGTGGCCCACCGAGGTGGCGGCGACCGGCTGCGGCGGGCCGGGCGAGAGGTCCGCGCCGTTCCGCATCAACGCGAGACCGGTGAGCATCGCCAGTGCGAGTGCGCCCCACGGCGAGTGTCTGATCCGTTCTGGGCGCCAGTTGTCCCGGCCCATGGTTCTCCCTTCGTCGTGACGAGGGGAACGCTAGGCGCGGGGCGGCCGCCCGGCATTCAGGGAAGTGCGAACGGGTGGCGGCGGCCGACGGGGCTGCTTATCGGAGTAGTAGTCGGATAAAAGTTCTGACGCTCTGTGACCTGCGGGTCCATCAGATTCGCGGGTGTTCGCACGGTGTGTCGGATCACCGGGGTGGAGCAGTCCCGAAATGCGATGGATCAAGGATCTGGTGAGGGTTCGTCATGGGAGGCGTTCTCGTCGATCCATCCCGGTGCACAGAGCTCCGGGGCGCTTCCCGCTGGAGGTTCGAACGATGCGTGCTACACGCACTCTCGTTGTCGCCGCGACCGCCGTCGCCGCTCTCGGGCTCGGTGCCCCGATGGCCGCAGCCGGTGGGGACGTCGGGAACGGCCAGAACAACGGCAACAGTCAGAACAACGGCAACAACCAGAACGACTGGAACGACCCGGGCGACTGGGACAACGACAACTGGAACGGCAACGGCAACGGCAACGGCAACGGCAACGGGAACGGCAACGGGAACGGCAACGGCAACGGGAACGGCAACGGGAACGGCAACGGCAACGGCAACGGGAACGGGAACGGGAACGGCAACGGCCGCAACAACGGTCCGAACAACGTGACCGTCGACCCCGAGCGCGTGCACCAGGGCGCGGCCATGCAGGTCAGCGCCGAGGGCTGCGGCCGGGGCGGCAGCGTCTCGTCCAACGCGTTCCGGACCACGAGGCTCTCGGCCGGCCGGGTCGGCCACGCCAGGGTCCGGATCTTCAACGACGCGACGCCCGGCTCGTACAACCTGACGGTGCGCTGCGACGGCACCGACCGGACGGCCGGACACCGCTTCACCGTGCTCAACAGCCGTGGCGCGCAGGGCGGCCTCGGCGGCTCGATGGCCGCGAGCCCGGCGGAGATGGGCGTCGGCGCGGGCCTGGTCGCCTCGGCGGCCCTCGGCGGAGGCATGTACGTCATGCGCCGCCGGAGGACGAGCCATGGGGCGATCTGACCGGAAGGACGCACCCCCCGGCCCGATAACCGAAGTCGCCCCGAGTCCTCGTCGAGGACTCGGGGCGACTCTCGTTCCGCCGGCCGTGCCGGTCAGTGCGAGCGGCTCTCCTTGCGCCGCCGCACCACGAAGACGGTGGCGGTGGCGGCGGCGACGGCCACCGCGGTGCCGGCCACGATCTCGCCGGTGTTCATGCTGTCGATGCTGCCGCCGAGACCGCCCAGCACACCGGCCGGGGAGGCGGTGGACGTCGCGGAACTCGTCGAGCTCGTGGTGGGTGTGCTCGTGGCGGCGCTGATGGTGAGGTTCACCTTCGCCATGGAACTCGGCGAGGTGTTGCAGGTGAACGTCACCTCATAGGCGGCGCCCGGCCTGGCGTCCCAGTCGACCGTCGCCGTGCTCGTGCCGCCCATGGGGATGGTGACGGTGTCGAACACCCCCGAGGACGCCGTGGCCGTGGTGGAGCAGCCCTTGGCGGCCAGAGTGACCTGGCCGCCGGGCGCGATCACCGAAGGCGTGACGGTGTACCCGCTCCCGCTGTTGGACGGACCGCCCGTGGTAGCGGCATACGCGGTCACGGCCGGGGCGGTCAGGGCGAGTGCTGCGGCGCCGATCAGAGCGACGGGCGTGACACGTATTGCGCGCATGGTGAATCCTCCGGGTCCCCGAGGAGCAGCTGCGGAACGGATTTCCACAAAGCATCAGAAATGCACCTCGATGCGGGTCACGCTAGAAGTGGTGCATTTCGCCCGCGATCGGGGTGCGCCGCTCGGGGCACCGCTGTCCCCCGAGCGGCGCACCGCCCGGAGGCGAGACCCTTCATTCGTGCGCCGCGCCCGGGAACAGATCCAGGAACGGTGCGGCAGTGGCTGAGATTCCCCGGCCGAAGGGGGAGTCGAAATCCCAGATGAGGAAGAGGAGGAAGGCGATCAGCACGCTGAAGAGACCGGCCAGCAGGAGTTCGCGGAACGTACGGCGGATCTGCAGGGTGAAGATCAGCCCCACCGTCACCAGTGCTCCTGTGATCAGCCCGAACCAGACGACGCCCGGCATCGTGGCTCCCGCGCTCTGGCCCCGTGCGTTGCGGGCGTCGTCCGCTGCCGCGACCTGGTCGACCAGCGGTTGGTACGCCTGCCCCTCGTGGTCCGTCTTCGGCCGGTACTCCGTGACGTCGGCGCGCACCCGGTCCAGGAGCGCGGCGCCCCGGTCGCTGAGCGTGCCGTGCTTGCTCATGGTGCGCCATTCGTCGTGCACGACGTAGCTGACGTAGGCGTCCACGTCCGCGCGGATCCGGGTACGCACGTCGACGGGGTAGACGGCGGAGCGCGCACTGACCTCGTGCAGTGCCTGTGCCTCCTGGCGTACGTACTCCTGCGCGGCGCCGCGGCCCTCCCATACGCCCGCGATGGCGAGGCCCAGCACGATCGCGTAGACCACCCCGATCATCATCGTCATGTACTCGATGACATCAGGGGTCTCGGACGGGTCGTCGTCCTCGGGCAGCCGGCGGTTGTTGAGTACGGCGATGGTCAGGACGACGGTGCTGGCTGCGGCCATGGCGAGGGTGAGAACCAGCCATTCCGACATGAGTGCCTCCGGAGGTCATCGGGAACGGGGCCGCAGTACGGCGACGGCGAACACTGCGGGGGCTGTGATCATCAAAGTGAGCGTGACCAGGGAGGTATGGCGTTCCGGTGCCTTCCGTACGGGCCTGCGGTACGAGGGAAGCGCCACGGGTGCGGGCGGCGCGGGGCGTGCGGACGGTGTGGGTGACGGAGTCGGAGTCGGAGTGGGTGTGGGCGGCGGGGGAGGGGGCGGCTCGGGAGCGGGCTGGGGCGGTGGGGGAGGCGGCGGCGGAGGAGGTGGGGGCGGCGGAGGCGGAGGAGGAGGGGGCGGCGGAGGTGGAGGCGGAGGTGGAGGGGGCGGCGGAGGTTTGGGCTTCGGCTTCGGGGCCGGTGGCGGAGCGGGTTCGGGCTCCGGCCCCGCATAACAGGCGCCGTCGCCGCTGTCGGCCACCGCCGTACCGCCGTCACCGTCGCCGATCGAGGCGTACGCGCAGGAGTCGGCCAGCGCGGGCGTCGGGGCGGTCAGCAGCCAGGTGAGTGCGAGGGCCGCGGTGAGCCGGCCGATGAGTGATCCGTACACGACGGGGAGCATGTTCCAGGCCGCGGCCGGGCACGCCGGAAGGCCGCGGGATTCCCCTGATGGAGGGGACCTGGAGCATTCGGTGTTTGAGGCCGGCAAAGAATCTGCGTACGCATTGAACAAAGAACGGCCCGGCGCCCGTATCTAGGGCCATGAACGGCGCGAACCCGCGTCGCAACTGGCAGAAGTACCACGGGAGTTGACATGAACACCTGGCGGAACGCCTCGCTCGCGGTGACCGCGGTGACCCTGTTGGCGCTGACGACGGCGTGCGGTCAGGACAAGGGGGACGAATCTCCCAACGGGCAGAACGTGGGCAACGCGAGTCCGGCCGGGCAGGTCGGCGACAGCTACGGATCGGACAGTGCGTACGGATCCGATACGACGACGGAGACCGCGTCGGCGAAGCAGGCCGGTCAGCTTGCGGTGTGGGACAGCAAGAAGCTCGGCAAAGTCGTGACGGACAGCGAGGGATTCACGCTCTACCGATTCGACAAGGACACCGCGAATCCACCCAAGTCGAATTGCGAAGGCGACTGTGCGAAAGCCTGGCCGCCGGTGCCCGCCGGCAATGTCACCGCCGCGGCCGGAACCGATGCGGCACTGATCGGGAAGGTCACGCGCGCCGACGGAACGCAGCAACTCACTCTGGCCGGGTGGCCGATGTACCGGTATGCCAAGGACGCGCGCCCCGGCGACGCCCAGGGGCAGGGAGTGGGGGGAACCTGGTTCGCCTCGGCGCCGGACGGCAAGAAGGCGGCGGTGAACGCGGACGGTCCTTCCGGTACGGAACCGGCCACCCTCGCAGGGCTCTCCGTGCGCAAGGATCCGCAACTCGGCGATATCGTCGTGGACAAGCGCGGCATGACGGTCTACCGGTTCAAGAAGGACGTCGCATGGCCGATGAAGTCGGCCTGCACCGGGGCCTGTCTGTCGAAGTGGCCGGTTGTCGCACCGGTGGGGAAGAATGATGTGAAGGGCGTCACCACGAAGGGATTCGTCACCTTCGACCGGCCCGACGGACTCAAGCAGCAGGCCATCGACTGCTGGCCCATCTACACCTTCTCCGGGGACGTCAAACCCGGTGACACCAACGGCCAAGGGGTCGGCGGGACCTGGTACGCGGTCTCGCCCCAGGCCAAGTTGGTCGGTGCGCCGAAGTAGTTACCGCGCGGTCCTCCGTGCCGTCCCGTCGCCGCATGTCACAGGCAGCGACGGGGCGGTTGCACATGCCACGTGTGTGTGACCAATAACGGACCGCTAATTTCCGTTTCCGCTCGCTCTCCTGGCGGTGGGTCAGTAGCCTCTGGTCAATACTGACCATGAACATGGCCGGATCACCGAGGCGACTTGTTGGAGACATCGATGGAGCGTCCCGCCTGGGCACCGCAAGGCATTGACATTTCGGTGCCGAGCGTGTCCCGAATGTACGACTTCTATCTGGGCGGCTCGCACAATTTCGAGGTGGACCGGGAAGCGGCCCGCAAGGCCATGGAGTTCATGCCGGGACTTCCCAAGATCATGCAGGCGAACCGGGCCTTTATGCGCCGCGCCGTACGCTTCGCGCTGGACGAGGGCGTCACGCAGTTCCTGGACATCGGCTCCGGGATACCGACCTTCGGAAACGTGCACGAGGTCGCCCAGGCGATCGATCCGCAGGCCAAAGTGGCCTACGTCGACCATGACCCGGTCGCTGTCGCACACAGTCAGGCGGTGCTCGAAGGCAACGACCGCGCCGTGATCGCCTCCGCCGACCTGCGCCGGCCCGAGGAGATCCGCGACCACTCCGAGGTCTCCAAGCTCCTGGACTTCGACCGCCCGGTGGCGCTGCTGCTCGTCGCCGTACTCCACTTCATCGAGGACGCCGACGACCCGCACGCGGCCGTCGCCGCACTGCGCGACATCCTTGCGCCGGGCAGTCTCCTCGTCGTCACCCACGCCTCCTACGAGGGGGTTCCGGTGACCAGGGAGGAGGCCGGCGCCGCGGTGGGGGTGTACAAGAACATCCGCAATCCGCTGGTCATGCGTTCCCGGGACGAGGTCGAGCGGTTCTTCGACGGCTACGAGATGGCCGAGCCCGGTCTGGTGCAGATGCCGGACTGGCGTCCCGAGAGCCCGGTCGTGCAGGAGAACGAGGACCCGTACGCCTTCGCGGGCTTCGCTGGAGTGGGACGCAAGGCGTGAGCATTCCCGCCCAGGCGTCCGGAGCCCCGGACGCGGAGCCCGACGGCCCCGAGGACCGGCTCCGGAGATTCGCCACGATCTGGAGCCGGGCGATCTTCCCGTCGACGGCCACCTCCATGACCCGGCCGGAGTTCGAGCAGCATCTGCTCCCTCTGGCCCGCGCGCTCAGCGACTCGCTGCACGCCCGCCCGTTCGACCCGGCACCCGCCGGCGGGGTGGGCACCGCCCTCGTCGCGGCGCACTGCACGGACCCGGACGCGCTCAGCTCCACGCTCGGCGTCGTCGATTCGTACCTGGTGCTCTACTGCGGGAGCAACGGACCGGTCGCGCTGTCGACCGAGGACAGCCGGTCCCGCTCCGCACGGATCCAGCACGCGGTCGCCGGGGGCTTCTCCCAGGCGCTGCGCGAGAGGACGCTGGCCGAGCAGGAGGCGATCGCCCGCTCGGCGCTCTCCGCCCGCTCGCACGCCGAACAGGCGTTGCATGCCACGGAGGCACGCTTCCGGGCCGTCTTCAAGGACGCGGCCATCGGCATCGGAATCGCCGACCTGGACGGCAATCTGCTGGAGATCAACGACACCCTCACCCGGATGTTCGGCGGCCTCGAGAACCACGTCCTGAGCCACCGGCTCAATGAGTGGGTCCATCCGGAGGACACCCCGCAGGTCTGGAAGTACTACAACGAGCTGGTCCGCGGGGAACGCGAGCACTACCGCGTCGAGAAGCCGTACTACCGCAACGACGGCACCGTCCTGTGGACCAACCTGACGGTGTCGTTGCTGCGTGACTCCGAGGGCCGGCCCGAATACCAGCTGGCCCTGATGGAGGACACCACCGAGCGGCGGCTGCTCAATCTGCGGCTGCGGTACGAGGCCACGCACGACGCGCTCACCGGCCTGCCGAACCGGACGCTCTTCTTCGAGCGTCTCGAGAAGGCGCTCTCGGCGGGTGACGGAAGCCGGTTCGGCCTCTGCTATCTGGACCTGGACGGCTTCAAGGCGATCAACGACAGCCTGGGCCACGCGTCGGGCGACCGGCTGCTGGTCGAGGTCGCGGACCGGTTGCAGACCTGCGCGACCGCCCCCGGCGAGATGGTGGCGCGGCTCGGTGGCGACGAGTTCGTGGCGCTCACCACGGGCCCGGACACCGCGGCGGAGGTCGACGAGCTGGCGTGCCGGATCCTCGGTGTGCTCGCCGCACCGATCCGGCTCGACGGGCGCGAGCTGACCGTTCGCGGCTCCATCGGGGTCGTCGAGGGGCCGGCCGGTGAACGCAGCGCCGCCGAGGTTCTGCGCAGCGCCGACATCACCATGTACCGGGCCAAGTCCGCGGGCGGCAACCGCTTCGAGCTCGCCGACGCGGAGGCGGACGCCCGCGCGATCACCCGGCACGGGCTGACCACGGCGCTGCCCGCGGCGCTGGAGCGCGGCGAGTTCTTCATCGAGTACCAGCCTCTGGTGCACCTGGACGACGGCTCGGTGCACGGCGCGGAGGCGCTGGTGCGCTGGTGCCACCCGCAGCACGGCGTGCTGGGACCCGACCGCTTCATCGCGCTCGCCGAGCACACCGGGCTGATCGTGCCGCTGGGGCGCTGGGTGCTGGAGGAGTCGGTGCGGCAGGCCAACTTCTGGCAGGAGCGGCACACCGACGGCGGACCGCTGCGGATCAACGTGAACCTCTCACCGGCCCAGTTGCACCACCCCCGGCTGGTCGCGGAGACCGTCGACGTCCTGGAGCGTTCGGGGCTCGAAGCGGGGGCGCTGTGTCTGGAGGTCACCGAGTCCGCGCTCATCGGGGCGGACGAGGACCTGCTGAAGCCGTTGCGGCAACTGGCGGAAATGGGCGTCGACATAGCGCTCGACGACTTCGGCACGGGGTACTCCAACCTGGCGAACCTGCGGCGGCTGCCGGTGAGCGTGCTGAAGCTGGACCGTTCCTTCACCCAGGGAATGCAGCATCATCCGGCCGACCCGGTCGACCTGAAGATCGTCGAGGGGATCGTCTCGCTCGCGCACAGCCTGGATCTGGCCGTGACCGTGGAGGGTGTGGAGACGGGGGCCCAGGCCGAGCAGCTGCGGCAACTGGGCTGCGACACCGCCCAGGGCTGGTACTACGCGCGCCCCGGCGCACCGGATCGCATCCACTCCCTGCTGCTGGCGGACGCGGTGTGAGCCCGGCCGACGCCGTGTCCTCAAGTCCGTCCGGCGGTCGGAGACCGTCCTGAGGACGCGGCGTCGGCCCGGCCGGCCAGGATCACCCGCTGCAGTTCCCGTGCCGCCCGTGGCGGAGCCACGTCGCTGCGGTGCGCCAGCGCGATCGTGCGCCGCAGTCCCGGCCGCTCCAGCGGCGTCGCCCTCAGGCCGCTGCCGGCCCGGGTGGCGACCATGCTCGGAACGACCGCCATACCGAGGCCGGCCCGGACGAAACCGAGTACGGCGTCCATCTCGCCGCCCTCCACGGTGAACGAGGGCTCGAAGCCCTCGGCGCGGCAAGCGGCGACCGTCAGCTCCCGCAGGTCGTAGCCGTGCCGGAACATCACCAGGGGCTCGCCCTGAAGATCCGCGATCCGGGCCCTGCCGCCCCGGCCGGGCCGCGGGCCGTCCGGGGCCGAGACCACCACCAGATCCTCCTGGAGCAGCTCGACCGTCGTCAGTGCCGGCGAGGCCGCGGGCAGCGGCAGCACCACCAGGGCCAGGTCGAGCGCGCCGCGCGCCAGTTCGCGTACCAGGTCGTGTGAGCCGCCTTCCTCCAGCAGCAGCTGGATCCCCGGATGCAGGTCGTGGAAGGCGCGCAGCACGTCGGGCAACAGGCCTGTGCAGACACTGGGCGTCGCGCCGAGCCTGACCCTGCCGCGGCGCAGCTGGGCCAGCTCCTGGACCTCGTGACGTGCGGTGTCGGCGTCGGC
This sequence comes from Streptomyces sp. NPDC005761, assembly GCF_040630635.1. Taxonomy (NCBI): domain Bacteria; kingdom Bacillati; phylum Actinomycetota; class Actinomycetes; order Kitasatosporales; family Streptomycetaceae; genus Streptomyces; species Streptomyces sp. NPDC005761. The sequence continues at coordinate 11,577 of NZ_JBEXXX010000065.1, read as the reverse complement.
CAGGATGCGCCGGGCGAGCGGCAGCAGCGCCTCGCCCGCGTCGGTCAGCGTGATGTTGCCCCTGGCGCGGCTGAACAGCTCGGCGCCCAGCTCGTTCTCCAGGGCCCTGATCTGCTGGGAGAGCGAGGGCTGTGAGACATGCACCTCCTCCGCGGCGCGGGTGAAGTGCCGGGCCTCGGCCACCGCCACGAAGTACATGAGCTGCTGAAACTGCATACACTCACCCTACCGCCCTCGATAGCTCAAGCCTATGGTCATCAGCCACTCCATGTCTTGGACCGATCGGGCCTTTCGGCCCTAGCGTCGTGTTCATGGCATTGGCAACACGGACGGACCGACGGCCGTCCATGACGCGCACGCTCTGGGACTCGTCCGTCGGCAAGAAGACGATCATGGCCGTGAGCGGTCTGATCATGCTCCTCTACTTGGTCGTCCACATGGTCGGCAACCTGAAGATCTTCTTCGGTTCCGACGAGTTCAACGGCTACGCGCACTGGCTGCGGGTGATGGGCGAGCCGTTCCTGCACCACGAGTGGGCGCTGTGGATCGTGCGTGTCGTACTGGTCGCCGCAGTGGTGCTGCACGCGGTGTCCGCGTACCAGCTGAGCCGCCGCGACCTCAGGGCGCGTCCCAGCAAGTACGTGCACAGGAAGGCACGGGCGAGCTACGCCACCCGCACCATGCGCTACGGCGGCATCATCATGGCGCTGTTCATCGTCTGGCACATCCTGGACCTGACGACCGGCACCGTGCACCCGGGCGGCTTCCAGTCCGGGCACCCGTACCAGAACGTCATCGACACCTTCTCCACCTGGTACGGCAACGTCATCTACATCGTCGCCATGCTCGCCATGGGGCTGCACGTCCAGCACGGGTTCTGGAGCGCGGCGCAGACCCTCGGAGCGGGCCGCGCGACCCGCGACCGCGTCCTGAAGGCCACCGCCAACGTCCTTGCGCTGGTGCTGACGGTGGGATTCGTCTCCGTACCCGTCGCCGTCATGACCGGAGTGGTGAGCTGACATGAACACTTACACGGACTACGTGACCGGCGCACCGGTCGCCGACACCAAGGCCCCCGACGGCCCCGTCGCCGAGCGCTGGGACACCCGCCGCTTCGAGGCCAAGCTGGTCAACCCGGCCAACCGCCGCAAGCACACCGTCATCGTCGTCGGCACCGGCCTGGCCGGCGGGTCCGCCGGCGCCACACTGGCCGAACAGGGCTACCACGTCGTCCAGTTCTGCTTCCAGGACTCGCCCCGCCGGGCCCATTCGGTCGCCGCGCAGGGCGGCATCAATGCGGCGAAGAACTACCGCAACGACGGCGACTCGGTCCACCGGCTCTTCTACGACACCGTCAAGGGCGGCGACTTCCGCGCCCGCGAGTCCAACGTCCACCGCCTCGCCCAGATCTCCGTCGAGATCATCGACCAGTGCGTGGCGCAGGGCGTTCCCTTCGCCCGCGAGTACGGCGGCCTGCTCGACAACCGCTCCTTCGGCGGCGTCCAGGTCTCCCGCACCTTCTACGCACGCGGCCAGACCGGGCAGCAACTGCTCCTCGGTGCCTACCAGGCGCTGTCCCGCCAGATCGCCGCGGGCAACGTCGAACTCCACCCCCGTACCGAGATGCTCGACCTGATCATCGTCGACGGCAAGGCCCGCGGCATCGTCGCCCGCGACCTGGTCACCGGAAAGATCGACACGTACTTCGCCGACGCCGTCGTACTGGCCAGTGGCGGCTACGGCAACGTCTTCTACCTGTCGACCAACGCCATGAACTCCAACGCCACCGCCATCTGGCGTGCCCACCGGCGCGGCGCGTACTTCGCCAACCCCTGCTTCACCCAGATCCATCCCACGTGCATCCCGCGCACCGGCGACCACCAGTCCAAACTGACGCTGATGAGTGAGTCGCTGCGCAACGACGGCCGCATCTGGGTGCCGAAGGCCAAGGGCGACGACCGCCCCGCGAACGAGATCCCCGAGGACGAGCGCGACTACTACCTGGAGCGCATCTACCCCGCCTTCGGCAACCTCGTGCCGCGCGACATCGCCTCCCGCGCCGCGAAGAACGTCTGCGACGAGGGCCGCGGGGTCGGGCCCGGGGGCCAGGGCGTCTACCTGGACTTCGCCGAGGCCATCTCGCGGATGGGCCGCGCCAAGGTCGAGGAGAAGTACGGCAACCTCTTCGACATGTACGCGCAGATCACCGCGGAGAACCCGTACGACACCCCGATGCGGATCTACCCCGCCGTGCATTACACGATGGGCGGACTGTGGGTCGACTACGACCTCCAGACCACGGTCCCGGGCCTGTTCGCGATCGGCGAGGCCAACTTCTCCGACCACGGCGCCAATCGGCTCGGTGCCTCCGCGCTGATGCAGGGCCTCGCCGACGGCTACTTCGTCCTGCCGTCGACCATCAACGACTACCTCGCCCGCAACCCCCACCACGACGAGGTCGACGCCTCCCATCCCGCAGTGGAGGAGGCCGTCGCCGAGACCGAGGACCGGCTCAACCTGCTGCTGGCCGTCGACGGAGACCGCACCCCCGACTCCTTCCACCGGGAGATCGGCGAACTCATGTGGGAGTACTGCGGAATGGCCCGCACCGAGGAGGGGCTGCGCAAGGCCCTCGACCGGATCCCGCAGATCCGCGAGGAGTTCTGGCGCCGCATCAAGGTCCCGGGCACCGGCGACGAGTTCAACCAGTCGCTGGAGAAGGCCAACCGCATCGTCGACTACCTGGAGCTCGCCGAGCTCATGTGTCTCGACGCACTGCACCGGGCGGAGTCCTGCGGAGGCCACTTCCGCGAGGAGTCGCAGACCGCGGACGGTGAAGCCGCCCGCAGGGACGAGGAGTTCTCGTACGCGGCGGCCTGGGAGTTCGCCGCCACCGGCGAAGCCCCCGTCCTGCACAAGGAAGACCTCGTCTTCGAGTACGTCCACCCCACTCAGCGGAGCTACGCATGAAGCTCACCCTGCGCGTCTGGCGCCAGAAGAACACCGACGCCCCCGGCGCCATGTCCACCTACGAGGTGGACGGAATCTCGCAGGACATGTCGTTCCTGGAGATGCTCGACACCCTCAACGAGGAGCTGATCCTCGCGGGCGACGACCCGGTCGCCTTCGACCACGACTGCCGCGAGGGCATCTGCGGCGCGTGCAGTCTCGTCATCAACGGCGACGCCCACGGCCCGGAACGCACCACCACCTGCCAGCTCCACATGCGCTCCTTCCGGGACGGCGACACGATCGACATCGAGCCGTGGCGGGCCTCGGCCTTCCCGGTCGTCAAGGACCTGGTCGTGGACCGCTCCGCGTTCGACCGGATCATCCAGGCCGGCGGCTACATCTCCGCCCCGACCGGTACGGCACCCGACGCGCACGCGACGCCCGTGCCCAAGCCGGACGCCGACTTCGCCTTCGAGCACGCCGAGTGCATCGGCTGCGGCGCGTGCGTCGCGGCCTGCCCCAACGGCTCGGCGATGCTGTTCACCTCGGCGAAGGTCAACCACCTCAACGTGCTTCCGCAGGGCGCACCCGAGCGGGAGACCCGGGTCCTGGACATGGTGGGCCAGATGGACAGCGAGGGCTTCGGAGGCTGCACGCTCACCGGGGAGTGCGCCACGGCCTGTCCTAAGGGCATCCCCCTGCCGTCGATCTCCGCCATGAACAAGGAGTGGCTGCGGGCGACCCGCAAGGTCCACCGCTGAGCGCCCGCACCGGTTCCCGGTCCCGGAGGCCGCCCGCCTCCGGGACCGGGAGGTCCTGTACCTACGGCAGGGTCAGGAGGTCACGGAGAGATCGTCGCCGTGGACCGTGCCCTGTCCGTACCAGCCGTGCAGATAGACGGTCACCGTGCCGCTGGCTCCGGTGGTGAAGGCAACCGACTGCTTGGCGTAGCCGCTCGACGAACCCCAGGTGCTCGCCGAGGCGCCGCCCCGGACACCGAGGTAGCCGTAGTTCCCCTGCACCCATCCCTGAAGGGTGTACGTGGTGTGGGGGGACAGGGCGAGCGTCTGGGTGCACTCGCCGGTCTGCGAGGAGGTCGCCGCCACGGCCAGCGCGTGCGAACCGCCGTGCACCGGCGACGAGACGACCGCACCGCCGGACTGGCAGGTCCACGGGCCCAACGAACCGGTCTCGAAGCCGCCGTTGACCAGCGATCCGGTCCCGCCGCCCGGACCGGAGACGGTCAGACCGTACGGGACCGAGTGGCTGAGCGTGCCCGACGTCCCGGTCACGTTGATGGTGTACGTGCCGGGCGCGGCCGAGGCCGAGGCGCTGACCGTCAGCGTCGAGGTGCCCCCCGCGGTGACGGACGTCGGGCTGAGGGACGCCGTCACTCCGGCCGGTGCCCCGCTCGTCGTCAGCGCGACGGTCTTGGCACTGCCCGAGGTGACCGCCGTCTTCACGGTGGCCGTGGTCGAGCCCCCCGGTGCGACCGTCGCCGAACCGGGTGTGACGGCCACCGAGTAGTCGTCCGTCACCGGGCCGGTGCCGCCGCTCGTGAACGGGGCGAACGTGTGGCTGAAGTACCAGGTGTCCTGCGCGATTCCGGAGCAGGTGTCGCTGCCCCCGGTGCCGGGGCAGCCGCCGTTGTCGCGCTGGAGCGCCCAGAACGACAGCGTGCTGACGCCCTTGGAGACGGCCCAGTTGTAGACAGCGGTGGCATCGGCGGTGGTGAACGTCTCGGCCGGACCGTAGTCGTCGATGCCCGGCATCTCGATGATGCCGGTCATGCCCCACAGTTGGGCGTCGGTCTTCGACGGGTAGAGATCGGCCAGTTGGCCCTTGAGGCCGGTGATCGCCGTCTGGGTGTCCTGCGCCATGTTGTGCGCGGCCCCGTCGTAGTAGTCGAACGTCATGAGGTTCACGACGTCGACCTTCGCCCCGTTGGACACCGCGTTCTCCAGCACCGCGAGACCGCTGTCGGCCAGCCCGCTCGTGGTGGTGGGCAGGGTGTACGAGATCTGGACCGATCGCCCGTTGGCGGCCGCCCAGTCCTGGACCTTCTTGATCGCCTTGTTGCGGCGGTCGATCCCGGCGCTGTTCTCCAGCGAGTTGTCCTCGATGTCCATGTCGAGGCGGGACACGTCGTAGGTCGTGATGACCTTCTCGTACGCCGCGGCGATAGAGTCGACGCTCGTACAGCTGTCGGCGATCTCGGTTCCGCCGTTGTCGGCCGCGTAGCCGCCGAACGACGGGATCACATCGCCGCCGCGCGACCGGATGGTGGTGAAGTCGGCGCCGAACTCGGACTGGGTGATGGGCGTGCCGGAGTCGCCGTTCCAGTAGGGGGTGCAGGAACCGCGGGCGTCGGTCTGGATGAAGGCCATGGTCAGGTACTTCGCGCCGGACGCCTGGGAGAGCGCGGCCGGGCTGTCGCCGTTCCACGCCTCGAAGTACGGGGCGAAGACGTGCGCGGGCAGGGGAGTGGCGGCGGTGGTGGCAGCCTGTGCGCCGGCGCCTGATCCGAGGACCAGGCCTGCGGACGCGACGACGGTGGCCAAGGCGCCGAGGACGGCGCCGACTGTTCTTGGACGTCTCATGGGTCAGCTCCCAGCGGGGTGGGACAACGGGCGGATCGCATGGCTCGGCCGCGCCCGGAGAGGGGCGCGGCCCGTTCCTGTGATTCCCGGCCGGGGTCACATGCCGCACGGCAAGGAGCGACCGTGAGGCATGCCCATGATTGGTCTGGACCAGCTAACTGTCAACGTTCTTTACTGTTTCATTCCCATCGCTTGCCAGGGTGCACAACTCACCCGTGGCATTGCGGAGTTGGCGTCACTCGAGGTGGATCGCCGTTCGCAGGTACGCAGCAGTCCTGCTCTCCTGTACGCGGGCCACCTCCGTGGGTGGCCCCGTGGCCACGATCCGGCCGCCCCGGTCGCCACCCCCGGGGCCGAGGTCGATCACCCAGTCGGATCCCGCCACCACGGCCATGTCGTGTTCCACCACCACGACGGTGCTGCCCGAGTCGACCAGCCCGTGCAGCTGCCGCATCAGCACCTCGACATCGGCAGGGTGCAGCCCCGTCGTCGGCTCGTCGAGCAGGTACAGGGTGTGGCCCCGGCGGGCGCGCTGCAGTTCCCCGGCCAGCTTGATGCGCTGGGCCTCGCCGCCGGACAGCTCCGTTGCCGGCTGCCCGAGCCGCAGATAGCCCAGGCCCACATCGAGCAGTGTCCGCAGACTGCGTCCGGCAGCGGGCGTCTCCGCGAAGAAGCCGGCCGCCGACTCCACCGTCAGGTCCAGCACCTGAGCGATGTTCAGCCCGCGCAGGGTGACATCGAGCGTCTCCGGGTTGTACCGCGCGCCGCGGCAGTCCGGGCAGGGTGCGTACGTGCTGGGCAGGAAGAGCAGTTCCACCGAGACGAACCCCTCGCCCTGGCAGGTCTCGCACCGCCCGCCCGCCACGTTGAACGAGAACCGCCCCGCCCGGTACCCCCGTGCGCGTGCCATGTCGGTGGCGGCGAACAGTTTGCGTACGACGTCGAAGAGTCCGGTGTACGTGGCCAGATTTGAACGGGGAGTACGGCCGATGGGTCGCTGGTCGACCTGGACCAGGCGGTCGACCGCGGCCAGCCCCTCCGCCGAGGCGCAGCCGGGCGCCGGGCGTTCCGTCTCTTCGTCCGGCGCGGCCGTGGCCTGCCGGTCTGCGAGCACGCCCGCCAGCACCTGCCCCACCAGCGTCGACTTGCCCGAGCCCGAGACGCCGGTGACGGCCGTGAACACCCCGAGGGGGAAGGCGGCGTCCACACCGCGGACGTTGTGCCGGTCCACCCCGTGCAACCGAAGCCACCCCGAGGGCGTGCGCACCTCGCGTACGGGAGCGGGGGCGTCGTCGAAGAGGAAGCGCCTCGTCGCCGACTCCGCGACATCGGCGAGCCCGGCGGGCGGTCCGCTGTGCAGCACCCGGCCGCCGTGCTCACCGGCCAGCGGGCCGACATCGACCAGCCAGTCCGCCTGCCGCACCACGTCCATCTGGTGCTCCACGACGAAGACCGTGTTCCCGGCCTCCCTGAGCCGGCCGAGAACCCTCAGCAGCGACTCCGTGTCCGCCGGGTGCAGCCCGGCGGACGGCTCGTCCAGGACGTAGACGACACCGAAGAGCCCTGACCGGAGCTGAGTGGCCAGTCGCAGCCGCTGGAGCTCGCCGGACGAGAGCGTCGGAGCCGTACGGTCGAGACTGAGGTAGCCGAGCCCCAGTTCGGTGACCGTCCCGATCCGGGCCAGCAGATCCGTCGTCAGCACCCGGGCGGTGTCGCCCCCGTCCGCTGCCGACAGAACCTCGGCGAGGTCCGTGAGCGGGAGGCCCGCCAGCTCCGCGATCGTCCGGCCCGCGAACGTGACCGCCATGGCCTCCGGCCGCAGCCGGCTGCCGCCGCAGACAGGGCAGGGCGCGCTCGTCAGGAAACGCTCGGCCTTCGCGCGCAGTGTGCGGCTGCGGGAGTCGGCGAACGTATGCATGACATAGCGCCGCGCGCTCATGTACGTCCCCTGGTACGGCCGCTGGATCCGGTCCGCGTCGCGCACCGGATGGACGGTGACCACCGGCTGCTCGTCCGTGAACAGGATCCACTCGCGGTCGGCCGGATCGAGCTCGTGCCAGGGCCGGTCGATGTCGTGGCCGAGAGCGTCCAGCACATCGCGCAGGTTCTTGCCCTGCCAGGCCCCGGGCCAGGCGGCGATGGCACCGGCCCTGATCGACAGCCCGGGGTCGGGGACCAGGAGCTCCTCGGTGGTGCGGTGGATCCGGCCGAGACCGTGACACTGCGGGCAGGCCCCGGCAGCGGTGTTCGGTGAGAACGCGTCCGAATCCAGTCGCTCCGCCCCCTGCGGATACTCCCCGGCCCGCGAGAACAGCATCCTCAGCGAGTTGGACAGCGTGGTCACGGTGCCGACGGACGACCGGGTACCGGGTGCCGAGCGGCGCTGCTCCAGTGAGACGGCGGGTGGCAGCCCGGTGATCTCGCCGACCTTCGGTGCACCCACTTGGTGGATGAGCCGCCGGGCGTAGGGCGCGACGGACTCGAAGTAGCGCCGCTGGGCCTCCGCGTAGATGGTCCCGAAGGCCAGGGAGGACTTCCCGGAGCCGGAGATGCCCGTGAAGACGGTGAGGGTGTCGCGGGGGATGTCGACCCGGACGTCCTGCAGATTGTGCTCGCGTGCGCCGCGGACCCTGACATACGGATCGTGGGGGGTGGCCATGGGGGCGGGGCTCCGTACGGTTCGGGGCGGGCTGGGTGGGACAACCAGTTTGATTCCGGGTGCCGGGGCGCTGTCGGCGGCGGCCCTCCACGGCCGTCGGCCGTGCCGGGCCACCGAACGCCGCCGCACCTTGGTTTGCTGGGCACATGAGACACGATGCCCGGCCCCTGGCCGTATTCGATCTGGACGGCACGCTCGCCGACACCGCCCACCGCCAGCACTTCCTGGAAGGGGCGCGGCGCGACTGGTCCGGATTCTTCGCGGCCGCCCCCGCCGACCCCCCGCTGCCCGAAGGCGTACGGCTCGCCATGAGCAGTGCCAAGGAGTGCGAGGTCGTCTATCTCACCGGCCGCCCCGAGCGCTGCCGCAAGGACACCGTGGCCTGGCTGGCCCGGCAGGGGCTGCCCGAGGGGCTGCTCCACATGCGGCGCAACGACGACCGGCGGCCGGCCCGCAGGACCAAACTGGAGACCCTGCGACAGCTCGGCCGGGGCCGCACGGTACGGATGCTGGTGGACGACGACGAGCTGGTGTGCGACGCGGCCGAACTGGCGGGATTCACAGTGGTGCGCGCCCGCTGGACGCGTGCCTCGCCCGCCTTGAAGGATGCGCAGGAGCGCGAGGGGCGGACCTGAGCGGGACCGCGGTCGTCATCCCTTCTCGTCGAGCCGGAAGCCGACTTTCAGGCCGACCTGATAGTGCTCGATCTGGCCATCCTTGATCTGTCCGCGCACTTGGGTGATCTCGAACCAGTCGAGATTGTGCAACGTTTCGGAAGCTCTTGCGACGCCGTTGCGGATTGCCGCATCGATGCCGTCATGGGAGGTTCCTACGATCTCTGTGACGCGATACGTGTGGTTTGACATGGTGTGTCTCCTCTCGCCTCTACCAAGGTGCCCCACCTCGGTGAGGTTCGCGAGAGATCGCGGAACTTCGGTCTGTCCGGAACCGCCCTTGACCAAAGGATTGGTCCATACCAAAATCCAGCCACGCCCGTGCGAGCGCAGCCCGCAGTCCCCCACACCGGGTCCGCAAGTCTGTCCTGCCGTTTCGCAGAAGGTGACCCCCGTGAAGAACCGCATGCTCGTCGGAGCCCTCGCCCTGATTTCCACTGTCACGCTGGGCGGGTGCGGAATGATCCCCGGCTCGGGCGGTTCGGGCGGCGAGAAGGTCACGGTCTGGCTGATGAAGGACAGTGTCACCGCCGACTTCCTGGACCGATTCAAGGAGTCGTACGAGGACGAGCACTCCTCGGTCGAACTGGAGTTCAAGATTCAGAGCTGGAGTGGAATCGGACCGAAGGTGCTCGAAGCGTTGGGTGGCAAGGACACCCCGGACGTCATCGAGGTCGGGAACACCCAGGTCGCCCAGTACGCGGAGAGCGGCAATCTGCGCGATCTCACGCTGGAGTCCATGCGTGACCTGGGCAGTGAGGACTGGCTCCCCGGCCTCGCCGAGCCGGGAAGCATCGGCGGTGTCCAGTACGGAATCCCGTGGTACGCGGCCAACCGTGTGGTGATCTACAACAAGGACCTGTTCGAGCAGGCGGGAATCAAGAGCCCGCCGAAGACGCGCGAGCAGTGGATCGAGGACAGCGAGAAGCTGAACCGGAACGGCAATCAGGGCATGTATCTGCCTGGCCAGAACTGGTACGTGCTCGCCGGATTCATCTGGGACGAGGGCGGTGAACTCGCCAGCGACAAGGGCGGGGACTGGGAGGGTGCGCTCGGCACCTCGGCAGCGCTCAAGGGGATGGACTTCTATTCCGAACTCCAGGCGCTGGGTGACGGGCCCAAGGACGGGGACGAGGAAATGCCCCCGCAGAGCGACGTGTTCGCCAAGGGTGATGTCGCGCAGATCATCTCCACCCCCAGCACCGCGACCCTGATCGAGAAGGCGAACCCGGAACTCGGAGGAAAGCTGGGCTACTTCCCGATACCCGGCAAGACGGCGAAGGCTCCCGGTTCCGTGTTCACCGGCGGCTCCGACCTGATCATTCCGCAGAAGGCGGATCAGCGCAGCGCCGGATTCGAGGTCATCAAGGCGCTGGCCGGAGCGAAATGGCAGGAGGAACTCGCCAAGGCCATGAGCTACGTGCCCAACAAGTCCTCCCTGGCCCACGTCATCGAGGGTGAGGAGAGCACCGCCGCGATGGCCGAGGGCGCCGCACGGGGCCACGCGACGCCCAACTCGCCGCAGTGGGCGGCCGTCGAGGCCGCCAACCCGATCAAGCCGTACATGACGGCGGTCCTCCAGGGCGGGGACCCGGCGACCGAGGCGAAGACCGCGTCCGAGAAGATCACCGCCCTTCTCGCCGGCAGCTGAAGGGGCCGCCCTCGCACCCCACGAGGGCCGCGCGGCACTGAACGGCCCGCCGTCGCACGCCCCCGCGGGGCACGCAAGGAAGCGCCCCCACCGCGGGATTCAGCCGTCGTACGCCCATGGGGGCACGCGGGGAGTGCCCCGCACCGCGGGATTCAGCCGTCGTACGCCCATGGGGGCACGCGGGGAGCGCCCCGCACCGCGGGATTCAGCCATCGCACATCCACGCTCCCCATGGCGGACACGTCGAATCAAGCCGGTCACGGAAGAAGTAGGAGGGTCCGGGTCCACGCGTCCGCGCGCAGGCCCGGCAGCCGCCCTTGCCGACCCGTCCCCGGAGTCCGTCATGCATGTGCTGCCCACCGCTTCTCCCGCCGCCCCGTCCGTCCCGGTACAGCGACCCGACCGGGCCGCCCCCACCGGCCCGCCGCGCTACCGGGTCTCCGTCGCCGTGGACCAGGCGGAGGTACGGGCCGCCCAGCGCCTGCGCCACCAGGTGTTCTCCGCCGAGTTCGGCGCCCGGCTGGACGGACCCGAACCGGGCCTGGACAGCGATGCCTTCGACGCGTACTGCGATCACCTCCTGGTCCGGGAGACGGCCACCGGCGAGATCGTCGCCACGTACCGGCTGCTGCCGCCCGAGCGCGCCCGCATCGCCGGACGCCTCTACGCCGAGAGCGAGTTCGACCTCACCCGGCTCGAACCGATCCGCGACGATCTGGTCGAGGTCGGCCGCTCCTGCGTCCACCCGGCCCACCGCGACGGGGCCGTCATCGCACTCATCTGGGCAGGTCTGGCCCGCTACATGGAGCGCAGCGGCCACACCTGGCTGGCGGGCTGCTGCTCGATCCCCCTCTCCGACGGCGGAGCGGCCGCCGCCCGGGCCTGGGAGACCGTACGGACGAAGCACCTGGCACCCGAGGACCACTGGGTCTCCCCACACCGCCTGTGGCAGCCCTCGGCCGCCCTCCCCGCCCTTCCCGCCCTTCCCGCCCTTCCCGCCGGGCCCGCCGGGCCCGCCGGGCCCGCCGGGCCCGCCGGGCC
>NZ_JBEXXX010000064.1:0-24719 GCF_040630635.1 Streptomyces sp. NPDC005761 | reverse complement strand
GCCCCCGCGTGGGGGCGCCGCTCCTGCGTGGGGCCTGTCAGCGGAAGGCTCCGGCGTTGTCCTTCGCCCACTGCCCGAAGGACAACGCCGGCCGGCCGAGGACGGACCGCACATCGTCGGTCGTCGCCTGCGGCCGGCCGTCCCGCGCCGCCTGGTAGTCGAGGAGTGTGTCGACGACCGGTGCGGGCAGGAAGGCGGCGAGCTGGTCCCGGTACTCCTCGGGTGAGATGAGCCGCACCCGGACGTCCCGGCCCGCGGCCGCTGCGATGAGCTCCGTCTGACGCCGTGCCGACAGGGACTCGGGTCCGGTGACACGCAGCGTGGCACCCCGGTGGGCCTCGTCCAGCAGCGCGCGTACCGCCACGTCGGCGACGTCGGACTCATGAACCGGCTCGCTGTAGGTCTCGGGGTAGGCGAGCCGCAGCGGACGTCCGGCCTTGATGTCCTTCGCCCACTGGAGCGCGTTGGCGGAGAAGCCGCCGGGCCGGACGAAGGTCCATCCGAGCCCCGAGGCCCGCAGCACGTCCTCCACCAGCACATGCTGCTGGGCGATCGGGGTGGTGCCCGCCCCGTGGGTGTCGATGGCGAGGGAGGAGAGCAGCACGATGTGCCCGACCCCTGCTGCCGCCGCGGCCTCGGTCAGACGGGCGGCGCCGGCCGGCTGGGCGTACAGAAAGATCTTCTGTACGCCGTGCAGGGCCTCGCGCAATCCGTGCGGCGCGGACAGGTCGAGTCGTATCCGCTCCACCTCGCCGGGCAGCGTCGTCAGGGAGGCGGGGTCGGCGCTCGCGGCCCGCACCTTCTCCCCGGCTGCGAGCAGCCCGCGCACGACGGAGCCGCCGACCCGCCCGCGTGTTCCGGTCACCAGAATGGTCATGTGCCGCTCCTGTCGGGGGTGATGCCGTGGTGGAGGTGGAAGCGGCGGAACCCGATGGGGCGGACCCCGGGGGTCGCGCCGGTTGCCCGGAGGGTGGCCCGCCGGGCTGCCCCGTCGAGGAACGCCAGATGCGCCTCGTCGCTGGTCCACTCGGCGTAGTTGAGCACCCGGCTGCCGTCCGTGGCTGCGTGGAAGTGGGCGCTGAGCATGCCCTCGCGCTGTGCGGGCGGTGCCTCGGTGACGGCCTTCGCGACGGATTCGACGATGCGGTCCTGACGCTCCGGACCGTCCACGTCGAAGGTGGCGATCACGACCGCGCCGGGCGGCGCTGCGGAGCGGTCCAGGACGACGCTGGTGTGCAGGCGGTAGGAGACGGCCCCGGCGGCTGCCGGACCCCGCAGTGTCCGGGTGAGATCACGATGGGCCGTGGGGCGGGTGGCCTGGACGTAGGCGAGGACGGTGTCGCCCTCCGTGCTCAGGTACGCGTGGAAGGAGAGCAGGCCCTCGGGCCATGCGGCGCCGGCCCACTGACCGGACACCCCGTCCAGGAGAGCGAGTCCGGCGGAGCGGCCGGGGGCGTACCAGTGGGTGATGTGGACCGAGGAGACGTCCCTGCGGGCGATGTCGGGGCCGCGGCGGGCGGCGGCCCTGGGCTCAGCTCCCATAGGGCTGCTCCGCCCGCGCCTTGCGCAATGCGTCGCCCCACCAACGGAGTTGGTCGAGCAGGAGATCGGCGGCGCCTTCGCTGCTCTTGGCGTCGAGCGGTTCTCCCCCACCGTCGAAGGCCTCCCACGCCGTGTGGAAGCTGACGGTCTCGCGGACGGTGACGGCGTGCAGTTCGGCGAAGACCGGCCGCAATTGCTCGACGGCGCGCAGTCCGCCGGCCAGCCCGCCGTACGAGACGAATCCGACGGGCTTCGCGGCCCACTCGGTCAGGAACCAGTCCAGGGCGTTCTTGAGGGCGGCGGGGAAGCTGTGGTTGTACTCGGGGGTCACCACGACGAAGGCATCGGACCGGGCGAGCGCCGTACGCAGCGCGTTGCGGTGCGGGACCACGTCGGCGTGCGGTTCCTGGCCCGGTGCGGGAAGTACCAGGGGAAGGGGGTGGGCGAGCAGGTCCACGGCGTGCACGTCGAACTCGGCTCGGGCGCGGGCCCGGCGCGTGAACCAGTCGGCCGGGGTGGGGCCGAGGCGCCCGTCGCGGACGCTGGCCGTGATGACGGCCAGGGAGAGTGGTGAGGCGGAGTGGGTCATGCGGCTTCCTTCTGCGGGAGTGGGCGGCGTCCGTCGTGGCGGAGTCCGGGAAGGGCGGCTGCCAGGCCCACGGCCGCCGCTGCGGCCAGCAGGGCGAGGGCCGGGCGCCGGTCGTCGAAGGCCGTCAGGAGCCAGGCGGTCAGCGGGATGAGCAGGACCGCGCCGAGTTGTACGGCCGTCTGGTAGCGCGGAATGGCAGTGGTGCGGCGGGACGCCGGAACGGCTTCGGCGGCCCGCAGGTTGAGCGCGGCGAAGGACAGGACGAACCCCGCGCCGACGAGCAGCAGGACCGGCAGTGCGCCGGTGAGGTACGAGTGCGAGGGAGGCCGCCACAGAGCGAACAGGTATCCGAGCAGGGGCGCCGCGGCGCCCAGCGCGATGAGTCGTCCCGTTCCGTGGCGCCGGACCAGGGACCCGGCGAACGGCACAGTCACGGCCAGCGGCACGCAGGCGGGCAGCAGCGCGAGCGCACCGAGCCAGGGCGAGAGGCCGAGTTCGGTCTGCGCCTGGAAGGTGAGCAGGAACAGCAGCCCGTGGTAGGTGCCGTTCAGCGTGGCCGCGCCCAGACAGGTGCGCAGCAGTACGTGGTCACGCCCGGGTGATCCGGTCACGAGGGGCCCGGCGCGGTCGGTGGCAGGGGCCGGTGCGACGGTCTCCTCGTCGGGGACCACCCGCAGCCCCCACAGCAGCAGGGCGAGGGCGACGGGAGCGGGCACGAGGAAGATCCAGCGCCAGCCCGCCTCCAGGAGGGCCCCGGACAGCAGGAGTCCTGCCGTGAATCCCGCGGCCCCGAAGAGCGAGTAGACGGAGACGGCTCGCCGCCGCTCGGGGCCCTCGGGGAAGGCGGTGCCGATGATGGCGAGCCCCATCGGCGCCGTGAGTGCCGCGCACGCGCCCTTGGCCACCCGGGTCGCGATGAGCAGGGCGGGGCCGTCGGCCAGGCCGCCCACCACCGACGCGAGGGCGAAGCCGAGCATCGCGGCGAAGTAGACGCGACGTCTTCCGAACCGGGCGGCGAGCCGGGGCCCGGTGGTCAGCAGGGCCGCGAACCCGAGGGCGAACCCGCTCATGAGCCATTGCACGGTGAGCAGCGTCAGACCCTGGTCGTCCGCGATCACCGGCAGGGCGACGAGGACGATCGACACCTCGATCGCGTCCAGGACCATGTTCCCGGACAGGATGAGCAGCAGCGCCCACGCGTGTCCGGCGGGAGCCCGGTTCGTGTCCGTCATGGCAGCAGGCGCGGCAGCTGCTCGGTGACCAGCTCCAGGTTCTCGGCGACCAGGTCGTCCGGCATCCCGGCGATGCTCGCCCAGAAGATGAGGTGCTTCACGGGGAGCCCCGCCGTCAGTTCCTTGATGCGGACGGCGGCGTCCTCGGGGGTGAGGATGTCGAGCAGTCCGCGACGGTCCGTGGCGTCCGGGTCGCGGAGGTCCTCGATGGTGAGCGGCGGCGGGCCGTCGAAGGCGGTGCCCTGGAGGGCTCCTTGCCGGTAGGAGTTCACCTGGTGGACCAGGTGGGGGCCGATGCGGTGCCAGGCGGCCTCCGGGTCGCGGGAGAGCAGGAGGGGAACCAGGTCGCTCACGCGCGCGGTCTCCGGGTCGTGGCCGCCTTCGGCCAGGCCCTCGCGGTACTGGGCGAAGCGTTCGCGTGAGATGTGCAGCAGCCCGATGCCCAGCCGGCCCGCGAGCCGGGCGCCGCGCGGCCCGTAGAAGCCGCCCCAGACCGGCGGCGGGTCCTGGATCGGCAGGGGGGTGATGTCCCGTTCGCGCCACAGCCGCAGGATCTCGGCGATGCGTTCCTCGGTCCGTGCGAAGCGGTGGCCGAAGTCGGCGTCGAAGAGCGCGTACTCGGGGACGCGGTAGCCGGCGCCGAGGCCGAGTTCGAGCCGGCCGTCGCTGAGGATGTCGACGATCGCGGCCTGTTCGGCGATGTCGACGGGGTGGTGCAGGGCCGGCAGGACGACGGAGGTGCCGATGCGTGCGCGGCGGGTGCGGGCGGCGACGGCTGCAGCGAAGGTCAGGGGCTGGGGCAGGTAGCCGTCCTCGAAGCGGTGGTGCTCGGTGAACCACAGTCCGCCGGCACCGCGGCGGTCCGCTTCCTCGCAGAACTCCAGGGTCCGCGCGTAGTGGTCGGCCCAGGGGCGGTGCCACTGACCGGGGTTGCGCAGGTCGAAGAGGAGTCCGACGTCCATGACAGATGCCTTTCGAAGGGGGTGGCGGACATGTCCGGGGCGGTGCGGACGGACTTCAGCCGAGGAGGGTGCCGCCGGTGGCGTCGACGAAGGACCCGGTGATCCATCGCGCTTCGTCGGTGGCGAGGAAGGTGACGACGTCGGCGACGTCCCCCGCCTCCCCCACGCGCTGGAAGGCGGACAGCTTGGCCATCTCCGCCACCGCTTCGGGGATGTCGAAGACGGGGCTCCCGTTGTCGGTGATCCCCGGCGCGACGCTGTTGATCGTGATGCCGCGGGGGGCGAGCTGCCGGGCCAGGTGGAGGGTGAGCTGTTCGATGGCGCCCTTGGTCATGGCGTACGCCACCTGGCCGGGGTTGGCGACCCGGGTCAGTCCGGAGGAGATGTTGATGATCCTGCCTCCCTCGGGGACGGACGGCAGGGCCCGCTGGATCAGGAAGTAGGGGGCCTTGGCGTTGACGGCGAAGAAGCGGTCGAACTGCTCGGGGGTGACGTCCTCGGGGGCGACGCCGTCCTGGGTGGTCTCGCCCGCGTTGTTGACGAGGATGTCGAGGGTGGTCTCGCCGGTGCGCTCCTTCAGCCCGCGTTCCAGGCCGAGGAAGAGTTCGTGGACGTCGCCCGGGACGCCCAGTTCGGCGCGCACGGTGAAGCCGCGGCCGCCCTCCTGCTCGATGGTCTCCAGAGTCGCGTCGGCGGATTTCTCGTCGTTCGCGTAGTGGACGGCGACGAGGGCGCCCTCACGGGCGAGCCGGATCGCGATGGCGCGGCCGATGCCCCGGCTGGACCCGGTGACGAGTGCGGTCCTGCCTTCGAGCCTGTTGCTCATGGTCAGCTCCTTGAGGATGTGGGTGGTAGGGGGGTGTCGAGTCCGGTGACGGTCCGGGCGAGATGGCGGCGGACGGGGCCCAGGCGCATGAGTTCGGCGAGGGTGTCGCGCACGGCGTCCACTTCGGGGCCGCCGAGCAGCAGCCGTGCCTGGGCCCGGATTCCGTCGAGGGCGCGGGCCGTTGCCGGGTGGCGTTCGCGCTGGTAGGCGTCGAGTCCGCCGTCGTCGGCACGGCCGGTGACGCGGGCGGCGAGCCGGGGCCCCAGGGCGGCGGCGTCCTGGAGGCCCAGGTTGAGTGCCTGCCCGCTTACCGGCATCTGTACGTGGGCGGCGTCCCCGGCGAGCAGGACCCTCCCGCGCCGGTAGGCCGTGGCCTGCCGGCTCGTGTCGTCGAACGCGTTCAGCCACAGCGGTGTGCCGTGGGCGATGTCCTCGCCGGTGACCTTCGCCCACGTGGCGGCCACCTCCGTGAACGGGGGCGGTCCGGTGCGCCGGCCGGGCGGTGTGCCGAAGAGATGGACCATCACCCGGGTGGAGCCGTCGGGCCAGCGGTGCGCGGTGGCCAGTCCGTGCGGGTGCCGCTCGAACCGCCGGTCGGGTACGTCGAGGCCGGCCACATCGGCGCGCAGCATCTCCAGCGTTCCGTCCTCGCCGGCGAACTCGAAGCCGCCGAGGTGCCGCACCGTGCTGCGTTCGCCGTCGCAGCCGACGACGAAGGCGGCCGCGGAGTGGTGCCTGATTCCGTCGGGTCCGGTGTGCTCGACGTCCACCCGGCGGGGGCGGGGCGTGAGGCCGGTGACGCGGTGTCCGCGCCGGACGCGGGCCCCGAGGCCGGTGGCCCAGAGCATCAGGACAGCTTCGAGCCGGGCCTGGGGGCACTTCCACTGTCCGGCGTACGGGTGGCCGGGCTCCGCCTCGGCGAGGTCGAGGCGGAGCCCGCCGAAGTGGCCCGGACCGCCGTCGGGCAGGGCACCCAGGCGACGCAGCACGCCGCGGTCCTCGAGGATCTCCAGGGTGCGGGCGTGCAGGGTGGACGCCCGGGATTCCGTGGTGGGTTCGACGAGTTGCTCCAGCACGGTCACCCGTGCTCCGCCCAGGCGCAGTTCGCCGGCCAGGAGCAGACCGACGGGCCCCGCCCCGACGATGATCACGTCGGATGCCGGGGTCCCGGGTGCCGGCCCGGTCAACGCCGGGCTTCCGCGTACTGCCTGGCGTGGCCCAGGGTGGCGCGGCTGTTGCCGCCGAGGGCGTCACGGATGTAGGCGCGGGCCTCGGGGACTCCGGCGCCGTCCCCGAGGATCCCGGTGATCTTCTCCGCGTCCAGGACGACGGTGTGCTGCGAGGTGGCGGTGGTGACTCCGTCGGCGTCCTCGTCGATCTGCCAGTAGCCGGTGTGCAGGGTGAGCAGGCCGGGCAGAGTGGTCTGCTTGTAGGCGATCCTGCGGTAGGGGAAGCAGACCCGGACGGATTCGGTGGTGTGCGTCGATCCGTCCCGCGTGCGGGTGTCCAGGCGCAGGATCTGCAGGCCGGGGGTGTCCTCGGTGAGGCGGACACCGGCGACGTGCGGGAGCCGCTCGGACCAGTGCGTGGCCTCGTTGAGGAAGTCGTACACATCCTTGGCGGAGCCGTCGATGCGTACGGAGTCCTCGAACGAGAGGAACAGTCCGGCGTCGTGGGCGCCGAGCTCGAGGTTCGCCCTGAGGGCGGGCAGCTCGGCCCGGCTGTTGCGGTCGACGGCCTCGTCGATCCAGGTCAGCTTCTCCGGGTCGTCGTCGACGGCACGGTACTCGTGGAGGAGGCGGACCCGGGTCTCCTGCTCGGCGAGGGGCTCGATGATCCAGGTCCCGGTCATCTCGGCGACGGGGTGAGCGGGTATCTCCTGCCAGAAGCGGATCCGCAGCTTCTCGCGGTCCAGGATGCGGATGGAGGTCCAGCTCTTGGCCTCGCCGTTGGCCGTGGCCCAGATCCTGATGCGCTCCTGGTCTCCGTCGACCTCCAGTTGTTCGACGTGCACGGAGGGCGGGAAGAGCCGGGGCCAGTTCTCGACCTCGGCGAGCAGACGGTAGACGTCGAGGGCGGCGGCCCGGACGGTGATCTCGTGCTCGACCTCGCGGGTTGTCATGTTGAAGTCTCCTTTTTTAAACGCAGGTTGATGTCGCGTCAGAAATTGCCGAGGCCGCCGCAGACGTTCAGGGCCTGCGCGGTGATGGAGGCGGCGGTGTCGGACGCGAGGTACCCGACGAGACCGGCGACCTCCTCGGGTGTGGAGTAGCGCCCGAGCGGGATCTTCGCGGTGAACTTCTCCAGGACCGCTTCCTCGGTGGTCGCGTAGGCGGCCGCGTAGCCCTCGCGCACGCGCTGGGCCATCGGCGTCTCCACATAACCGGGGCAGACGGCGTTGACGGTGATTCCGGTGGGGGCCAGCTCGTTGCCCAGAGCCTTGGTGAAGCCGACCACGCCGTGCTTGGAGGCCGAGTAGGGGGCGCCGAGGACGACGCCCTGTTTGCCCGCGGTGGAGGCGATGTTGATGATCCGGCCCCGGTCCTTGCTGCGCAGCCCCCCGGCGTTCAGTACCTCCCGGGTGACGCGGAAGACACTGGTGAGGTTGGTGTCGATGACGTCGTCCCACAGGTCGTCGGCGATGTCCGCGGTGACCCCTCCCCCGCTGCGGCCGGCGTTGTTGACGAGGACATCGACCGTGCCGTAGCGGTCCACGGCGGCCCGGACGAAGGCACGGACGTCGTCGGCGGACCGGACGTCCAGGGTGGTTCCGTCGACGTCCAGTCCCTCCGCCCGCAGTTCCTTGACGGTGGCGTTGACGTTGTCGTCGCTGCGGGCCCCGACGAAGACCCTGTGCCCCTGGCCGGCGAGCAGCCGGGCGACGGCGAGACCGATACCACTGGTGGCGCCGGTGACGAGGGCGACGGGACCGGTGTGCTGGGACATGAGGACTCCTCAGGCGGTGCGGGCGGCGGTCAGCTGGGTGTTGACCACGTCGATCAGCGCCCGGGGCGTGTCGGCGTCGGTCAGGGTGTCGTCGTCGAGGGCGATGCCGTACTCGCGCTCGATCCGGCCGCCCGTCTCCAGCAGGGCGAGCGACTCGTAGCCGAGAGCGTCGAACGTGGTGTCGAGGATGTCGGCGTCGAGGTCGACACCCTCCTCGGCTCCGGCGGCCTCCCGGAGGATGCGGCGCAGGTCGTCGAGGGCGAAGGCGGTGTGGGTGTCGGGCGAGGACATGGCGGGACCCTTCTTGGCGAGGATGCGTCGTGGGCGGTGGCGGGGTGGTGGGCGGTGGTGGCCCGGGAGGGCGGGCACGTGTCCGGGGCGATGGTGAGGTGCTGGGCGGTGGTGGCCCGGGAGGGTGGGCGGGTGTCCGGGGCGAGGGTGCGTCCCGCCTGTTAGCCGGCGGCACGCACGACGAGGGCGGAGTTGAAGCCGCCCTGTCCGCGGGCGAGGACCAGCGCGGTGCGCAGTGCGGCGGGCCGGGGCCGGGTGCCGACGAGGTCGATCTCGTACGTCTCGGCGAGGGTGGAGCCGACCGTCGGCGGGATGACCCCGTCCCGCAGGGAGAGCAGGGCGGCGGCGACATCGAGCGGTGCCGCGCCGGAGTACAGGCGCCCGGTCATGGTCTTGGGCGCGGTGACCGGCACCCCACGCGGCCCGAAGACCTTGGTGAGCGCCTCGGCCTCCGCCCGGTCGAGTTCGGGTACGGCGGCGGCGTCGGCGAACACGACGTCGACGTCGCCCGGTTCGCTTCCGGAGTCGGCCAGGGCCAGCTCGATCGCCCGCTGGAGACCAGGGGCGCGCCCGCTGCCCGGCCGCGGGTCCATCGTGGAGGCATGGCCGGCGATCGCGCCGTACACGCGGGGGGCGCCGCGGCGGCGGGCGTGCTCGGCGTCCTCGACGACGAGGAGGGCGCCTCCCTCCCCCGGTACGTGTCCGGATGCGTCGGTGTCGAAGGGGAGGTACGCACGTTCGGGGTCCTCGGATGTGGTGAGCCGGCCACCGGCGATCTGGGCCACCCACCCCCAGGAGCACAGCGAGGCGTCGATGGCGCCGCCGATGACGACGGGGGTTCCCTTGCGGACCTGGCGTCGTGCCTGGGCGAGGGCGTCGAGGCCGCCGGCCTGGTCACTGACGACGACGCTGCTCGGCCCCCGGGCCCCGGTGCGGATGGAGATCTGTCCGCTGTTGACCGCGTAGAACCAGGCGAAGGACTGGTACGCGGAGACGTAGGGGCCGCCCTTGCTCCACAGCGCCTTGAGCTCGTTCTGGCCGAACTCGAAGCCGCCGGAGTGACCGGCGGTGATCACGCCGACGTCGTAGTCGGGCAGTTCCCCGGGGCTGACGTCCGCGTCCGCGAGGGCCCAGTCGGCACCGACGAGCGACAGCCGCGTCATGCGGTCGGTCTGCGGCAGGAGTCGGCCCGGCAGCAGTTCGCGGGCGTCGAAACCGGCGATCTCGCCGGCCAGCCGGGAGGGGTAGGGCGTCGGGTCGAAGCGGGTCAGCGGGGCGATGGCCAGCCGCCCGGCGAGGGTGGCCTGCCAGTACGTCTCCAGGCCGAGGCCGTTGGGGGCGGCGACGCCGATTCCGGTGATCACCGTCTCTGCGCTCATCGGGTGCTCCGATCGGGGCGGGCGAGGACGACTGCGCTCTGGAACCCGCCGAAGCCGCTGCCGACGGACAGCACCGCGTCGGTGTGCCGGTCGCGGGCGGTCAGGGGCACGTAGTCGAGGTCGCATTCGGGGT
This sequence comes from Streptomyces sp. NPDC005761, assembly GCF_040630635.1. Lineage (NCBI taxonomy): Bacteria > Bacillati > Actinomycetota > Actinomycetes > Kitasatosporales > Streptomycetaceae > Streptomyces > Streptomyces sp. NPDC005761. The sequence continues at coordinate 14,819 of NZ_JBEXXX010000064.1, read as the reverse complement.
CGGGATGGTGGAGGTTGGCCGTGGGAGGAACGACGTGGTGCTCCATCGCGAGGACGGACGCGGCCACCTCGATGGATCCGATGGCGCCCAGCGAGTGGCCGACCATCGACTTGATCGAGGAGACCGGGGTCCGGTAGGCGTGGTCACCCAGGCTCCGTTTGAACGCCGCGGTCTCGTGGCGGTCGTTCTGCTTCGTGCCGGAGCCGTGGGCGTTGATGTAGTCGATGTCCTCGGCGTCGAGCCGTGCCTCGTCCAGGGCCACGCGGATCGCCTCGGCCATCTCCTTTCCGTCGGGCCGCAGTCCGGTCATGTGGAAGGCGTTGGACCGGGTGGCGTATCCGGCGATCTCGGCGTAGATGTGGGCTCCTCGCCGGCGGGCGCTGTCGAGCTCCTCCAGGACGAAGACGGCGGCGCCCTCGCCGAGGACGAATCCGTTGCGGCTGGAGTCGAAGGGGCGGGAGGCGTGTGCGGGATCGTCGTTACGGGGGGTGGTGGCCTTGATCGCGTCGAAGCAGGCCACCGTGATCGGCGAGATCGGCGCGTCGGTGGCGCCGGCCACCATCACGTCGGACAGTCCGTCCCTGATGACTCCGGCGGCGTGGCCGATGGCGTCCAGCCCGGAGGTGCAGCCGGTGGAGACGACGGTGCCGGGGCCCTCCGCGCCGACGGCCCAGGCGACCTCGGTGGCGAAGGAGCTGGGGACCAGGAAGTTGTAGAGGTGCGGAACGGCGTAGCGGTGGTCGACCAGGTCGAGCCTGCCGCCGTCGCTGACCGTGCGGTACTCCTGGTCGAGGCCGGTGGTGGCACCGACGGCGCTGCCGATGGTGACTCCGGTGCGCACCGGGTCGAGGGCCGTGAGGTCGAGCCCGCTGTCGTGGACGGCCTCGCGGGCGGTGACCACGGCGAACTGGGCCGCCCGGTCCATGCGCCGGATCTCCTGCGGGCCGAGGCCTGCGAGTTCGGGGTCGAAATCGACCTCCGCGGCGACCTGGGAGCGGAACGGCGAGGGGTCGAAGAGGGAGATCCGGCGCGTCGCGGTGCGGCCGTCGGAGATCAGCTGCCAGAAGTCCTTGGTGCCGAGGGCGCCGGGGGCTGTGACCCCCACGCCGGTGATGACGACGCGGCGCGCCGGGGCGGGGGTCACTTGGCGCTCCAGTGGTAGAAGCGCCGGGCGAGGGCGTCGGACGGTGAGCGCCAGGTGGCGGGGTCGTAGGCCGCGATGTGGGGCTTGAGGTCGTCGCTGATTCCGATGAACCGGCTGTCCGACTTGGCTGCCTCGATGCGCTCGCCGCCGTCCTCGCCGTCGAAGTCCTGAAGGTGGAAGTACAGCCCGCGGTAAGCGAACAGCTGGCGGCGGCGGGTGCCCATCCGGTGGGGCATGTCGGTGGTGTCGAACTCGTGGAAGAGACGGGCGACTTCGTCGGCGCTGCCGAGTTCCATCCGGGCAACGATGAGGTTGCTGTGCATGGTGGCCTCTCTGAGTGCGGTGGGGGTCAGGCGGGTCCGAACCAGCGGTCCAGGGCGGCGGGCAGATCGTGGTGACTGCCGGGGGCGGCCCAGGCGACGTAGCCGTCCGGGCGCACCAGGACCGCGGTGGTGCGGGTGAGGTCTTGGGGAACGGGGCCGTGCGGGACCGCGGTGACCAGGTCGATCCGGTCCCGCCAGCGCGCGGCCCGGCGGCGCAGCCATGGGTTGTCCGTGAGGTCGAGCAGTACGCCTCGGCCGGGGCGCAGCAGGGCGGTGGAGCTGGTGCGGGCGGCCCCGGTGGTGAGCTCCAGATGGGGCAGGCGGGCGCCGAGCAGGGGGTGGGTGCCCGGTCCGGTGTCGTACCGGATGTCGACCCCGCTGACCTTGGCGGCGAGGTGGCGGGCCACCTCTTCGTACGGAAGGAGTTCGGACAGGACGTCCCGCAGCGGTTGCACGTCGTCTCCGCCGAGGATGAGCAGGCTCTGGGCACGGGTGTTGGCGAGCAACTGCCGCCCCACCCGGTGGCGTTCCGAGTGGTAGGTGTCGAGCAGGGTGGCGGGCGCCGTGCCGTGCAGGACGGCCGCGAGCTTCCAGCCGAGGTTGAACGAGTCCTGGATGGAGGTGTTCATGCCCTGTCCGCCGGCCGGCAGATGGATGTGGGCGGCGTCGCCGGTGAGCAGGACGCGGCCCCGGCGGTACTCGGAGGCCTGCCGGGTGGCGTCGGTGAAGGCCGACACCCACACCGCCTCGGCACCCGAGATGTCGTTGCCGGTGAGGCGTTTCCACACGTCGGCGACCTCGCCGAAGGAGGGCGGCCCGGTGCGCCGGCTCGGCAGGGCGCCGCGTTCGCCGACGATGACGCGGTGCAGACCGTCGCCGAGCGGTGCGGCCATGACCATCCCGCCCGCGAGGCTCTGCCCGGTGGCCCGGGGGTTCACGTCCACGCCACGGATGTCGGCGAGGAGCAGTTCCGTGGTGGCCTCGGTCCCGGGGAAGTCGAAGCCGGCGGCCTTGCGGACCGTGCTGCGTCCGCCGTCCGCCGCAACGAGGTAGCGCGCGGTGAGAGTGGTTTCCCGGTCACCGTCCCTGATGCGTGCGGTGACGCTCTCGCCCGTGTCCTGGAGCGACAGGAACTCCTGTCCGCGCCGGATGTCGGCGCCAAGTTCACGCGCCCAGCCCTCCAGGACCGACTCCGTGACGGACTGCGGCACGCCCCGGGCGGCGGGGTGGGCGGCTCCGAGGACGGCCAGGTCGAGCGGGATGCCGCCGAAGTGGCCCTGTGTACTGCTCTCCACCTCCCCGAAGCGCGCCAACAGGCCACGCTGGTCGAGACTTTCCGTCGTGCGAATGGTGAAACCGAGGCCGCGTGATTCGCCGGTGCGCCGGGAAAGGCGTTCGACGACCACGACGTCGATTCCGGCCAGACGTAGTTCACCGGCGAGTACGAGCCCGGCCGGTCCCGCTCCGACGATGATGACCGACGCATCCATGGAGTCTCCCGACTGACGGTCCGTTCGATTCCTGCTGACACGAAATATCTTCCGTCGCCGCACTTTTTGTTTTCAAGGCAGAAATTCAAGGTCCTGCGCAAGGAGCTGTCAGGCGATCGTCAAGCCGAGGGGGCGAATCCCTGACGTTCACGGTTCCGGGCCGCTTGTGCGCCACGTCGGAGTGCTCGGTCACTGACAGGGGAATGTCAGGGGAAGTACAAATCCTTTCCCAGGAAGGCGCAGGGGCCCCGGATCGGATCACTCCTGTGACGCCGCTCACAGTCAGTTGCGCCGGCCCGTGTCTAGCCTGGGGCCGTCACTTCGGGTGCCGCGCCTGCGCCTTGGAACGGGGGAAACTGATGCGCGTCCTGGTCGTTGATTCCGACAGGTCGAACGGAAACAGATTGAGCACCCAACTGAAGCGTCACGGTTATGACGTGGAGATCAGCGCGACGGGCACCGATGCCTTGGAAAGGCACGAGAAATTCGATCTCTTTCTGATTGACCTCCTCCTTCCGGACATCGACGGCCTCGAAGTCTGCCGGACCGTCCGGGCGAAGAGTGATATTCCTGTCATCGCGTTCACGGATGCCGGCATGAAACTCGACCGGATTCTCTGCTTGCAGGCGGGCTGCGACGACTGCATGGCGAAGCCGTACGGATTTCGCGAACTGCTCGCCCGCATCGACGCGGTGCTCCGCCGCTCCCGCCCGGAACCCGCCCGCGGTTCGCGGGCGGCGGCGATCGCGCACGGTTCGCTGTGCATCGACCCGGAGACCCGGGAGGTGCGGCTCAACGGCCGGCTGGTCGGTCTCACCCTCAAGGAGTTCGACCTGCTGCACCGGCTCGCGTCGGAGCCGCACACGGTGCACTCGCGGGCCTCGTTGATGGCCGGCGTGTGGGGATTCCCGGGACGGCACCTTCCCGGTACCCGCATGAGCAGGACGATCGACACGCATGTGAGCGCTGTCCGGGCGAAGCTCGGCTCGCCCGACTGGATCATCACCGTCCGTGGTGTCGGCTTCAGGATGGGCCGTGTCTGAGCGCGTACCGCTGACGACCCGTCGGCACATCGATCTGCAGCGCATCGCCGGCGCCCTCTGTCCGGGTCACTGACGCCCAGCCATCCGCTTGCCACGGGCAGCCGTCCTCATCGGCGTGCCCGGGCAGCCATGCGCCGAGCCGGTCCGACGGCCCGCGCCGGACCGGTGCGCGGCTCTGCCCCGTGGGCAACAGCCGCTCCCTGCCGTCCCGCGACTTGCGCGGGGCCGGTCCTGCCCCTTCCGCTCTCGTTCACCCGGAGTCGTTCCCTCATGTCCACACGTCCCGCACCCTCGCGCAGCTTCGCGAGATCCCCGTTGGCCGCCCTCGCCACCGCGCTCGTCCTGTCGCTCACCGCGACCGCCTGCTCCGGAGCATCCGGGTCCTCCGACGAGGCAGGGACCGCGCCGCGGTCCGGCGGCCACCTCAGGTTCGCGCTGTCCTCGGATCCGGGGTGCATGGATCCGCACCAGGCCACGACCACCGACGCCCTGTACGCCGCCCGTACCTACGTCGACTCGCTCACCGACCAGAATCCGAGGACGGGACAGATCGTGCCGTGGATCGCACGGTCGTGGGAGGTCTCGCCGGATGCCTCGCAGTACACCTTCACCCTGCGCGAGGGTGTCACCTTCGCCGACGGCACACCGCTCGACGCCGAGGCGGTCAAGGCGAATCTGGACGCCGTCGTGGCGCTCGGCGCCAAATCGATGCTGGGCGCCGGGTTCCTCCAGGGCTATCGCGGCACCGAGGTGGTCGACCCGTACACGGCCAAGGTCACCTTCAAGGGCCCCAACGCGCAGTTCCTGCAGGCGACTTCGACGGCGACACTCGGACTCCTCTCCCCGGCGAGCCTGAAGCTTCCCGCAGACCGGCGCTGCACCGCCGAACTGATCGGGTCCGGGCCGTTCACCCTGGACGGTTACACGCCGAACACCTCGGTGGAACTGACCAGGCGCAGCGGCTACACCTGGGGGTCTCCGCTCTGGAAGCGCCCCGGGTCCGCCTATCTGGACAAGCTCACCTTCAAGGTCGTCCCGGAGGCAGGCGTGCGCAGCGGAAGCCTGGCCTCGGGGCAGGTCGACGCCATCGCAGGAGTCGCCCCGCAGGACCAGACCACCCTGGCGTCCCAGCGGTTCACCGTGCTCGACCGGCCCAACCCGGGAGTACCCGTCGCCCTCAGCGCCAACACCGCGCGGCCGCTCACCAAGGACCCGGCCGTGCGTCGAGCGCTCCTGACGGCCGTGGACCGCGACGAGGTCGTGCGGACCGTGCTCAGTCCCAGCTATCTCCCCGCGACCAGTGCTCTGTCCAGCTCCACGGGCGGGTACGCCGACAACACGAAGCTGCTCGCGCACGATCCCGCACGGGCCAGGAGCACGCTCGACGCGGCGGGCTGGCTGCCCGGCCCGGACGGTATCCGGGTGAAGGACGGAAAGAAGCTCAGGCTGAAGGTCATCCTGGGTGCCAACTTCGGCCCCAACCAGACGGTGCTGGAACTGATCCAGCAGCAGCTGCGCAAGAGCGGCATCGGCATCGACCTCACGCTGCTCTCCCTGCCCGACTACCAGCAGGCGCGGGGCGCGGGTGACTACGACCTCGCCTGGGGCAACGGCACCCGCAACGACCCGGACGTCCTGCGCACCGCGTTCTCCGGCAAGCTGCTCAACCTCGGCCGGATCACCGACGCGGAACTGGAGCGGACACTGGACGCTCAGGCCGCCGCGAGCGACCCGGACAAGCGGGCCGCGCTGGTCTCCACCGCTCAGCGCCGCGTACTGGAACAGGGCTACCAGATACCGGTGTTCGAGATGGCGAGCGTGTACGGCATCAGCAAGAAGGTGCACGGCCTGACACTGGACTCGACGTCCTACCCGCAGTTCCACGACGCGTGGCTGTCCTGAACATGGTCACGTACGTCGTACGCCGCCTCGCGCAGGCCCTGTTCGTCCTCTGGGCCGCGTACACCCTGTCGTTCGGGGTGCTCTATCTGCTGCCCGGCGACCCCGTGACCGTCATGGCGGCCGGCGGGGGCGACAGCACCTCCGTCACGCCGGAGCAACTCGCCTCGCTGCGCGACCGGTACGGCCTTGACCGGCCGGTAGCGGAGCAGTACGCGACGCGGCTCGGCGACGCCCTGCGCGGGGACTTCGGCGCCTCCGTCCACAGCGGTGAGCCCGTCTCCCGGATGATCGCGGACGCGTGGCCGGCCACGCTGGAGCTCACGGCGGCCACACTGGCCCTCGCCCTGCCGCTGGGAGCCGGGGTCGCCCTGGCCGGCACGTACACCCGCCGGCGGTGGCTGCGGCAGTTGCTGCTCTCGCTGCCGTCGGCGGGGGTGGCCGCCCCCACCTTCTGGGTCGGCCTCGTGCTCATCCAGCTCGTCTCCTTCCGCTGGGGCCTGGTGCCGGCCTTCGGCGAGGAGGGCCTCGCCTCGCTGGTGCTGCCGGCGGTGACCCTGTCGCTGCCGGCAGCCGCCCTGGTCGCCCAGGTCTTCGCGAAGAGCCTGCGCACCGCACTCGCCGAGCCGTACATCGAGACGGCGGCCGCCAAGGGGGCGAGCCGGCTCCGCGTCCACCTCTCCCATGCGGCCCGCAACGCCGCTCTCGCACCGCTGACCGTCGCCGGGGTCCTGGTCGGCCATGTGCTGGCAGGGTCCGTGGTGGTGGAGACCGTCTTCTCCCGCACCGGTATCGGCCGGCTGACGGCGACCGCCGTGACGTCCCAGGACATCCCCGTCGTCCAAGGGCTCGTGGTGTTCGGGGCGTGCGCGTTCGTCCTGGCGAACCTGGCCGTGGACCTGCTGCACCCGGTGCTCGACCCGCGGATCAGGACGACGGGCCCGAGGGCGGTGACCCCGTGACCGCGCTCGGCACGTCCCTGGCCGGCGGGGCTCCGGAGCGGGCCGCGCGGCGGCGCCGGGCCGTCCGGTTCTGGCTCGCCCGGCCCGGTCTCGTCCTGTCCGTCGTGTTCATCGCCCTGGTCCTGCTCGCCGCACTGCACCCTGCCGCGTTGGCGGGAGGCGATCCGCTGACCGGTGTTCCCCGAGACCGGCTCCAGCCGCCGAGCGCGGAGCATCTCCTGGGCACCGACCAGCTCGGCCGCGATCTGTTCACCCGGCTGGTGCACGGCAGCTCCCTCACGCTGCGGGCGACGGCGCTCGCCGTGCTCGTGGGCCTGGTGGCGGGATCACTGACCGGGCTGGTGTCCGGTGCGGCCGGCGGCTGGGTCGACGGAGTGCTGATGCGGCTCACCGATGTGCTGCTCGCCGTGCCCGGGCTGCTGCTGTCGCTCGCGCTCGTGACCGCACTCGGCTTCGGGACGATCGAGGTCGCCGTGGCCGTCGGGGTGACGAGCGTGGCCATGTTCGCCCGGATCATGCGGGCCGAGGTCCTGCGGGTCGCCCGCACCACGTATGTGGAGGCAGCCCGCGCCAGTGGCACGCGCCGGTACGGCGTGCTGCTGCGGCACGTGCTGCCCAACGCGGCCGGGCCCGTCCTCGTGTACGCGGCGGTGGACTTCGGCGCGGTCGTGCTCCAGGTGTCCTCGTTGTCGTTCCTCGGTTACGGGGCGCGCCCGCCGGCCCCGGAGTGGGGGTCGCTGGTCGCCGGTGGCCGCGACTACCTCGCCACTGCCTGGTGGCTGACCACGCTGCCCGGCCTCGCCCTGGCGGCGACGGTCCTGGCCGCCAATCGCATCGCTCGCGCCCTCGACGGCGAGGCGAAGGAGAACACCTGATGACGAAGCCGATGACACCGCCGGACGGCCCGGCCGCCCGGCCGGTGGACCGGTCCGTGTCCGAGACCCCGCCCGCAGGAGCCGGGGTGCCCCCCGTGCTGCTCGGGGTCGAGGACCTGCGGATCTCCTACCGCTCGGGCACCGGCCGGGTGGACGCGGTGCGCGGAGTGAGCTTGAACGTCGCACCCGGCGAGGTGGTCGCCCTGGTGGGTGCTTCGGGGTCGGGCAAGTCCACCACGGCCCATGCCGTCGTGGGCCTGCTGCCGCCCGGCGCTGCGCGCACGGCGGGCCGGATCGTCTTCGGCGCGACCGATCTCGCCGCGGCCGGCGAGGCGGCGATGCGCCGCCACCGCGGCCGGGACATCGGGTTCGTTCCGCAGGACCCCATGGTGTCGCTGAACCCGGTCCGCCGCATCGGCCCGCAGGTCGGCGAAGTCCTCCTGATCCACAAGCTGGTGGACAGCCGGCGCCAGGCGGAGCGGCGGGCCGTCGAGCTCCTCGCCGAGGCGGGCCTGCGGCAACCGGAGCTGCGGGCCCGGCAGTACCCGCACGAACTCTCCGGCGGGATGCGGCAGCGGGCACTCATCGCGATCGCCCTTGCCGCCCGGCCCAGGCTGCTGATCGCCGACGAGCCCACCAGCGCGCTCGACGTCACCGTGCAGCGGGCTCTCCTCGACCACCTGGACGAACTCGTCGCCCGGACCGGAACGGCGGTCCTGCTCATCACCCACGATCTGGGTGTCGCGGCCGACCGGGCGCAGCGTGTGGCGGTGATGTCGGACGGCGAGATCGTCGAGTCCGGGCCGGTCGACGAGGTGCTGGGCGCCCCCGCGCACACGGTCACCCGCGAGCTGTTGCGGTCCGCGCCGAGCCTGGCGTCGGTAAGGGAGAGGACACCGCCGGCCCGGACCCCCGGACCGGTCCGGGATCTGGTCGTGGCCCGGGGGCTGGTGAAGGAGTTCCCCGGGGCCGGTCGCACGGCGGCACCCGTCCGTGCCGTCGACGACGTGGACCTGAGGATCGGGCGCGGGGAGACCTTCGCCCTGGTCGGTGAGTCGGGATCGGGCAAGTCGACCACCGCCCGGCTCCTGGTCCGCCTCGCCGATCCGACGTCCGGCACGGTCCATTTCGACGGCGAGGACATCACCCGCTTGCGCGGGGAGGCGCTGCGCCGGCTGCGGCGCCGCATGCAGATCGTCCATCAGAGCCCTTACGCCTCTCTCGACCCGCGCCTGTCGGTGGGGGACATCATCACGGAGCCGCTGCGTGCCCACCGGGTGGGCAGCCGCACCGGGCGCGCGCAGGAGGCGGTCGCTCTCCTGGACCGGGTGCGGCTCCCGGCCGGCGTACTGCGGCGGCGCCCGCACGAGTTGTCGGGTGGGCAGCGGCAGCGGGTGGCGATCGCCCGGGCGCTGGCACTGCGCCCCGACCTGGTGGTGTGCGACGAGCCTGTGTCGGCGCTCGACGTGTCGGTGCAGGCACGCATCCTGGATCTGCTCGCCGAGCTTCAGGACGAGTCGGGGCTGAGTTGCCTGTTCATCTCGCACGACCTTGCCGTGGTGCGGGGGATCGCGCACCGCGTCGGGGTGATGCGGGGCGGCCGGCTCGTCGAGTCCGGCACGGTGGCGCGGGTGTTCGCCGAGCCCGCCCACGCGTACACCCGCGAACTGCTCGCCTCGGTGGCCGGTTCGCGCCGTGCGGGTGCGGCGGCCGGAGCGTAGGGCCTCTCACGGCTTCGGGGGTCAGAGGTGCCGGGCGGCGGTCGCCGCCGCGTACCCGGGGGGCGCGGGGACGTCGTGGACGTGCCAGCCGGCCGGCGGTGGCGTCCGCGCCCCTTCCAGGAGGCAGTCGAGGGCCGTTCCCCGCGCGAGCCCGGTACCGAGGCCCTTGAGATAGGCCTCCTTGCGCGTCCACAGCCGGGTGAAGGCGGCGGTGCGCCCGGCGGGGGGAATGCCCCGCAGCGCCTCGCTCTCCTCCGGGTGCAGCCGCGGCAGCAGTGCGTCGACGGTGCCGGGTGGTGGCACGCGCTGCACATCGAGCCCGACGGGCACGGCGGCGACGGCGATCATGATCAGGTCATGGCTGTGCGAGAGGGAGAAGTGCGGCCCCTCCGGAAGGCCCAGCAGGACCGGCCGGCCGCGCGGTCGGCCCTCCGCGTCGCCGCCGGCCCCCTCGCGCCCGAACCGCAGCCGCGCCGGGTCCGTGCCGGTGTGCTCGGCGAGGACGTGGCGCAGCGCGACATGGGCGGTGAGGTAGCGAAGGCGGGCTCGCGTACCGACGAAGGCGGCCGCGCGGGCCCGTTCCCCGTCGTCGAGGCAGCTGTGGGCCAGGGGCGCGGAGGGTTCGCCCGGTGGGGGCAGTGACAGGGTCCGGAGCAGGACGTGCGGCAGGGCGTTCACGGCCGCACGTTCCCGGTCCGCACGTCCTCGGTGGTGGGCCCGAGGGTCCCGGGGTCGTCCCCGGTGGGCCCGGGTCCGCCGCGGCCCGCACGCAGGCAGAGGGCCACGAGGCCGGTGCCGAGCGAGGCCAGCCCGCCCACGACGAACGCGCTTCGAGCGCCGTGGGCCTCGGCTACGTACCCCACCATCAGGGCGCCGAGTGGGGTGGAGCCCTGGAGGATGAGGGCGTACAGGGCGAGGATGCGGCCCCGGTAGAGGGGCGCGCAGCCGAGCTGGATGCGGTGGTTGGCGGCCTGGGCGAAGTAGACGGAGGCACCGCCGGTGAGGAAGAGCAGGACCACGACGGCCGGATATCCCGGCACCCGGCCGACCGTGGCCTCCAGCGCCCCGAAGACGAGGGCCGACGCGGTGACCAGGCGGGCGGACGGCCGCGTGGTGCGGGCCGTGGTGAGGAACGCGGCGGTGAGTGAGCCCGCGGCGAAGACGGTGGTGAGCAGGCCGAACGACGAGGCGTCGGCGTGGAAGACGGTCTTGGCGAGCAGCGGCAGCGTGAGCTGGAAGTTGAGACCGAACAGGCCGACGCCGGCGACCAGGGCGAACGGGATGATCAGATCGGAGCGCCCGCGCACGTATCGCAGTCCGTCGACGACACGCGTGCGCCCTGGCGCGCGGGCTGTGCGATAGAGCTCGGCGGGGCGTATCCGGCGCAGCGCGATGACGGTCGCGAGATAGCTGAGGGCGTTGACCAGCATGACCCAGCCGGTCCCGAGGACGGTGAGGAGCAGGCCGGCCGCGGCGGGGCCGGCGACACGGGCGACGTTGAAGTAGGCAGCGCTCAACGCCGACGCGTTCGGCAGCAGGTGGGGAGGCACCAGCTCACCGACGAACGCCATCCGGGTGGGGACCTCGACGGCGTTGACCAGGCCGAGACAGAACGCGAAGACATGGACGTCCGTCAGCCCTGCCGTGCCGGTGAGGACGAACACCGCCAGGAGAAGCGCGAGGAGGCCTGACAGGAGGTTGGCGGCCAGCAGCAGCGCCCGCTTGTCGTACCGGTCGGCCAGCCTTCCGCCGTGGAGGGTGAAGAGCAGCATCGGGGTGAACTGAAGAGCCGTGACGGTGCCGAGGGCCGTCGCTGAGTCCCCGGTCAGTTCCAGGACCAGCCAGTCCTGGGCGACGACCATCATCCAGGTGCCCGCGACCGAGACCACCTGGCCCGCGGCGAACTGCCGGAAGTTGTGGGTCCCGAGGGCCCGGAAGGGGTGGGCACGGGCGTCGGCGGTCACCGTGCGGCGGACTGCGCGCCCGCGTCGAGGCACTCTTCGAGAAAGGCCAGGGCCCGCAGGTGGTAGGTCCTGGCAGCACAGCCGAGGCTGATGTTGTGCCCGGCCCCGGTGAGCCGTTCGACGAGGACGCGGGGCGCTGCCGAGAACTGCGCGGCGAGGTCGGTGAGGTCCGCTTCGCTCTGGCGCCACCAGGCCTCGTGTTCGGCGAAGGTGAAGCGCACCGGCACCCGCACGCGCGGCAGCAGACGCGGGGCCAGCGTGTCCCACTCCTGCGCCGATTCGATCTCCTGCTCCGGCATCGGGGCGACGACGGCCCCGACCTCGCTGAAGGTTCCGTCCGGATAGAGCCGCAGGGGCCCCCAGTTGTACCGGCGCAGGCTGGTACGCGTTCTGTGGCCCAGAAGTTCCGCGGAGACGGCCGGCCGGTGCCCGCAGCCGGAGACGTCCAGGCCCAGGAAGGAGCCGGGCGGGGCATCGGCGGCGAGGGCGAGGGCGAGCTTCCCGCCGAAGGAGTGGGCGAGCAGGAACAGCGGACCGGACGTCAGGCGGGCCTGCGCGTCGGCGAGCGCCGCGCGGACCGTCTCCGCCTGATGCTGGAGACGCTGCCCGGTGGGCAGGTACGGAGCCGAGGCGCCGTACCCGGGCCGGTCGAGCGCGAGCACGGTGCAGCCCAGGCGGGCCCCCAGCGTCAGCAGGGAGACGTCCGGATGCGCCTGCCCGTCGAAGTATCCGGCGCTCATTCCGCCGCCGTGCAGGGCCACGACGGTGGCGCGCGACGGACGTCCGTCAGCCGGTTCGCTCAGCAGCGCGGACAGGGGGATCCCGGCCGCGTCGAGGGTGATCCTGCGGACCCCCGGCGACAGGCCTCCGGACGCGGTGGCCTCCTGCTCAGGGTGTGCCGTCGTCGTCAGCATCGTGCGTCCCCGTTCTCGTACGCCCGCCGCGGGCACCGTCCTCCCAGGATCCGGTGCGGCCGGGGAACGGGACAAGGCATCCCGGTTCAGGGCTCCTTCAGAACTCCGTCTCCGCGCCGTCGAGGAACGGACAGGCAGCGGTCAGGAGGCGGTCAGGGATTGGCCGCCGAGGGGTACGACGACCTCGGCCCTCAGAGGCTTCCTGTCCGTGCAGGCACATCCGGCGGATTCGCCCGCCCGGGTGATCCGGGCGTCACTTGCGGCGCCGACGCGGCTGTACCGAGGCACCGGACGGAACATCCGCCCCGGCCGGTGACGCGCGATCGGTACCGCCCGCTCACGGCGACTCGTCCGACTCCGCCGCCCACGCCGGCTGTGCACCGCCTGTAGTTCACCGTCTGCTGTTGGCCGCCCGGCACGAGGCCAGTCATCTGGCACGAGGCGGCACCACGTGGCACCGCGTGGCGCCACGGCGTGCCAGATGGCACCAGACGGAGTCACACGACATCGAATGGCGCCGGATGGCACCACTCCGCGCCACCAGAAGCGCAATGGCGCGCCCACCGCCACAAGAAACCGACCGAGCGCCATCACGTTTCCGCAGCTCAGACCCCACTCCACGGCCACACGCCCACGAATGACGCCACACCGCTTGCGCATGGCGCCATCATGGTGCCATCATGGCGTCATGGACCTCACACCGTATGTCGACACCCTCCGCCGCGAACTCGCGGTGGCTGCCGAGGCCGGCGGCGACGAAGCCCGAGCGCTGGCAGAGAGGCTCACCGCTCCCCTGGAGTCGGCGACCCGGCTGACCATGCTCAACGTGCTCTCCGCCGCGATGGACGAGATCACCCGCGAGCTCGCCCCCGGTTCGGTCGACGTACGGCTGCGCGGCCTCGACCCCGACTTCGTCGTGACACTTCCGGCCACCGACATCGCCCCCACGGAGCAGGCCTCCCTGCCCGCCGAACCTCCCAGGGCCCCGGCGCCGGCGGACGGCGACGAGGGCGGCACCGCTCGCGTCAATCTGCGCCTGCCCGCCCACCTGAAGGCGCGAGCCGAGGAGGCCGCGACCCGCGAGGGCCTGTCGGTCAACGCATGGCTGGTGCGAGCGGTTTCGGCGGCGGTGGACGGCGGCACCGGGCCGCGCACGACAGAGAAGAGCCGGACGCTCGGACAGGGCTTCACGGGGTGGGTGCGCTAGCCGCCACCCCTGTCAGCACCGCTTCACCCACACCACGTCCCACCAGCGGGGACGCCACCAAGACCCAAGAGGACGGGACAGCCATGCCTTCTTTCGACACCCCCGAACCGATCTCGGTCACCGCCCACGTGGAGGCCGGCTCCATCCAGTTCAGCGCGGGCGAGCGCTCCGACACCGTCGTCGAGGCGCGGCCCCGCGACCCGAAGAAGGACCAGGACGTCCGGGCGGCCGAGCAGACCCAGGTCACGTACGCCGGCGGTGTACTGACCGTCCGGACGCCCAAGCAGCGCTATCTGATCGGCCGCACCGGCACCGTCGACGTGACGGTCGAGCTGCCCACGGGATCGCACATCGACATGACCGGCGCGTGGGCCCAGGTGCTCGGCGAGGGCCGGCTCGGCGAGGTCCGCGTCAAGACGTCGTCCGGCGACGTCCGCCTCGACACCACCGGCCCGCTCCATCTGACGGCGTCGCACGGTTCGATCACCGTGGACCACGTCGAGGGCAAGGCCGAGATCACCACCAGTTCCGGCAGCATGCGCGTCGGCCTCGTCGACGGGCCCGCCGTCCTGAAGAACTCGCACGGCACCACGACGGTCGGCGCCGCGACGGGCGAGCTGCGGGTGAGCGGTTCCAACGGCGACATCGACATCACCCGCGCCGAGGACTCGGTCACGGCCACCACGGCCCACGGGACCCTGCGCGTCGCCGAAGTCGTCCGTGGAACCGTCCAGCTGGAAACGAGCTACGGAGCCATCGAGGTCGGCATCCGGGAAGGCACGGCCGCCTGGCTCGACGCCAACTCCGGCTCCGGCCAGGTACGCAACACCCTCACCTCCTCAGAGGCTCCCGCGAAGACCGAGGACACCGTCAGCGTCCGCGCCCGCACGCGGTTCGGCAACATCGACATCCGCCGCGCCAAGGCCTGAGGCCCTCGCCGGCTCACCCCGATCCACCCGGTACCCGGGGCCGACCGCCCAGCCCCACCGCCCACTCACTCCAGCCTTCGAACGGGAGGGCCTCATGCCTTCATCTGTCATGCCCACGTCCAGAACTGGCGACGACCGCAAGCCACTCGCCGTGTCCGCCATCGGTCTGCGCAAGTCCTACGGCGACAAGGTCGTCCTCGACGGGATCGACCTGCGCATCCCCACAGGGACCGTGTTCGCGCTGCTCGGTCCGAACGGTGCCGGCAAGACCACCGCCGTGAAGATCCTCTCCACCCTCGTCACCGCCGACGCCGGCGAGCTGCACGTCGACGGCCACGACCTCGCCAC
>NZ_JBEXXX010000063.1:0-26766 GCF_040630635.1 Streptomyces sp. NPDC005761 | reverse complement strand
GACGCTTCCTTTGTACTCACCCTCTCGGGCTTTCCTCCGGGCGCTTCCCTTCGGTCTTGCGTTTCCGACTCTATCAGACTCTTTCGTGTCCGATTTTCGGTCGAAGCGGGCCTCGCTTTGCTTTCGAGGATTCGCTTTCGCTTTTTCCCTTTCGGCGTGTTCACTACGTTAGCTGATTTCCCTGTCGACTCATAATCGAGCCAGGGAAACGAATTTCGGCATGCCAAAATTCGCACCCTCAAGGGTGAATCGTAGGTAGTGGTTGACCGCTTCGAGTTGCTCGGCGTGCGATCCGATGGACCGAACCAGAAGCTGTTCCCGTGTCAAGCGGCTCGGACTACATTAGGCGCCCCCCAAGGGCGAGTCAAGTTGACCGGCGGCGCGGTGCGTGGGCGCGGTACGGGCTCACGGTGGGGTCGCCGTCGATCCAGAAACGCCACGGGTGCGCGGCTCCGTCACCGCCCACCCCCGTGCGCGGACCGCTCCGCACCTGGTCGCGGGGTGGAGGTGTTCCGTGCAGCACGGTGAGGTGGGCGCCCGGGTGCGCGATGGCGTCGGTTCCGTCGAGGGCCCGGTCGACGTCCAGGGCCGTCGCGAGGCGCGCCGGCCCTTTGGCCAGTTCTCGGTCATTGCGGGCCGAGAATCGACGTTTGCGGGTGAGCTCCGCGCCCGTACCGATGTCGCCGGCTCTGAGGAGAACCCCGCTCGCCATGCCCTCCGGGCCGCACACCAGGTTGAGGCAGTGCCACATGCCGTAGGTGAAGTAGACGTACGCGTGGCCCGGCGGTCCGTACATGACGTTGTTGCGCCGCGTCCGGCCGCGGAAGGCGTGGGAGCCGGGGTCGATCTCTCCCGCGTACGCCTCCACCTCGGTCAGACGCACCTCGATCGGACCGTCCGGCGTACTGCGGACCAGGATGCGGCCCAGGAGATCCGGTGCCACCTCCAGCACGGGGCGGTCGAAGAAGGCCCGCGTCAGCGGCGTACGGTCCGTGCCATCGATCATGGGATTCGAGGGTACCGGGAACCGACTACGTTCTTGGCGCGTATGTAGGGGTCAGGACCAAGGAGGAGAAAACATGGGCTTCAAGCGGCTGCTCGCGAGCATGGGTGCCGGCGGCGCCTCGGTGGAGACGGAGCTGACCGAGCTCAACGTCGTACCGGGTGGGGTCGTGCAGGGCGAGGTGCGGATCCAGGGCGGGTCCGTGGACCAGCAGATCGAGGGGCTCTCCGTCGGTCTGCAGGCCCGGGTCGAGGTCGAGGGCCAGGACCAGGAGACCAAGCAGGACATCGAGTTCACCAAGCTGCGCCTCGGGGGCGCCTTCGAGGTGCGGGCGGGTGCGGTGCACGTCGTGCCGTTCGGGCTCGAGATCCCGTGGGAGACGCCGATCACGATGTTCGCGGGCCAGCACCTGCACGGCATGAACATCGGCGTGACCACGGAGCTGGAGATCGCCCGGGCGCTGGACTCGGGCGACCTCGACCCGATCAACGTGCACCCGCTGCCGGCGCAGCAGGCCATCCTGGACGCGTTCGGGCAGCTGGGCTTCGGCTTCCGCAGCGCGGACATGGAGCGCGGTCACATCCGTGGCACCCGTCAGCGGCTGCCGTTCTACCAGGAGATCGAGTTCTTCCCGCCGTCGCAGTACCGGGGGCTGAACCAGGTCGAGCTGACGTTCGTCGCGGACGACCGCGAGATGGACGTCGTTCTGGAGATGGACAAGAAGCCGGGCCTCTTCAGCGAGGGCAGCGACTCCTACCGTGCGTTCAAGGTCGGTCTGAACGACTTCGGGGGGACCGACTGGACGGCGTACCTGAACCAGTGGCTGGCGCAGGTCGGCGGGCAGCGCAACTGGCTCTAGGGTCGGGGGGAAGGAGACCTTCCGGAATCTGAACCGATCAGGAGAGGTGACGACGTGACCGAGCCGAAGAGGGCCCCGCTTCCGCATGACTTCCATCCCGAGGTCCCCTCGTTCACCGTGGTGAGCGAGGACCTGGCCCCGGGGGCCGTCCTTGCGGACGCACAGGTCCACGCGAAGGGGAACACTTCGCCGCAGCTGCGGTGGGAGGGGTTCCCGGAGGAGACGAAGAGCTTCGCCGTGACGTGCTTCGACCCGGACGCCCCGACGGGCAGCGGGTTCTGGCACTGGGTGGTCTTCGACATCCCGGCGTCGGTCACGGAGCTGCCGGCGGGCGCGGGCAGCGGGACGTTCGAAGGACTGCCCGCGGGCGCCGTGCAGGCCCGCAACGACTACGGGTCGAAGGACTTCGGCGGGGCCGCCCCGCCGGCCGGGGAGAACCATCGCTATGTCTTCACCGTCTACGCGGTGGACAGCGAGAAACTCGGTCCCGACAGCGACACGTCTCCCGCGGCGGTCGGATTCAACCTGCGGTTCCACACGCTGGGCCGCGCCCAGCTGATCGGTGAGTACGCGGAGCCCGCCGAAAGCGAGTGAAGCGAAAGGTTCCACCTCTGTTTGCCCTGCCCTGGTCTTGGAGAGATCAGGGCAGGGCATTTTTTATTGCGTTGTCCATCACGGCCTGCCCGGCCAGAGTTGATCCGGGCCTGCCAGGGGGCGGGCGGCACACGGGAGGTGGGCGAAATGCGGGACACACTGGTGCTGAACGCGAGCTTCGAGCCGCTGTCGACGGTGACGCTGAACCGTGCGGTGGTGCTGATCCTTCAGGACAAGGCCGTCGTCGAGCAGTCGCATCCCGACCTCCGCATGCGTGGTGCCGCCGTCGACATTCCGGTACCCCGGGTGATCAGGCTCTGCCGGTACGTACGGGTGCCCTTCCGAAGACAGGCCCCGTGGTCCAGAAGGGGTGTGCTGATCCGGGACCAGCACCGGTGCGCGTACTGCGGGCGGCGGGCGAGCACCGTCGACCACGTGGTGCCGCGGGCCCAGGGTGGTCAGGACACCTGGCTCAACACGGTGGCCTCCTGCGCCGAGGACAACCACCGCAAGGCGGCGCGTACGCCGGAGCAGGCGGGGATGCCGCTGCTGCGGCAGCCCTTCGTCCCCTCGCCGGCCGACGCGATGCTGCTGGCGCTGGGGGCCGTGGACCGGTCGGCGCTGCCGGAGTGGCTGGCGCAGCCCGCGGCGTAGGAACCGTACGTCCGGTGACGTGGGGGGCCCTCCTTCCCTGAGGAGGCGGGCTTCACCGTCTCAGCGCAGGACCAGCTGGACGATGGCGACCGTCCCGACCGTGACGATGAGGGCGCGCAGGAGCGCGGGGCTGAGCCGGCGGCCGACCCTGGCGCCGATCTGGCCGCCGAGTGCGGAGCCGACGGCGATGAGGACGACGGCCGTCCAGTCGAAGTCCGCGACGAAGAGGAAGAACAGGGCGGCGATGCTGTTGACGACCGCGGCCAGGACGTTCTTCACCGCGTTGAGTCGCTGCATGGTGTCGTCGAGCAGCATGCCCATCAGGGAGAGGTAGATGATCCCCTGGGCTGCCGTGAAGTAGCCGCCGTACACGCTGGCGAGCATCAGACCGGTGAAGAGCAGTGGGCCGCCGTCGGGGTGGGCCACGGCCCCGGTGTGCTCGCGACGGCGCTGGACCGCTTTGCTGATGCGCGGTTGCAGGATGACCAGGACGAGCGCCAGGGCCACCAGGACCGGGACGATGGTCTCGAAAGCCGTGGAGGGCAGTGCCAGCAGCAGGGTCGCGCCGGTGAGGCCGCCGATCATGGCGCCGACGGCGAGCTTGAGGACGCGGCGGCGCTGTCCTTCGAGTTCCTTGCGGTAGCCGATGGCGCCGCTGACGGAGCCGGGAATCAGACCGAGTGCGTTGGAGACGGTGGCGGTGACCGGCGGCAGGCCCGTGGCGAGCAGCACCGGGAAGGTGATCAGCGTTCCCGAGCCGACGATCGTGTTGATCGCTCCCGCGCTGATGCCCGCGGCGAAGACCGCGAGCATCTCCCAGATGGTCATACCGTGTCCCCCGTGCGTGATCGGTGCTTGGTGCACTGATCATGCACGAGGGGTGTACACGTCAGTCGACGGGGGGCTCCTCGCGACGCTGCTTGCCGCCGGTGTCGAAGCCGGGCATGCCGGTTCCGAGGTTCCCGAAGGCGCCGCTGAGGCCCTTGAGGGCGTCGCCGATCTCGCTGGGCACGATCCACAACTTGTTGGCGTCGCCTTCGGCGATCTTCGGCAGCATCTGGAGGTACTGGTACGAGAGGAGCTTCTGGTCCGGGTCGCCGGCGTGGATCGCTTCGAAGACCGTACGAACGGCCTGGGCCTCGCCCTCCGCGCGCAGGGCGGCCGCCTTGGCCTCACCCTCGGCTCGCAGGATCGCGGACTGCTTCTCGCCCTCCGCGGTGAGGATCGCCGACTGGCGCGTGCCTTCCGCCTGGAGGATCGCTGCGCGCTTGTCGCGGTCGGCGCGCATCTGCTTCTCCATCGAGTCCTGGATGGAGGTGGGCGGCTCGATCGCCTTCAGTTCGACGCGGTTGACGCGGATGCCCCACTTGCCGGTGGCCTCGTCGAGGACTCCGCGCAGCGCGGCGTTGATCTCCTCGCGGGAGGTCAGGGTCCGCTCCAGGTCCATGCCGCCGATGATGTTGCGGAGCGTGGTGACGGTGAGCTGCTCGATGGCCTGGATGTAGCTGGCGACCTCGTACGTCGCCGCCCTGGCGTCGGTCACCTGGTAGTAGATGACGGTGTCGATGTTGACGACCAGGTTGTCCTGGGTGATCACCGGCTGCGGCGGGAAGGGCACGACCTGTTCCCGGAGGTCGATCCGGTTACGGATCGAGTCGATGAACGGGACGACGATGTTCAGGCCTGCGTTGAGGGTGCGGGTGTACCGGCCGAAACGTTCCACGATGGCGGCGCTGGCCTGTGGGATGACCTGGATCGTCTTGATCAGAGCGATGAAGACGAGCACCACCAGAATGATCAGGACGATGATGATCGGTTGCATCGTTTCCTCGTGCCCTTCGGTTGCCGACGGATCGCGATGATCGAGGTCGAGATCGCATGGGCCGTGGGCCAGGTCGGTTGTCCTGCCGGTCCGGTTTCCATGATGATCGACATCGAGTCTCGCAGAACGGGCGCTGCTGTGGGGGCTGTTCGGTCACATGACGACGGCCGTCGCCCCGTCGATGTCGACGACATCGACCTGTTGGCCCGGTTCGAAACTGAGCTCCGCGTCGAGGGCGCGGGCCGACCAGACCTCCCCGGCGAGCTTGATCCGGCCACCGCTGCCGTCGACCCGTTCCAGGACGACGGCCTGGCGGCCCTTCAGTGCGTCGATGCCGGTGGCGTGTTGGGGCCGGTCCGCGCGATGCCTGTTGGCGATCGGCCGGACCACGGCGATCAGCGCCACCGAGACGAGGACGAAGACCAGGACCTGGGCCACGACTCCGCCGCCGAGGGCCGCGACAACCGCCGCGGCGACCGCTCCGACGGCGAACATGCCGAACTCGGGCATCGCGGTCAGGACGAGGGGGATGCCCAGTCCCACCGCGCCGATCAGCCACCACACCCACGCGTCGATGTCCACGTGGTCATCGTATGACCGGGAGTGCCTCCGCGGACAGAGCGCGAGGAGCCGGGTACGGGGGCGATCGGCAACGCCCCTCAGGCGAGCGGCAGTCCGCGGGCGGTGTAGCGGTCGCCCTGGTGCTCGACGATGAGCGGCAGGCCGAAGCAGAGGGAGAGGTTGCGGGAGCTGAGCTCGGTCTCCATGGGGCCGGCGGCGAGCACCTTGCCCTGACGGATCATCAGGACGTGGGTGAAGCCGGGGGCGATCTCCTCGACGTGGTGGGTCACCATGATCATGGAGGGTGCGTACGGGTCGCGGGCCAGCCGGCCGAGGCGGCGGACCAGGTCCTCGCGGCCGCCCAGGTCGAGACCGGCCGCCGGCTCGTCGAGGAGCAGCAGCTCGGGGTCGGTCATCATGGCGCGGGCGATGAGGGTGCGCTTGCGCTCGCCCTCGGACAGGGTGCCGAACTTCCGGTCGAGGTATTCGGTCATGCCGAGCCGGTCGAGGAAGGCGCGGGCGCGGTCCTCGTCCACCTTGTCGTAGTTCTCGTTCCAGGTGGCGGTCATGCCGTACGCGGCGGTGAGCACCGTCTGCAGGACCGTCTGGCGCTTGGGCAGCTTCTCGGCCATGGCCACCCCGGCGATGCCGATGCGGGGACGCAGGTCGAACACGTCGGTGCCGACGCCGCCGAGCTGCTCGCCGAGGACCGTGGCGGTGCCCTTGGTCGGGAAGAGGTAGCTGGACGCGATGTTGAGGAGGGTGGTCTTGCCGGCGCCGTTCGGGCCGAGGATGACCCAGCGCTCCCCCTCCTTGACCGACCAGGAGACGTCGTCCACCAGAGCGCGTCCGTCGCGGACCACGGATACGTCCACCAGCTCCAGTACATCGCTCATGAGCGCGTTGTCTCCCCATGCAGTCTCGAGATCGTCGCGTGCCTGTGGGCACAGCTCCCAGGGAAAACCTACGCCACTGCCGGAGTGCTTCAGGCGCTGGGCCCGTCGTCGTGCTCCCGCCGCCCCGTCCCCGGTCCGGCCGGGGCGGGTCGCGGGAGGGCGAGGACAGTCCCCGGGTCCGTTCCCTAGGGTGGTGCCATGCTTTCGGAACCACGCTCAGGGCTGCTGGCCGCTTGGGGCAACGCGCTGCTGGCGGGACTCGTGTCGCCCGACGACGCGGCGCTCGCCATTGTCGGAGAGGACGCGGTGCACCGCGTCGAGGGGCTGCCGGGTGAGGCGGGGCCGGTCGGCCTCACGCTCGCCCTGGGGCGGCTGCGCGGGCTGGGGGTGACGGGCTTCCGGGTCGCGCTGCCGGTTCCCGGGCATCCGCTGGGCCTCAGCGGTCCGGCGGAGTTCAACGCCCGGGCCCTGGAGGCCGAGGAGGCCGTGGTCACCTTCGGTGCGCCGTACGGGCTGGTGCCCGAGGTGCGGGAGGCGGGCCCCGCCGGGGATCTCCACGTCGACGTGGTGTGGCGGTGCCTGGCGGTGCGCGAGGCGCCGCCGGCCGATGTGCCGTCGCTGGGTGAGGCGGAGCGGGAACTCGCGGAGGCGTTGCGGGATGCGACGGCGTTGCTGTCGCGGCTCGATGTGGCCGGGTCGGGGCCGGTGGCCGAGGCGGCGGTGGACGCGTACCGGGCGCGGGCGGAGCGGGGGCGCGAGGTGCTCGCCCCGGGGTATCCGCCGCGGGCGGTGCGGGTGCTGGAGCTGGCGCAGCGGGTCGGGCTGCTGGTCTCGGTGGCGTACGAGAACGGGCACGGGGGCGCGGTGAGCGCGTCGGAGATGGCTGCCAGGGGGGAGGCGCTGCGGCCGGTGGAGCGGGTGGCCCGGCGGGCGCAGGTGGCCGCGTACAACGCGTACGTGGAGGAGCGGGCGCGGTAGCGGGTTCCGGACCCGGCGCCTCTGTGTCCGCCGGGGCGGGGCGGGTCCGACCGGGCGGCGGGTGGGCCCGGGGCTCGCTCGCGGCCTCTGACGCGGGGTCGAGGCGCGGGCGGACGGCGTGATGCCGCCGGCCGGGGCCCCGTGGGGCCGGCCGACGGCGTCGCCGTGGGTGCGGAGCGTCAGCCGTTCAGGCCGAGGTTGCCGAAGGCCGGGTTGAGCAGGCCGATCACGTTGACGGTGTTGCCGACCACGTTCACCGGGACGTGGACCGGGACCTGGACGAGGTTGCCGCTGGCCACACCCGGGGAGTGGGCCGCGACACCGTGCGCACCGGCACCGCTGTGACCGGTGGCGGAGGCCGCGCCGGCACCGGCGGCGATGAGGCCACCGGCGATCATGGTGACGGCAGCGGCCTTCTTCAGGTTCTTCACTTCAGGATCCTCCTAGCGTCGCTGCGGCCAGCCGCCGCAGCACGCCATGAAGAACGCCCCGGTCCGAAAATGGATGCGCCGTTCGGGTGACGTACACACGGGAGTGTGAAATCCCGGCCCGGCGGGTGACGCGCCGTACCGGTCGTCCGTTCAGCCCGCCGCCCCGTGCCGGACGGCCCAGAGGGCCGCCTGGGTACGGTCGGAGAGATCCAGCTTCATCAGGATGTTCGAGACGTGTGTCTTGACGGTCTTCTCGGACAGCACCAGTGCCCGCGCGATCTCCCGGTTCGACCGGCCGTCGGCGATCAGGCCCAGAACCTCCCGCTCCCGCTCGGTGAGGGTGCTCCCCCGGCCCGTGCCGGTGCCCGGGTCGTCCTGGGCCAGCAGCGCTCCGGCCACCTCCGGCTGGAGCAGGACGTGGCCCGCGTGCACCGAGCGGATGGCCCCGGCCAGCGCGTCCGGGTCGACGTCCTTGTACACGTAGCCGGATGCGCCGGCGCGCAGGGCGGGGACGACGGTGCGCTGTTCCGTGAAGCTGGTGACGATCAGCACCTTGGCCGGGTTCTCCAGCTCCCGGAGCCTGCGCAGGGCCTCGATGCCGTCGGTGCCCGGCATCTTGATGTCCATCAGCACCACGTCGGGGCGCAGCTCCTCCGTCCTGGCCACCCCTTCGGCGCCGTCGGCCGCCTCGCCGACGACCTCTATGTCGTCCTGGATCTCCAGGAACGTACGCAGACCGCGGCGGACCACCTGGTGGTCGTCGACCAGCAGCACCCTGATGAGCCTGTCAGCCACCGGGCACCTCCATCTCGATCGTGGTGCCCTTGCCGGGCGCCGATTCAACGGTGAGCTCGCCGCCGACGCCGTCGGCGCGGTCCCGCATGGAGACGAGGCCCAGGTGTCTGCCCGCACGCCGGGTGGCCGCCGGTTCGAAACCGCAGCCGTCGTCCGAGATCCGCAGGACCGTGCCGCCGTCGCGGCGGGTGAGGGTGACGTCGACGTGCCCGGCGCCCGAGTGGCGCAGGGCGTTGTGCAGGGCCTCCTGGGAGACCCGGAGCAGCGCTTCCTCCTGGGCGGCGGGCAGGGCCCGGACGCCCGAGCTCCCGAAGGTGACGCGGGCCGTGTGTGCGCGGTCCAGGACCTGGATCTGGGTACGGAGGGTGGCGATGAGGCCGTCCTCGTCGAGCGCCGCGGGACGCAGTTCGACCACGGCGGCACGCAGCTCGTCGACGGCCTCCGCCGCCAGGGCTGCGACCTGCTGGAGCTCGCCCTTGGCGCGGGCCGGGTCGCGGTCGACCAGGGCGGCGGCGGCCTGGGCGGTGAGCCGGAGGGAGAAGAGCTTCTGGCTGACCGCGTCGTGCAGCTCGTGGGCGAGCCGGGAGCGCTCCTCCGCGATGGTGAGCTCGCGGCTGCGCTCGTACAGCCGGGCGTTCGTGAGGGCGATCGCCGCGTGCTGGGCGAGGATCGCCAGCAGGTCCTCGTCGTCCGCGGTGAATCCGCAGGTGCCCTCGGGCTTCGGGCAGCGCTTGTTGGCGAGGAAGAGGGCGCCGATGGTCTCGTCGCCGTCCCTGATCGGCAGTCCGAGGAAATCGGACATGTCGGGGTGGGCGGCCGGCCAGCCCTCGAAGCGCGGGTCCTTGCGGACGTCGGCCAGGCGCTCGGCCTTGGCCTCGTGCAGCATCGCCGCGAGGATGCCGTGCTGGCGCGGGAGCGGGCCGATGGCCTTCCACTGCTCGTCGCTGACGCCGTCGACGACGAACTGGGCGAAGCCGCCGTGGTCGTCGGGCACCCCGAGGGCCGCGTACTCGGCGTCGAGCAGTTCGCGGGCCGACGCGACGATCGTCTTCAGGACGTCCCGCATCTCGAGGTGGCGGCTCATGGCGAGCAGCGCGGCACTCACCGCTGCGAGGCCCGACGGTGGGCGATGGCTCATGACCTCACGGTACCGGCGGCCCCGTGGCCCTGTATCCGCCTGTGGGCTGCCCCGACCAGGGCGCAGGGACTAGGACTTTCGCCCGGCCGCGGGCCCCTAGGCCGCCCTTCAGACCTTCTCGACCGCACCACCCGATGTCGGAACGTCACATTCCGAATTGCTGGAGCAACGGACGGTGAGTTTGTTACCCGCCCGATGTGAGGCCGCGCATAGGACCCACGTCACTTACGAAGTCGCCTAGTGGAGCGATAAGGGTGATTTGGGTGGTCATGAGCATGGATTCGAGGCCGCCAACGCCCTCGTGTTCCACTACCCGGCTTCGTACGTCACACCTTTGCCACGGCATTTTGCTGCCGCTAACAATTGCACTCGTCCCCGACGGAGAAGCGAAGTCGCCTCCCGTCTTCGTCCTCCGTGAGGACCTTCCGCGATTCGAAGAGGTACGCCTGATATGTCCGCGTCCAGCATTCCCGGCCGTCTCCGCCGCCTGAACAAGACCCAGAAGCTCTCCGCCGTCGGCATCTCCGCCGTCGCCGCCGCTGCACTCTCCTTGTCCCTGGTGCCCGGTAACGCCGAGGCCGAGACCGAGCCTCAGGCACTCTCCGCAGCCCCCGTCGTCTTCGGGTCCGCCGCCGGCGCCCCGCAGGCCCGGACCATCCAGAACAGCATCATCGAGCAGCACTCCACTGCCGAGCAGCTGGTCAAGGCAGCCGACGCCGCGAAGGCCGCCAAGGCCGAGAAGGCCGCCGCCGTGAAGGCGAAGGCCGACGCCGTCGCCAAGGCCGACGCCAAGAAGGCGAAGGCGAAGGCCGTCGCGAAGTGGAAGGCCAAGAAGGCCGCCGCCAAGCGCAGCTCGCACGCCGCCAGCCGCTCCGAGGCCCGTACCCCCGTGTACGCGAACAACCTGGACGGCTGGATCAAGGAATCCCTGTCCATCATGAAGTCCAAGGGCATCCCGGGCACCTACGACGGGCTGCACCGCAACATCATCCGTGAGTCCAGCGGCAACCCGAACGCCATCAACGACTGGGACATCAATGCGATCAACGGGGTCCCGTCGATCGGTCTGCTCCAGATCATCAAGCCGACGTTCGACGCCTACCACGTCGGTGGCACCCCCCACACCCAGTACGACCCGGTCGCCAACATCACCGCGTCGGCCAACTACGCCGCCGACAAGTACGGCTCGATCGACAACGTCGACAGCGCGTACTGATCCGTTCCGGACCACGCCGAAGGGCGGCACCCCGTGGGGTGCCGCCCTTCGGCGTCGTGCTGTGCGCAGGGGCGCCCGTTACTTGCGCATGACCTCGGGCTCGTGGCGGCGCAGCAGCCGCGCGACCGCCACCCCGCAGATGATGCCGAGGACCAGCAGCACCGCGACGTTCATCCCCCACTGTCCGGCCGAGTGCTCCCACAGCGGATCGAGGTCCGTCGGGTTCTTCTGGTCCCACGGCGGCATCAGGTGGGCGAGGTCCAGTGTGGAGCCCGCGCCCGCGATGGCCCAGCGGGACGGCATCAGCCAGGCGAACTGCTCCAGCCCGGGCGATCCGTACACCTGGAAGAGGATGCCGGTGAAGACGACCTGGACGATCGCGAACATGACCAGCAACGGCATGGTCTTCTCGGAGGTCTTGACCAGCGAGGAGATGACCAGGCCGAACATCATCGAGGTGAAGCCGAGCGCGATGATCGTCACGCAGAGCTCGACGGCGGGCGGCATGATCAGGCCCTCCGCCGGCAGATCGCGGGTGGCGAAGCCGATGCCGCAGATGATGACGCCCTGGATGGCCGTGATCACGCCGAGCACAATCACCTTGGACATCAGGTAGGCCGAGCGGGAGAGGCCGGTGGCCCGTTCCCGTTCGTAGATGACCCGTTCCTTGATCAGCTCTCGTACGGAGTTGGCCGCGGCGGAGAAGGTCATTCCGATCACGAGGATCAGCATGATCGTGCCGGCGTCGCCGTTGAACCGGGACGGCGGCTTCGGCGGGGCGAGGCCGAAGTCGGCGGGGATGACCACGCTGACGATCCCGAGCACGGCGGGCAGGATCACCATCAGGCCCATGAAGCCCTTGTCGGACGCGATCACCGAGACGTAGCGGCGCATCAGCGTCCACAGCTGGGTCATCCAGCCCTGCGGCTTCGGGGGGCGCATCTGCTGGTGCGGCGGCATGTGCACGGGCTGCGCGGCGACGGCGTCGATGTCCGCGGCGTACATCTGGTAGTGCTGCGAACCGCGCCAGCGGCCCGCCCAGTCGTAGTCGCGGTAGTTCTCGAACGCGGAGAAGACGTCGGCCCAGGTGGAGTAGCCGAAGAAGTTGAGCGCTTCCTCCGGCGGACCGAAGTAGGCCACGGCGCCTCCAGGCGCCATCACCAGGAGCTTGTCGCAGATGGCCAGCTCGGCGACCGAGTGCGTGACGACGAGGACGGTGCGCCCGTCGTCGGCCAGGCCGCGCAGCAGCTGCATGACGTCGCGGTCCATACCCGGGTCGAGGCCCGAGGTCGGCTCGTCCAGGAAGATCAGGGAGGGCTTGGTCAGCAGCTCCAGGGCCACGGAGACGCGCTTGCGCTGGCCGCCGGAGAGCGAGGTGACCTTCTTGTCCTTGTGGATGTCGAGCTTGAGCTCGGCGAGGACCTCGTGGATACGGGCCTGGCGCTCGGCCTCCGTGGTGTCCGCGGGGAAGCGGAGCTTGGCGGCGTACTTGAGGGCCCGGGTGACGGTCAGTTCCTTGTGCAGGATGTCGTCCTGCGGAACCAGACCGATGCGCTGGCGGAGCTCGGCGAACTGCTTGTACAGATTACGGTTGTCGTAGAGGACGTCGCCCTGGTTGGCGGGCCGGTAGCCGGTGAGCGCCTTGAGCAGGGTGGACTTTCCGGAACCGGACGGGCCGATGACCCCGATCAGCGACTTCTCCGGGACGCCGAACGAGACGTCCTTGAGGATCTGCTTGCCGCCGTCGACCGTCACCGTGAGGTGGCGGGCGGCGAAGGAGACCTCACCGGTGTCGACGAACTCCTCGAGCCGGTCGCCGACCAGCCGGAAGGTCGAGTGGCCGACGCCGACGATGTCGTTCGGGCCGATGAGCGCGGAGCCGGACTTCGAGAGCGGCTGGCCGTTGACGTACGTACCGTTGTGGGAACCGAGATCGCGGATCTCGAAGCGGCCGTCGGGTGTCGCGTGGAACTCGGCGTGGTGGCGCGAGACCTGCAGGTCGGAGACGACCAGCTCGTTCTCCAGCGCACGGCCGATCCGCATCACCCGGCCGAGCGCCAGATGGTGGAACGTGGTCGGGCTCCGGTCGCCGTACACCGGCGGCGCCCCCGCCGCGCCACCGGGACCGCCTTGGTGGGGAGCCGGTGCCATGCCCTGCTGCGGAACATGGGGCTGCTGCGGCTGGGCCTGCGGCTGCTGCGGCCAGGCCTGCTGGACCGGAGGCTGCTGCGGCCCGCCCGGCCCGGACTGCTGCGGGGCCTGGTACGGCTGCTGCGGCTGCTGGGCCGGAGCCTGGGCACCCCCGGCGGCCTGCCCGCTGTACACATCGGTGCCGCTGAGGCTCAGCCGGGGTCCGTCGGTGGCGTTGCCCAGGTTCACGGTGGAGCCGGGCCCGATCTCCATCTGGTGGATCCGCTGGCCCTGCACATACGTGCCGTTGGTGCTGCCGTGGTCCTCGATGAACCAACCGCGCCCGCTCCAGCTGATCGTGGCGTGCCGCCACGACACCCTGGCGTCGTCGATCGTCATGTCGCCCTGCGGATCACGTCCCAGGGTGTACGACCTGGACGGATCGAGCGTCCAGGTCCTGCCATTCAATTCCAGTACGAGTTCCGGCACTCCGCGCCCCACTAGTTGTCCCCCGAATTACCCCCGTTGCAGGGAGTCTAGGGATGCTGAACATCGTGGGGAACTATTCCAGGAGCAGTCCCCGATGCGAAAGCCGGGCGAGGGGTTGAGCGAACCGAG
Organism: Streptomyces sp. NPDC005761; assembly: GCF_040630635.1. Taxonomy (NCBI): domain Bacteria; kingdom Bacillati; phylum Actinomycetota; class Actinomycetes; order Kitasatosporales; family Streptomycetaceae; genus Streptomyces; species Streptomyces sp. NPDC005761. The sequence goes on along the minus strand of NZ_JBEXXX010000063.1, from coordinate 13,071 downwards.
ACCGCACCGTTGCGAACGACCTGGACCAAAACGCCATCTGTCGGCGCCAATGCCATCAGTACATCGCATGTCGTACCCGATGCGGACATCATCGGCGCCACACCGGCTGTCCGTTCCTCGGGACGGGCCGTCGGGAGCGTAGCGCGGACCGCTACGGTGGGAGCACCATGAGCGCACCTCAGCCCCCTCAGTCCTCCCTGTCTCCTGAGCCTCCTGAGTCACCTCGGGACGCGGACACTCCGACCCTCCTCGTGAAGATCTTCGGGAAGGACCGGCCCGGCATCACCGCCGGGCTCTTCGACACCCTCGCCGCCTACTCGGTCGACGTCGTCGACATCGAGCAGGTCGTCACCCGTGGCCGCATCGTCCTGTGCGCACTGGTCACCGCCCCGACCGCGGGCGGGACCACGGAGGGCGACCTGCGGGCCACAGTGCACAGCTGGGCCGAGTCGCTGAAGCTGCAGGCCGAGATCATCTCCGGTACGGGCGACAACCGCCCGCGCGGCGACGGCCGTTCCCATGTGACGGTGCTCGGGCATCCGCTGACCGCGGAGTCGACCGCCGCCATAGCGGCCACGATCACCTCGACCGGCGGAAACATCGACCGTATCTTCCGGCTGGCGAAGTATCCGGTGACGGCCGTCGAGTTCGCGGTGTCGGGCACCGGGACCGAGACACTGCGCACGGCCCTGGCCATCGAGGCCGCCGGCATCGGCGTCGACGTGGCGGTGGTCTCGGCCGGGCTGAGCCGCCGGGCGCAGCGGCTCGTCGTGATGGACGTCGACTCGACGCTCATCCAGGACGAGGTCATCGAACTGTTCGCGGCCCATGCCGGCTGCGAGGCCGAGGTCGCCGCGGTGACCGAGCAGGCCATGCGCGGCGAGCTCGACTTCGAGCAGTCGCTGCACGCGCGGGTGGCACTGCTGGCGGGGCTCGACGTGTCGGTGGTGGAGAAGGTCCGCGCCGACGTCCGGCTGACGCCGGGAGCCCGCACCCTGATCCGTACGCTGAAGCGGCTCGGCTACCAAGTGGGCGTCGTCTCCGGCGGGTTCACGCAGGTGACGGACGATCTCAAGGAGCGGCTCGGGCTCGACTTCGCCTCTGCCAACACTCTGGAGGTCGTCGACGGGAAGCTCACCGGCCGGGTGACGGGCGACATCGTCGACCGGGCGGGCAAGGCCCGGCTGCTGCGCAGCTTCGCCGCGGAGGCCGGGGTTCCGCTGGCGCAGACGGTGGCGATCGGTGACGGGGCGAACGACCTGGACATGCTGAACACCGCGGGGCTCGGAGTCGCCTTCAACGCCAAGCCGGTGGTCCGCGAGGCCGCGCACACCGCGGTGAACGTGCCGTTCCTGGACACCGTGCTCTATCTGCTCGGTATCACCCGCGAGGAGGTCGAGGCCGCAGACGGCCTCGTCGAGTAGGGGCGCCCGCACGCCACGTACACAGGGCCCGGGTGCACACGCCGAAGCGTGGGCACCCGGGCCCTGTCGTGAGCCGGGGCGGTCAGTCGTTCGGAGTCCAGTACTCGACGAGCTTGCCGACGCCGTGCTCCACGCTCTTCCAGGTGCCGGGCACCTCGACCACGGCGAACGCGGCGGTCGGGAAGCCGCCGCGGTTCATCCGCGCCAGGGCGTCACCCTCCGCCGACCCCGACAAGGCGTCGGCGACGGCGTGCATGCCCGGGTTGTGGCCGATCACCAGGAGGTCGCGAACGTCGTCGGGCGTCTCGTTGATCAGCGCGATCAGCTCGCCGAGTGAGGCCTCGTAGAGCCTCTCCTCGTACACGGTCCTGGGGCGCTCCGGCATCTCGTGCACGGCCAGCTTCCATGTCTCGCGCGTCCTGACCGCGGTCGAACAGAGGGCCAGATCGAAGACGATCCCGGAGTCGGCGAGTCTGCGGCCTGCCACGGGGGCGTCCTTGCGGCCGCGCTCGGCGAGCGGCCGCTCATGGTCGGAGTCCTGCGACCATTCCGCCTTTGCGTGCCTGAGAAGGACGATCCTGCGAGGTGTATCGACGCTCATACACCTCAGCTTCGCATGAAATGTGGCACCTGGCGCAGGGTGTTGGAGGGCTCCCCGCCCCGGATTGCGGACGTCAGGGGGCCAACAGCTCCACGATTCGCTGCAGCAACCGGCCGACAGCGGGATCCCCCGTGGCAGCGTGTGCCTGGCCGGGTCCGGCGATCAGCAGGAGGAGGGCGCCGAAGGCCACGGCGGGCAGCGCGACGGCCCACCACGGCAGCCTGACCTCGATGCCTGCCGCGTCCGGGCGGGTGGAGCGGGTGTGCGTACGGGCCGGCATGTCCGCCTCCGTGGGTGCTGGATTCCGATACTCAGAACCTACGGATCCGGGAGCGCCGCTCCCATCCGGTGACCCACCCACTTCACCCTGACCCTGGCCCCCTAGGGGGTGGTGGGGCTAGCCCCACCAACGCGCCGGGGACCTCGCGTCACGGGGAGGCGATGGAAGCGATGATGCCGACGACGACCGTGATCAGCAGCATCGTCCCGAAGACGAGGAGCAGCTTCTTCTGACCGTTCTGGGGATTCGGATCGAGCACAGGAGACATGCCCCCAGTCTCGCATCTCAGCATTCGTCCTCGATCGTCCGGTCCCGGCCGGCCAGGATGCCCGCCACCATCTGCGGCACCATCAGCGCCGCCATGAGTCCGATCGGCAGCCCCCAGCCTCCGCTGTGCTGGTAGAGCACGCCGACCAGGAGCGGGCCGGGGATCGAGATGAGGTAGCCGGTGGACTGGGCGAACGCGGAAAGCCGGACCACTCCGGCACCGCTGCGGGAGCGCATGCCGATCATGGTGAGGGCGAGCGGGAAGGCGCAGTTCGAGATGCCCAGCAGCAGCGCCCAGATCCAGGCCCCGCCGGAGGGGGCGAGGTAGAGGCCCGCGTAGCCGATGAGGCCGCAGGCCCCGAGGAACACGACGATCGGTCCCTGGTTCCTCATCCGGGCGGCGACCCTCGGGATGACGAAGGCGAGCGGCACGCCCATGGCCATGGTGAGGGCGAGCAGCACGCCGGCCGTCCCGGCCGAGACGCCGGCGTCCCGGAAGATCTGCGGCATCCACCCCATGGTGATGTAGGCGGCGGTGGCCTGGAGGCCGAAGAAGCAGGCGAGGGCCCAGGCGGTGCGGCTGCGGGTGATCCGGAGCGCCGGGGCCTCCTGCCGGTCGGCCGCGGGGTGTCCGGCGGCGCCGGTGCGGTCCCGTACCAGCGGGATCCAGGGCAGGATCGCGGCGGCGGCGAGGGCGGCCCAGACTCCGAGGCCGGCCTTCCAACTGCCGCCCATCGCCTCGGTCATGGGCACGGTCACGGCCGCTGCCAGCGAGGTTCCGAGGGCCAGGGCCATGGAGTAGAGACCGGTCATGGAGCCGACGCGGTCCGGGAACCAGCGCTTCACGATCACCGGCATCAGGACGTTGCTGACGGCGATGCCCATCAGGGCGAGCGCGCTCGCGGCCAGGAAGCCTGCCGTGCCGCCGACGAGCGGCCTGATCACCAGCCCCGCGGTGATGGCGACCATGCCCGCGCAGACGACCGCACCCGGCCCGAAGCGGCGGGCCAGGCGCGGCGCCATGACGCCGAAGACCGCGAAGCAGAGCGGGGGTACGGAGGTGAGCACCCCGGCCACGCTGCCGCTCATGTGCAGCCCGTCGCGCACCTCTTCGAGGAGGGCGCCGAGGCTGGTGATGGCGGGGCGGAGGTTGAGCGCGGTGAGGACGAGCCCTACGGCGACCAGGCGGAGCGCCCAGGGAGCGGGGCCGGTCCCTTGCGCGGGCACCTGGGTGCGGGGGGCGGCCGGCGCGGCCGGGTCCAGCGTCCGGACGGGGGTCCGGGGAGGGGTTTCGTCGTCATGCATGGGGCCATCATAGAATCATGGGATGATTGCTTGTCCAATCCTCTGAGAAGATTCGGATACCTCCGCGAGAGGGCTTCGGCCTCATGCACACGGGAGGGCCCAGGGGCCCGCCGCCCCGCACACCCGAGCAAGGAGCACCATGGCGCTGACGTCCCCGCGGCGATCGGCACTCGCCGACCAGGTGATTGCCCAGCTGAGGAACCAGATCACGTCGGGCGAGTGGCCCGTGGGTTCGCGCATCCCCACCGAGCCCGAGCTGGTCGAGCAGCTGGGGGTGGCCCGCAACACCGTCCGCGAGGCCGTGCGCGCGCTCGCGCACAACGGGCTGCTCGACATCCGGCAGGGCTCGGGCACCTATGTGGTGGCGGTCAGCGAGCTGGCCGGGGTGATGCACCGCCGGTTCGCGTCCGCCGACCCGCGCCATGTGGCCGAGCTGCGGTCGACGCTGGAGTCGTCGGCGGCGCGTCTTGCTGCCGCCCGGCGCACCGAGCGGGACCTGAGGCAACTGGACGCGCTCATGCGGCGCCGGGAGGAGACCTGGGCCGCGGGAGACGCGGAGGCCTTCGTCGCGGCGGACGCGACGCTGCATCTGGCCGTGGTGGCCGCATCGCACAACGAGGTGCTCACGGGCCTCTACGCCGATCTGGGCGATCTGCTGAAGGACTACCTGCGGGACGACGTCGGCCATGATCTGGGGCCGCAGGACCTCATGGACCACGGCCGGCTGGTCGAGGCGATCCGGGCCGGCGACGCGGAGACGGCGGCGGCGGAGGCCGCGAGCCACGCGCTGAGCTGCCTGGTGGACCGGGTCTAGGGCTGTCCCGCCCTTCCTGGGGGATCAGCGCGCGGCGTCGGACGCGGTGCATCGCAGGGCGGAGAGGCGCCCGCATACGGGACGCATTCGGGCGTTCCGACTACGGAGGGGGTCCCCCCGTGCCGTTCAGGCTACGGGGGAGAGGCGCCGTAGCTGTCGTCGTGCGCCCGCCAGGAATTGCGGGACGCCTTAGGCCCTTCGGCCCACGCGCCCGGTCCGATCCGGACGAGAGCCCCCTACGGGCTGTCACCCTGCCTCTCCGTGCTGTGGGTGACCCAGGCGGAGCGGACCTCTTTCCAGCAGCGGTCGTCCAGCCTCACGGTCCGGCCGGGGGGGACGGTGACCGGCTCGGAGTCGGTGTCGATGTCCCACCAGCGGGTGCATTCGGTGTGCAGCTGGACGCGGTCGGTGGAGGGGTACGGGTTGTGGCAGTAGGCGACGACCCGGGAACCCTTCACCGACGTACGGCATTCGGCGCCGGAGGGCTCGGGATCGGCCGCGGGCGGCCCTGCCGCGCCCGCTGCTCCGACATGCCCCGCCGCGTACAGGCCCACAGGCACGAGCAGCCCGGCCACGAGGACGGAGGCAACCAGCAGGGATCGGGTTCGGTGACGAGTGCCGCGCACAGCGATCTCCTCCCCTCAGCCTGACCAGAAGTCCGGTTCCTCCACATTCTGCGGTGGATCGACCAGCTTTTCGACCTGAGCGCCGGAAGGCCTGCCGGACAAGGGAAACGGCCGCGCACCACCTCCGGGGAGGTGGTGCGCGGCCGGGGAGCGGGAGGTGTCAGGCACCCATCATGTGCACGCCACTGTCGACGTGGATGATCTCGCCCGTGGTCCTCGGGAAGAAGTCGGAGAGCAGCGCGACGATGCCGCGGCCGGCCGGCTCCGGGTCCTTCATGTCCCACGCCAGCGGCGCGCGGGTGTTCCACACGTCGGCGAGCTCGCCGAAGCCCGGGATGGACTTGGCGGCCATGGAACCGATCGGACCGGCCGAGATCAGGTTGCAGCGGATCCCGTCCTTGCCCAGGTCACGGGCGAGGTAGCGGGAGGTGGCCTCCAGCGCGGCCTTGGCCGGGCCCATCCAGTCGTACTGCGGCCAGGCGTACTGGGCGTCGAAGGTGAGACCGACGATCGAGCCGCCCTCGCTCATCAGCGGCTTGCACGCCATGGCGAGGGACTTCAGCGAGAACGCCGAGACGTGCATCGCCGTGGCGACCGACTCGAACGGGGTGTTGAGGAAGTTGCCGCCGAGCGCGTCCTGCGGGGCGAACCCGATGGAGTGGACGACACCGTCGAGCGAGCCGAGCTCGGCCTCCACCAGACCGGCGAGCCGGTCCAGGTGCTCGGCATTGGTCACGTCCAGCTCGATGACCTTGGCCGGCTTGGGCAGCTTCTTGGCGATGCGCTCCGTGAGCGTGGGCCGCGGGAAGGCGGTCAGGATGATCTCCGCGCCCTGCTCCTGGGCCACCTTGGCGGTGTGGAACGCGATGGACGACTCCATCAGCACCCCGGTGATGAGGATGCGCTTGCCGTCGAGAATTCCGCTCATGGTGATCAGTGACCCATGCCCAATCCGCCGTCAACGGGGATGACGGCTCCAGTGATGTACGACGCGTCGTCGGAGGCGAGGAAGCGCACCGCGGCGGCGATCTCGTCGGGCTGCGCGTAGCGGCCGAGCGGCACCTGGGACACGATGCCCTTGCGCTGCTCCTCGGTGAGCGCCTGCGTCATGTCGGTGTCGACGAAGCCGGGCGCGACGACGTTGAAGGTGAGGTTGCGCGAACCGAGCTCGCGCGCCAGCGACCTGGCGAAGCCGACCAGACCGGCCTTGGAGGCCGCGTAGTTGGCCTGTCCGGCCGAGCCGAGGAGGCCGACGACGGAGGAGATGAGGACCACGCGGCCCTTCTTGGCGCGCAGCATGCCGCGGTTGGCACGCTTGACGACCCGGAAGGTGCCGGTGAGGTTGGTGTCGAGCACGGACGTGAAGTCCTCTTCGGACATCCGCATCAGCAACTGGTCCTTGGTGATGCCGGCGTTGGCCACCAGCACCTCCACGTTGCCGTGCTTCTCCTCGATCTCCTTGTAGGCCTGCTCCACCTGCTCGGCGTCGGTGATGTCGCAACGGACCGCGAGAACACCGGCCTCGGTGAGCGCCGCAGGCGGCTCGCCGGAACGGTAGGTGATCGCGACCTTGTCGCCGTTGTCGGCGAAAGCGCGGGCGATGGCGAGGCCGATGCCCCGGTTTCCTCCGGTGACGAGAACCGAGCGGCTCAACGGATCACCCTTTCGATAGCGGTCTGGTACCTCGAAAACCTATCGGTACCGCCTGCTCGGCGAGGAATCGGCCCCTGACAGCGCCTTCCCCCGGTCACTGTGGGATTCCTACAGAGACGCATCCGACCGGGCGGCGAACGACCGGCCCACGGGCCACCGGACGGCCGGCCCCTGCGCCCGGCCCGGAATTCGGCCGCGATGCTCCTGCGGCCGTGCTTCACTGCCTCGTAAACGATCCGAGACGCAGAGGAGAGGCCGCCCGTGCCCCATGAGGTAGATCAGTCGTTCCTGGCCCTCCCGCTACGGGCCCTCGCCGACGCGGCGCTCGCCCGTGCGCGGGCGCTCGGGGCCGTGCACGCCGACTTCCGCTTCGAGCGGGTGCGCAGCGCCACGTGGCGGCTGCGGGACGCCCGTCCCGCCGGATCGTCGGACACCACCGATCTCGGGTACGCGGTGCGGGTGGTGCACGGCGGGGCGTGGGGGTTCGCCTCCGGGGTGGATCTGACGATGGACGCCGCGGCGAAGGTGGCCTCGCAGGCCGTCGCCATGGCGAAGCTGTCGGCGAAGGTGATCGCGGCGGCGGGCTCCGACGAGCGCGTGGAGCTGGCCGACGAGCCGGTGCACGGGGAGCGGAGCTGGGTGTCGGCGTACGACGTCGACCCGTTCGACGTACCGGCCGGGGAGAAGGCGGAGCTGCTCGCCGAGTGGAGCGGCCGGCTGCTGGCGGCACAGGGCGTCGCTCATGTCGACGCCTCACTGATGACCGTCCACGAGAACAAGTTCTACGCGGACACGGCGGGCACGGTCACCACCCAGCAGCGGGTGCGGCTGCATCCGCAGTTCACCGCGGTCGCGGTGGACGCGACCACCGGTGAGTTCGACTCGATGCGCACGATCGCGCCGCCGGTGGGGCGTGGCTGGGAGTACCTGACCGGGACCGGCTGGGACTGGGACGCGGAGCTGGAGAGCATCCCGGGGCTGCTGGCCGAGAAGATGCGGGCGCCGAGTGTCGAGGCGGGGACGTACGACCTGGTCGTCGACCCGTCCAATCTGTGGCTGACGATCCATGAGTCGATCGGCCACGCCACCGAGCTGGACCGGGCGCTAGGGTACGAGGCGGCGTACGCCGGAACCTCGTTCGCCACCTTCGACCAGCTGGGCAAGCTGGCGTACGGCTCCCCGGTCATGAACGTGACGGGCGACCGCACCGCCGAGCACGGACTCGCGACGATCGGGTACGACGACGAGGGCGTCGAGGCGCAGTCCTGGGACCTGGTCAAGGACGGGACGCTGGTGGGCTACCAGCTGGACCGCCGGATCGCGAAGCTGACGGGTCTCGGCCGGTCCAACGGCTGCGCGTACGCGGACTCGCCGGGACACGTTCCGGTGCAGCGCATGGCCAATGTGTCCTTGCAGCCGGATCCCGGCGGGCTCTCCACGGAGGATCTGATCGGCGGGGTGGAGCGCGGGATCTACGTGGTCGGCGACCGGTCCTGGTCGATCGACATGCAGCGGTACAACTTCCAGTTCACCGGGCAGCGGTTCTTCCGGATCGAGAACGGCAGACTGGCCGGGCAGTTGCGCGATGTCGCCTACCAGGCGACGACGACGGACTTCTGGGGCTCGATGGAGAAGGTGGGCGGCCCGCAGACGTATGTCCTGGGGGGCGCCTTCAACTGCGGCAAGGCCCAGCCGGGCCAGGTGGCGGCCGTCTCGCACGGCTGTCCCTCCGCCCTCTTCCGGGGCGTGAACATCCTCAACACGACGCAGGAGGCCGGACGATGAGCCGCGTCAGCAAGCCGCACGAGATCATCGAGCGCGCGCTCGAACTGTCCACCGCCGACGGCTGTGTGGTCATCGCCGACGAGGAGTCGTCGGCCAATCTGCGCTGGGCGGGCAACGCGCTCACCACGAACGGGGTGACCCGGGGCCGCACCCTCACCGTCATCGCCACCGTCGACGGGTCGAAGGGCACCGCCTCCGGAGTCGTGTCCCGGTCGGCCGTCACCGCGGCGGATCTGGAGCCGCTGGTACGGGCGGCCGAGGCCGCCGCGCGCGGAGCAGGGCCGGCCGAGGACGCGCAGCCGCTGGTCACCGGGGTGCCGGAGTCCCCCGACTTCACGGACGCGCCCGCGGAGACCGGCTCGGACGTCTTCGCGGCGTTCGCCCCCGCGCTCGGTGACGCGTTCGCCCGGGCCCGTGCCGGCGGCCGTGAGCTGTACGGCTTCGCCAACCACGAGATGACCTCGACCTACCTGGGTACGTCGACGGGGCTGCGGCTGCGGCACGACCAGCCGAACGGGACGCTGGAGCTGAACGCCAAGTCGCCCGACCGGTCGCGCTCGGCCTGGGCGGGTCGCTCGACCCGTGACTTCAAGGACGTCGACCCGGCCGGGATGGACGCCGAGCTCGCCCGGCGACTGGCCTGGGCGGAGCGCCGGATCGAGCTGCCCGCCGGGCGGTACGAGACGCTGCTGCCGCCGACCGCCGTCGCCGACCTGCTGATCTACCAGCTGTGGTCGGCCACCGCCCGGGACGCCGTCGAGGGCAGGACCGTGTTCTCCAAGCCGGGTGGCGGGACCCGGCTCGGCGAGACGCTGTCCCCGCTTCCGCTCACTCTGCGCAGCGACCCGAACGCGCCGGGGCTCGAATCCGCGCCGTTCGTCATCGCGCACTCCTCCGGGGACGGTGCGTCGGTCTTCGACAACGGGCTGCCGCTGGGCCGGACCGACTGGATCAGGGACGGCCGGCTCGAGCAGCTGACGACGACCCGGCACACGGCCGGCGAGACCGGGCTGCCGCTCGCCCCGGCCATCGACAACCTGCTGCTGGAGGGCGGTGGTGAGCAGTCCCTGGACGACATGGTCGCCTCGACGACCGGCCGCGGGCTGCTGCTGACCTGCATGTGGTACATCCGGGAGGTCGACCCTTCGACGCTGCTGCTGACCGGGCTGACCCGCGACGGGGTGTATCTCGTGGAGGGCGGCGAGGTCGTCGGCGAGGTGAACAACTTCCGCTTCAACGAGTCGCCCGTGGACCTGCTGTCGCGGGCCACCGAGGCGGGCCGCACCGAGAAGACACTGCCGCGCGAGTGGGGCGACTGGTTCACCCGGGCCGCGATGCCCGCGCTGCGCGTCCCGGACTTCAACATGAGCTCGGTGAGCCGGGGCGTATGACCCGCCTAGACTGACCGGTGCCTTTCGATACACGTATCGACACACGTAGCTGAGGAGACACGGAACCGTGACGGACATCGTCGACGAGCTGAAGTGGCGCGGGCTCTTCGCCCAGTCCACTGACGAGGACGCATTGCGCAAGGCTCTCGCGGACGGCCCCGTCACGTTCTATTGCGGCTACGACCCCACCGCGGCCAGCTTGCACGTCGGCCACCTGGTCCAGGTGCTCACCATGCGCCGCCTCCAGCAGGCCGGCCTGCGGCCGCTCGCCCTGGTGGGCGGGGCCACGGGCCAGATCGGTGACCCCAGGCCGACCGCCGAGCGCACGCTGAACGACCCGGAGACGATCGCCGCCTGGGTGTCGCGGCTGCGGTCCCAGATCGAGCCGTTCCTCTCGTTCGAGGGCGAGAACGCGGCGGTCATGGTGAACAACCTGGACTGGACGGCGGGCATGTCCGCGATCGAGTTCCTCCGGGACATCGGCAAGCACTTCCGGGTCAACAAGATGCTCACCAAGGAGTCCATCGCCCGCCGGCTGGAGTCCGACGAGGGGATCAGCTACACCGAGTTCAGCTACCAGCTGCTCCAGAGCATGGACTTCCTGGAGCTGTACCGTCGTCACGGCTGCACCCTCCAGCAGGGCGGCAGCGACCAGTGGGGCAACCTCACCGCGGGTCTCGACCTGATCCACCGCCTGGAGCCGGGCGCCGAGGTGCACGCGCTCGCGACCCCGCTGATGACGAAGGCGGACGGCACCAAGTTCGGCAAGTCCGAGAGCGGCGCCGTCTGGCTCGACCCGGAGATGACCACGCCGTACGCGTTCTACCAGTTCTGGCTGAACGTGGACGACCGCGACGTCTCCCGCTACATGCGCATCCTCAGTTTCCAGACCCCTGCCGAGCTGGAGGAGCTGGAGAAGGCCACCGAGGAGCGGCCTCAGGCGAGGGCGGCGCAGCGGGCGCTGGCCGAGGAGCTGACGACGCTGGTGCACGGCGCGGACCAGTGCGCCGCGGTCGTGGCCGCGTCGAAGGCGCTGTTCGGCCAGGGCGATCTGGGCGAGCTGGACGAGGCGACACTGGGTGCCGCACTCTCCGAGGTGCCGCACGCGCAGGTCACCGAGCTCGGTCCGCTGGTCGACCTGCTGGTCGAGGTCGGTCTGGCGCCGAGCAAGTCGGGTGCCCGGCGCACGGTCAAGGAGGGCGGCGCCTACGTGAACAACGTGAAGGCCGTGGACGGCGAGGCGGCACCGTCCCGTGAGGAGCTGCTGCACGGGCGCTGGCTGGTGCTGCGCCGGGGCAAGAAGAACCTGGCGGCGATCGAGGTCACGGCCGGCTGAGCCGTGGCGACAGCACGACGGCGGGGCACGCACCATGCGTGCCCCGCCGTCGTGCTGCCCCGCGCGTGCGTCAGGTCTTCTGTCTGCTGCCCCGGATCGAGGCCCAGAGCATGTCGCCGACGCCGACCACCACCACGGCTCCGATCAGCTGGAGCAGATGGCGCGTCCAGTCGATGCCCTTGGTGTCGTTGACGCCGATCCAGGTGGCGACAGCATTGCCGAGAATGCTGCCGATCATGCCGAAAATGACCGTCAGCCAGAGTGGGATCTCCTGCTTGCCCGGCAGGATCGCCTTCGCGATCAGACCGAGTACCAGGCCCACGATGATTGCCCACAGCCAGCTCATGTCGCCTCCTTGTGCGACGCGGTGTCGCGCATGTCCGCCCAGTCTGGTTCCTGGTCAGGTACACCGCATGTCGGGCGGGTCCGTACGTGCGGTGCGGGGGCGGGGTGTGCGTATGCGGCGCGCCCCGGTCTCGAATCGGGGGGACGTCGGGCGTACCGTGGATCCGGTCGGGTCCGGTGAGCGTCCGGCGCAGGAACAGGGTCTCCCCCAGTTCGTCATGAGCTCGGGGAAGGTTGGTGGAGACGTGTTGCGGAAACAGAGCGGTGCGGAGGTCTTCCGGATCACCGGGGCGCGGCAGGGCCTCGCGGAGGATGTGCGCGGCAGGCAGCGACGCTATGTGATCTCGATGTCCGTGCGCACGGTTTCGGTGGTCGCCGCCGCGGTCCTGTGGAACGTGGAGCGCCATGTGGCGATCGTGGCGCTCGCGCTGGGGGTTCTGCTCCCCTACGTCGCGGTCGTCATCGCCAACGCGGGCCGGGAGAACAGTCCTTCCCTCCCCTCGACCTTCGTGCCGGCCCCGACGCGGCCCGCTCTGGGGGCCGCCTCGATGGGCGGGGCGGCGGAGTCCGGTCCGGAATCCGGACACGGTTTCCGAAGCCCGGATCCACAGGAACACGACTGAGTCCGGGACGGGCCCAAGCTCAAGAAAAGCTCAGATCAATCATGAAGTTCCAGTGCACCGCAGACCGGTCTGCGTGACATACTTCGTAAGCGCTCCGCATCCCCCGTCGGAGCGACGGACCGACGCCGGGCAGCTCCCCCCGTGGCTGCTCGGCGTCGCCATTTCTCCGGCGGGGATGCCGCAGGTCCCCACTTCTGCCCAGGCCCTAGGGTTGAGTCCGTGAACTCCCCCGAATCCGATTCCGCCGCCCCGTCCGCGGGTGCTCCCACCGCGCCCGCCTGCTCGGCCAAGGGCTGCCGCGCCGATGCCGTGTGGGTACTCGCCTGGAACAACCCGAAGCTGCACACTCCGGAGCGCCGCAAGACCTGGCTGGCCTGTGACGATCACCGGGAGCATCTCTCGTCGTTCCTGGGCGTCCGGGGCTTCCTGAAGGACGTGGTGGCCCTGGCCGAGTGGGAGTCGCGGGACCAGCCGCCCGCGTGACGACTTCGGGCGCCGGGACCTTTCGTACCGGCGCCTGCGCAGAGGCCCTAGGGCGTGTTTCGAAAGTCCCGCCTGTCCGGCGACGCCTGGCACGCACGCTCGCCGCGTTGTCGGGATCACCCCGATACGCCCAGTATC
>NZ_JBEXXX010000062.1:0-27380 GCF_040630635.1 Streptomyces sp. NPDC005761 | reverse complement strand
GTATCGGGGCGACCCTCCGCCTTGCGATCGCACGCACCAGACGCCGCCGGACCCGCCCTCCGGGCGGACGGCGCTACTTTCGAAACACGCCCTAGTCCCCGGTGGTGCCGTCGACGATCTCGCGGATGATGTCGATGTGGCCGTTGTGCCGGGCCGTCTCCTCGACGAGGTGCAGCAGGATCCAGCGCAGATCGGGGTGCCGGCCGTCCCTGCGCGGGTTCTTGGCCGGGGTGTCCAGGTCATGGGCCGCGACGAGCTCGCGGTAGCGGGCGCACTGCTCCTCGTACTCCGCCAGCACGTCGGCGAGCGGCATGTCGACGGCGATGCGCATCTCGCGGTCGGGGTCCTCGTCCGTCCACGGGCCCTCGTCCTGGCCGCCGAGGAAGGCGACCTCGAACCAGAAGTACTCGACCCAGCGGAGATGGTTGACGAGACCCGCGAGGGTCATCAGGGGAGAACCCGGGAGCGGGGCCCTGATCGCGTCCTCCTGCGAGAGGCCCTCGCACTTGGCCACCGCGGTGGCCCGGGCGTAGTCGAGGAAGGTGGTCAGCTGGGTGCGCTCGTCCCAGGCGGGAGGTGAATCGGTGCGTGTCATCGGCGTACACGATGGCCGGTCGGCTGCGGCCCTGTCCACCGCTCGACGGCCGGTGTCGCGGCGGAAGCGCCCCTCGTGCGGCATTGGGGTCCTGCGTGGGCCCGTGGGCCCACGCACCGGGCGACGGCGCTCACTAGGCTCGTGGTGACCAAGCGTGAGCCCCTCGCGACGCCGCCCGACCGGCGGTGGGCCGGGCGTGCTCCCGTGCGCAGGGATCTTCCACGCTCTACCTGACCAGCAGGGCGGCCACCTCTCATCCCGCATGGGCCGGGGTGAATCCGGGGTGCCCGGATTCTCTTCATGAGGTGACGTGTCGATGAGTGACGGATTCTTCTACTCGTACCACCTGGGCTGGAGCCGCCCCGACGCCGAGTCGCTGCTCGGCGATCTGGAGGCGGCGGGCGTGCGGCGCCCGATCACCCGGTCACCCGGCGCATCACCCTGATCGGGCCGGGGCCCCGGCCGTCCGTCACCCAGTCCTGGGTGACACGGGACCAACTCGTGCTCCTGGCCGGCCTGCAACGCCTGGACCAGGTCGACTTCCTGCTCTGGCTGCCCAGCGGTTCCGAGGTGGCCGTCCGGGTCCGCCGGATCGACGACGGCACGGTGGCGTTGCAGTTCGCACTCGGAGGCCTGAGACGGGACGAGCGGGAAACGGTCGTCCGCGCCGTGCGGGAGGCGATCGGCAGGGCGTCGGTCCTGTGCGTCGGCTTCGTGGTCGACCGGGAGGGTGCGTCGGCGGCCACCGACTGGAGGGGGTTCGTCGTGAGCGGGACGGTCTACTTCGACCACTGGCCCGACACACTCGCGGTGCGCCCCGAAGTAGCGGCCATGCAACCACAGTTGGGTGGGGTGAACTCGTTCGAGCAGTCGCCCTGGATCGTCTACGGGAGCGACGTCCCCAACCGGTGAGGTGGCGGACACGGCGAGGGCGGACGGCTGTTCCGTCCGCCCCCGGCCCTCGGCTCCCGTCCTGCCTGTTCGGGTCGTGCCGGGCCCGTGGGTCCGGCACGACCCGAACAGGATCCCCTCAGCCGCCGGCCCCCGCCGTGGCGAGTGCCGCGACCATGCCGGTGGCGACGAGGATCCCCCCGATGTAGTCCGTGGCGGTGGCGCCGCCGTCGCGCCAGTAGTACGGGGCGGCCTGCGGCGACCCGTTGTCGCCGTCGTCCATCAGCCGGTCCACGGACAGGCCCACCGCCGCTCCGGTCACCAGGGTGACGACGGGCATCAGGACCGCCTCCATGTCGGAGTTCTGCCACAGCACCGCGTACCCGTAGCCGAGGGCCGCCAGCGGGACGCCGAGGGCGGCCGACAGGTGCAGGGGGCGGGACGTGCGCTGCTCCGCGGGCAGGACCCGGACGGCGGCCAGCACGGTCAGTACGGTGGTGAGGACGGCGGGCACGTGCTGGAGCCCCAACCGCCAGGTGAAGACGTCCAGCCGTTCGTCGGTGGCCAGCATGTCGACGAGCCCGCGTGAGGCCACGTACGCGGCGATGACGTGGACGACGGCGCCGACGGCCCAGCACCGGGCCAGCGCCGACAGTGCGCCGCCGCCCGCTCTTTGCGCACGGCCGGCTCCGTGCCCCGCGCTTCCGTTTCCCCAGCCGCTGCCACCGTTCACGGTTCTCCCTCTCCGACGTCACTCACCCGGCCCGCCGCTGGCATGCTCCGAACAACGGGCGTGGTGGGAGCGTACGGCGGCCCGACCGGTGTGACCTGGGCCTATGGCCCCAAAGTTGGGCCCAGGCGCGCGCGGGTGGGCGTGAGCGCGAGGCATCCGGATCCCGGCCATGAGGCCGCGACCGCCGGAGTGCGGGGCGGCTGGGACAATCGGCTGCATGCCCGCAGCCCCTCCTCCTCAGGTCAGCCGCTCCCGGCCGCTCCCGCAGCCGTCGGAGCGCCGGCCGCTGCGCGGGCGGGTCGCCGCGGCCCTCGCAGCAGCCGCACCCGCGCTCGGCGCGTACGCCGCGGTGCGGATCGTCGGGCTCGCCGTCCTCTGGGCCGCCGCGGCGGCCGGGGGGAAGGACGCGCTGCACCTGCTCTCCGAGCGCTGGGACTCCGTCTGGTACCAGAGGGTCGCCGAGAACGGTTACGGGTACACGGTCACCCTCCCGGACGGAGGCGTCCACTCCGACCTGGCCTTCTTCCCCCTGCTGCCCGCACTGGAGCGCGGTATCGCGGAGGTCACCCCGCTCGGCCTCGCGGGCGCCGGGCTGCTGGTGGCGTGGTCCGCAGGGCTCCTCGCCGCCGGGGGGATCTTCGCCGTCGGGGCCCGGCTGTACGGGCGCCGGGCCGGAGTGGTCCTGGCCACGCTGTGGGGCGTGTACCCGACGGCGTTCGTCCAGTCGATGGCGTACACCGAGACCCTGTTCACCGCGCTCGCGGCCTGGTCGCTGTACGCGGTGCTGACCCGCCGGTGGATCGTGGCCGGCGTCCTGTGCGCGCTCGCCGGGCTGACCCGCCCGTCCGCCGCCGCGCTCATCGCCGCCCTCGCGATCACCGCCGCCGTCACGCTCGTACGGGAGTACCGGAGCGGCGCCGGTGACGGCATCGTGCGCCGCAACGGGCGGATGGTCCTCGGTGTGGTCGTCGCGCCGCTGGGCTGGCTCGCGTACGTGGTGTTCGTCGCGGCGCGCGAAGGCAGCCCGTTCGCCTACTTCGACGTCCAGGCGCAGTGGGGCAACAGCATCGACGGCGGCGCGGCCCTCGCCTCCTTCATCCTCGGTCTGCCGCTGCCCGGCATGCTCGGGCTGTGCGTGGCGCTGGCGGCCCTGGGGTGGCTCGTGTCCCTGTGCGTGCGGCAGCGCCAGCCGCTGCCGGTACTCGTCTACGGGATCGCCGTCGTCGTCATCTCGCTGATCGGGGCCGGCTACTTCGGCTCCAGGCCCCGGCTGATGATGCCCGCCTTCCCGCTCCTGCTGCCGCCCGCCGTCGCCCTGCTGCGGCTGCGTTCCCCGGCCCGCACGGCGACGGTCCTCGCGGTACTCGCCGCAGCCTCGGCCGCGTACGGGGCGTGGACGCTGCTCGGTTCCGGCCCGCCGTGAGTTGGGTCCGTGGGCCCAAGCGTGCGGGCCGCTCCGGTTGTTAGCGTGAACGGTCCGTACGGGAACGACGTCGGCGGTAGCGCTCCGCCGGTGAGGAGCGGTCAGTGATGAAGGCACGTACGGCAGCCATGGCGGCCACCACAGCAGTGCTCTGCCTGA
Organism: Streptomyces sp. NPDC005761; assembly: GCF_040630635.1. Taxonomy (NCBI): domain Bacteria; kingdom Bacillati; phylum Actinomycetota; class Actinomycetes; order Kitasatosporales; family Streptomycetaceae; genus Streptomyces; species Streptomyces sp. NPDC005761. Next base: position 23,579 of record NZ_JBEXXX010000062.1, on the reverse strand, counting down.
CGGCCGTCGCCTGCGGGCCGGACGGGAAGACGTCCGAACAGGACGGCGGGAAGGCCGCGGGCGCGACCGCGAAGCCCAGCGGGACCCCCTCCTCGGACCCTGCCGCGAGCGACTCCGCCGCCCCGGCGCCCACCTCGACCCCCACCAGCAACGGCAAGGTCCTCGACAAGGCAGGGCTGGCCGGGATCGCACTGACCACCGGTGAGGTGGCGGACTACGAGGTCACCCCCATGCAGGGCGGCGAGGAGAGCGGCACGGAACGGTCCGAGAACAAGGACTGCCAACCGCTCGTGGCGGTGATCAACGGCGCGCCCGAGCCGGCCGCGGCCGCCACCGTCTTCCGAACCGTCATGGACAAGTCGGAGGAGGGCAAGGACGACCAGACCGTCGTCACCGAGATCCTCACCGCACACCCCAAGGACGCGGCGCAGCAGCTCATGCGCGGAGTCCGGGACGCCGTCCAGGCCTGCGCGGGCGGCTTCCGTACGTCGAGCGAGGACGGCCCCTCCACGTACACCGAGGTCAAGCAGCTCCCGCTGCCCCCGGCGGGTCAGGAGAGCATCGCCTACCAGGTGACCGGGAGCATGGAGGGGGACAAGGTGCCGCTGGTCTTCCAGCTGGTGCGTACCGGATCGACCGTCGTCACGTTCTACGTGGCGGACTTCCTCACGGAGAAGACCCCGCAGCTCCCGGCCGAACTCGTCGCCGCGCAGGCGGCGAAGCTGCCCTGACCCGGCCCGCGACCAGGCAGAGCTGTTGCCCGGCACCCCTTCCAGCGACGGGGGTTGGGCAACAGCCGTTCACGCACGTTCGGACAGGGGCACTTCGGCGACGAGGGAGGCCCCCTCGGCGCCGTACAGCTTCAGCCACCGCTGTTCGTCCGACGCGTTGCCGATCCTGATGCCGAAGGTCCACGTCGGATCGAGGAACAGGGAGTGCCCGCCCTCGAAGTCGAGGGCCAGGCAGGTGCAGGCCCCGTCGTCGGCGCCCGGCGTACGGTAGACGCGCAGGCGGGTGCAGCGCAGTTCGTCGCGGCCGTCACCGAAGAGCTGCTCACCGCACGAGGCGACGATCACCTCTTCCTCGGCCTCGGCGAGCAGCTCGATGTCGTCCCACCGGACGCCGTCCACCGCCGTGGTGTCGAGCCGGTCGAACTGGCCCGCGGACTCGAACCGCAGCAGCCCTTCGTCCAGCCGGAGCCAGACGACGAGCGGCTGCGGACGGAACTCGGGGACATCCTCGTCCCGGTCCAGGAATCCCGGGAGGAGGACATCGCGGACGGCATGGCCGCGCAGTGCCTTCTCGGCCGTCGGCCAACCGCTCATGTCCGCTCCCCGCTCCTGCCCGGCCGTCGGCCGGGCACCTGCCGCGCCGGCTACTTCACCGGCACCTTCTTCGTGATCACGATCCCGGTGTCCATGCCCTCGCCGCTCTTGAGGGCGGTCCAGAAGTCACCGTTCTCCTTGAGGACGACCGTCACGCCCTTGCCACGATAGATCAGCCCCTCGGGCTCGCCCTTCTTCAACGTGCCCTTGCCGACCAGCTCGAACGTACCGTCCTTGATCGCGTCCGCGATGTCCTGCCGGAACTGCGGGCCGTCCTCCTTGAGCTTCTTGTACTTGGTGCCCAGCGCGTCCTCGATCAGCTTCTTGTGACGCTGGAAGTGGTCCTTGAACTTCTTGGGATCCCCTTCGCCCACACCGGGCTTGCGGGCCGCCTCGAGCTCTTCCGGTGACAGGTCGCAGTCGGTGTTGTGGACGAGCGCGTTCGCGGAGCCGATGCCCACGTAGTAGGTGTGCACGCCCTCGACCGTGAGGTCGTACGTCGTCTGCCGCTGCGTGTATCGCGTGGCTCCGGTGACGGTCAGCGTCGCGCCGGTCTCGGTACGCAGCGTGTCGCCGCGGCCGATGTCGCCCGCGTCCCTCCAGCGCCGCTGGCCGGTCACCCAGAACGGGTGGGTGTCCGTGGCGGTCAGCCGGGCCGGAGACCCGCCGGTCCGGACGGTCAGCCGGGTGAAGTGCTTGTCGTCGTAGGTGGTGATGGCCCGCTCGACGCGGCGGGCGCCGGTCCGGCCGGTGACCGGATCGGTGGCGGTCACCAGATCGCCGGGACGGACCGCCTCGATGGCCAGGGTGCGGCCGTCGGCGAGGAGCACCGGCGTGCCGGCCAGGAAGCTGTGCTTGGCCGGGCAGGTGGTCGGCTTCTTCTCGTCGGGTTTGTCGTTCTTGGGTTTCTTGGTGTCGTCGAGTTTCTTGCCCGCGTCTTCCAGGGCCTTCTCGGCGTCCTTGACCTTCTTCCGGCTCTTGATGAGTCCCTTGAGGCCGTCGTAGAGGTCGCCGCCGTGTTTCTTGAGGGCCTGGATGAGCTTGTAGGCCTTCTTCCACTTCCAGGGCGCCCCGTACTTCGCGGCGAGTTTCCCGACCGCACCACCGACGAGGCTGAGAAGAACGTTGATCAACGTCTCCGTGCAGGCGCCCATGTCGCCCTTGGTGATGCAGTCCAGCGCATCGGTGATCCCGAGCTCGTCGGCAAGGATCTTCGCGAGTTCCTTCGCCGCCTCGATCGCCTTGTCGCTGTTGGACTTCTCGTCCTTCTGCGCGTCCTGGAGATCCTTCAGCGCCTTGTCGTACGCCACCTGCTCGGGCGACTTCGGCGAACCGTCAGGATTCTTGTCCGAAGCCGGATCCCCCTGCCCCGGAGCATTCTGATCCCCGCCCTGCGCCTGGCTCCCGCTGTCACCACCGCAGTTGCCGCCGCCACCGATCCGGCAGACCTGCACACCGATCTTCGCCGTCAGATCCGCACCGATCCCCGTACCCACCAGGGCACCCACGATCGCCACGACCACCAACGTCAGACCCAGGTACTCCAACGCACCCTGACCCCGGTCACCCCGCCGCCGCACCACCGGCAACCGCGCGCCCGTACGCGGCACCGAAGTCCGCGACCACCGGCGCACACGACGACACAACTCCCCCATGGATGACATGGTTTTGAGCCTACGGCGCGGCGGACCCGTCGTCATGGGCCCTGGGTCCCATTCGTCCCCGGGCCGTCCGGACCTCAGCGGTGTCGGCGTTCAGCCGGTCTGTGCGATCCGCAGCTGCATGCCGGGGCGCAGCCCCCACTTCGCCATCGCGCCGGCCTCCGACTCGATCACGTGCCGGGCCCGCAGGCGGGGGAGCCCGAGCCGGCCGGGCTTCATCGTGTGCACCGCCACCACATTGAACTTCCGGTCCAGATAGGCCACGTCGATGGTGAACCGCATGCGGAAGGAGTGCACGCTCCCGCACGGGGTGATCATCAACGCTCCGTCGATCCCGTCCTGACCGAGCAGTCCACGGCTCCGGTGACCGTACGAGGCCGCGATCCGCAGCGGCACCTCGGTCTCCCCTTCCCCGTCCGTGATCGTCAGCGTTCCTGTTCCATTGCGCCATCGAGCCATGGCCATGACGGTAGCGCCACGTGACGGGCTCTGGGTCCGTAACGGCGCGCAGTGGGCCCCCGGGCCCATGACCGGTGCCCGTGCGGCGCCTAGGGTCGATGACGTGTACGCCATCCTGATAGGGGTCGCCGCCCTCTGGGGAGCCGCGACCGGACTGCTGGTGCCGCGCGCCGCCTACCGGTTCTCCGTCGAACCGGACGACGCGTGGCGGGACGCCTGCCCCGCCGGCCACCCCCTCACCGGGCCCGCCCGTGGCTGGTTCGGTTCCACGCGCTGCACGACCTGCGCCGAGGTGGGCGCTGCCGTCGCCGTGCGAACGGCCGCCGGGCCGGTGCAGACGGACGGCGGCGCCGGGCCGGAGCCGTCCCGCGACGCGGACGACGCGGGGACACCCAACACCGCGCCGACCGCCGTACCGCGCAGGAGCGGTCCGCGCTACGCACCGCACATCGTCGCCCCCGTCGTCACCTCCCTCGGCTGCGCCGTCCTCGCGGCGGCCACCGGCGCGCGGCCCGAGCTCGTCGTCTGGCTGCTCCTCGCCCCCGTCGGCGTACTCCTCGCGACCATCGACCGCCGGGTGCACCGGCTGCCCGACCAGCTGACCCTGCCGGCCGCCGCGGCGGCCGCCGTGCTCCTCGGTGCCGCCGCCCTGCTGCCGGAGCACGGTGGCGCCTGGGTGTCCGCACTGCTCGGCGGAGCCGTCCTCGGCGCCTTCTACCTCCTGCTCTTCCTCATCAACCCGAACGGCATGGGCTTCGGCGACGTCAAGCTCGCCCTCTCCCTGGGGGTGGCCCTCGGCTGGTACGGGTGGGCCGTCGTGTTCGCAGGCGGGTTCGCCGGGTTCCTGTTCGGCGCGGTGTACGGGATGGGGCTGATGGTGATGCGGCGCGCCGGGCGCAAAACGGGGATCCCCTTCGGCCCGTTCATGATCGCCGGAGCACTGCTGGGGATCCTGTTCGGCGCACTGGCCGCCTGACCGGCAGGCTCACGGCGCCGGTCCGGCACGTGGGAAATCCGGTCGCGTGCGTGCTGCCCGGCTGCCACCATCCCCGTATGACCACGACCCCCGATGACGCGCAGGCAGCCGCCGCAGCAGAACACGCCCGGTTCCAGGCCCTGGTCGCCGAGGCCGACGCCGTCTCGGTCGAGGGCTGGGACTTCTCCTGGCTGGAGGGCCGGGCGACCGAGGAGCGCCCGTCCTGGGGGTACGCCCGCGCCATGGGGGAGCGCCTGGGCCGGGCAAGGGCCGCGCTGGACATCCAGACCGGGGGCGGCGAGGTGCTCGCCTCCGCGCCGAAGCTGCCGCCGCTGACCGTGGCCACCGAGGGCTGGCCGCCGAACATCGCCCGCGCCACCGCTCTGCTGCATCCGCTGGGAGCGGTGGTGGTCGCGGACGAGGACAAGCCGCCGCTGCCGTTCGGCGACGCGGCCTTCGACCTGGTGGTCAGCCGGCATCCGGTGACCACGTGGTGGGAGGAGATCGCCCGGGTCCTCGCCCCCGGCGGCACGTACTTCTCCCAGCAGGTCGGCCCGGCCAGTGTCTTCGAACTCGTCGAGTACTTCCTCGGCCCGCAGCCGCCGCACGTACGCAACGGACGTGACCCCGAGCAGGCACGTGCCGCGGCCGAGGAGGCCGGACTCGACGTCGTCGGCCTGCGGACGGAGCGGCTGCGCACCGAGTTCTTCGACATCGGCGCCGTCGTCTACTTCCTGCGCAAGGTGATCTGGATGGTGCCCGGCTTCACCGTCGACGCCTACCGGACACAACTCGCCGCACTGCACCACCTGATCGAGACCGAGGGGCCGTTCGTCGCCCACACCACCCGCTTCCTGATCGAGGCCCGCAAACCCGAGTGAGCCCGAACACCCTTCCTGCGCCCGAAGAATGGCACCCTGGGGGCTGAGCGCACGGGGAAGGGGCAGGCCATGAGGGTCGGAAACGACGAGGAAGCGGTACGCGGCCCGCGGCAGGGGAACGCCGAATGGCTCAGAGGTGCCCGGATCGTCGGCGTCCTCGGCATCTTCTACCGGCCCGAGGGGCGCATGGGTGAGCCGGAGGCCGTCGCCTTCCTGCTGGACGACGGCCAGTCCGTGCTCCTCACCTGCGCGTCCGACGGCAGTCTGCACGTGGGCGCCGGTAGCTGGCCGCACCTTCCCGACTGGTGCGTACCGGCCACCCAGTGGGAGTACGCGGCGATGGCACGGCTGCCACAGCCACCCGACGGCGGCTGGACGGTACTGCGCACCGAGGAGCGCAGGGACGAGCGGGGCGAGGTGGACGAGGCCGTCATCCGCTGCGAGGGCGGCCGCTTCGTGGTGACGGGCGGCGACACCGTGGGCATCCGCTTCACCCGGGGCCACCGGGGCGCGGCGGCGGCGACCTGAGAGGACGCGCCCGGCCACGTGATCCGCCGACGGCCTACGCGTGCCCTCCGACCGTGACCTTGCCCACCGTCAGCTCAGGCTGTCCCTCCATCACCTCGCCGACCCGCGCCACCTGTTGCTCCAGTTCCCGCAGCTGTTCGGCCGTCAGCGGGGACAGAGGCTCCACCGTCACCGCGATCCGCCGCCCCGAGCGCCGCTGGTGCCACACCCCCGCCACCGTGCCGTCGACCAGCAGCACCGGGAAGTTGCCCGCCTGACCGCCCGCCAGTGCCCGGGTGTACGCCGCGCCGGGGAAGAGTCTCTCGCGGGGCCGGGAGGCGATGACGAAGGCGTCGAAGTAGGGGAGCAGCCGCACGCCGCGTACCGGCTGTGACGGGAAGGCGGTGTCGCCCGTCACCACCCAGGCGGGGCTGCCGTCCTCGTACACCACCTCTTCGATCTCCCCGCCTGCCGCCAGACGGGCGAACAGGTCCGATGCCCAACGGCTCGGTGCGGCGAGCCATCTGGCGAAGTTCTGCGGAGTGGCGGGGCCGTATGCGTGCAGGTAGCGGTGGACGAGGGCCGCCAGCGCCGGCGGGCCGTCGAGCGGAGTGACGTCCGGGCGGGTGTAGGTGATCTTGCGGCCGCGGTCCGGGCCGAAGCAGAGGACTCCGCGGTGGGACGCCAGATGGGTCACCTGCCGCCAGCGCGGCCACAGGGTCTGGAAGGCGGGCATCACCGGCTCACCGGCCCAGGCCCCGGCGCGGGCGACGACCGCCTCCGTGAGCTCGTCGACCGTCAGCTCCACGCCGGTCAGGGCGTCGGCGATCGCCTCCAGTACCGCCTCCGTCTGCTCCGGCGTCATCCGCACCCCATCCGGCTGCGTGTTGCGGCCCACCGGCAGGGCGGACAACGCGCCCGTCCACAGGGGGAGTCCAGCGGCCGGCAGCAGATGGACGGTGCCACGCGGACCGAACGTCTTGACCAGCGTCCGGTCCGTCCACAGGGCCCTGCGCACATCGGCGCGGGTCAGGTCCCGGCTCCGCAGCCCGACGGAGAGCTCGGCGGCGGACAGGACCTGCGCATGCGCGGCCGGCATGGACTCGACCACGGCGGCGGGGGAGGCGGTGAGGGGGTCCGTCAGGCCCTGACGCTCCATCCGGCGGGTGTTCGCTCCGGTCCAGCTCACGGTTGCGCTCGGCGTTGTCATGAGCCGAAAACTATCCGGCCATCAGGTCAGATCCTGTCCTCATGTCCGGGCGTCCCTGAAGGGGTGTGAGGCGAGAGGCGGCCCCTGCGCACGGCGCCAAGGGAGGCCACCGCGACCGGAATGTGCACATCCTGTGTACGTCCTGCGGGCGAGTCCGGCGTCGAGGCGGCGCCGCCGGGCATTCATGCAGCTCAGGGCCTTGTGGAGCACCGGATTCCGGGTCGATGGCGGAGCCCCGCACATTCGGAGAGTAATTATTTCGTGGCGTGGCACGCGGCAGCACTTACGAAGGGTTATGGTGGAAACCCCCCCTCGGGCCGGTCCGTAACCCCCCCCCACGGACCGGCCCGTTTTTTTGTGCCCCGGTACGGCCGGGCCGTACCGCAGACGCGGCAGGGCGGAGCCCCGGCAGTCCCTTCAGGCCCGCCGGGCCCAGATGTTGGTGCCCGCGGTGTCCACTGCGAAGGTGTCGATCTCCTTCAACTCCTCGGCGGACAGCGGCGGAGCGGCCAGCGCCGCCACGTTCTCCTCCAACTGCCCCACGCTCGACGCGCCGATCAGAGCCGACGTCATACGGCTGTCACGCAGCACCCAGCCGATCGCCAGCTGGGCGAGCGACTGTCCGCGACGGCGCGCGATGTCGTTCAGCCCGTTCAGCCGGCGCACCACCTCGTCCGAGAGCAGGTCCGGGTCGAGGGACTTGCCCTGCGTGGCGCGCGAGCCCTCCGGGATCCCCTTCAGGTACTTGCCGGTCAGCAGCCCCTGGGCGAGCGGCACGAAGGAGATGCAGCCCATGCCGGCCGCCTCCAGGGTGTCCAGCAGCCCGTCGTCCTCGGTCCAGCGGTTGATCATCGAGTAGGACGGCTGGTGGATCAGTGCCGGCACACCCATCTCCCTCAGCAGCCGGGCCGCCTCGGCGGTCTGCCCGGAGTTGTACGAGGACACCCCCACGTACAGCGCCTTCCCCTGCTGCACGGCGGAGGCCAGCGCCCCCATCGTCTCCTCCAGCGGAGTGTCCGGGTCGAAGCGGTGCGAGTAGAAGATGTCGACGTGGTCGAGCCCCATCCGCTTCAGCGAGGCGTCGAGCGACGACAGCAGGTACTTGCGCGAGCCCCACTCCCCGTACGGGCCGGGGTGCATGTCGTACCCCGCCTTGGTGGAGATGATCAGCTCGTCGCGGTAGGGGGCGAAGTCCTGATCGAAGATCTTCCCGAAGTTGAGCTCGGCGGAGCCGGGCGGCGGGCCGTAGTTGTTGGCCAGGTCGAAGTGGGTCACCCCGAGGTCGAAGGCGCGCCGCAGGATGGCGCGCTGGGAGCCGAGCGTGCGGTCGTCGCCGAAGTTGTGCCAGAGGCCGAGCGAGACGGCCGGGAGCTTGAGGCCGCTGCGGCCCGTGCGGCGGTACTCCATGGAGTCGTAGCGCGAGGCGTCGGCCCGGTAGGAGGAAGAGGAATCAGTCACGTTCCTCTCCTATCACGGACGTGCGACAGGCCGGATATCACGGACTTGTGACAGGCCGGGTTGGGCCGGTGCACCGCCTGCGCAGTAATGTGGCCGCTTCGGGACTGCCACGGCACGGCGGGGCGATCGCCCCCTTCCGGTGCGGCGATCCCCAGGTGGACGACCCCGGACCCCGGGCATAGGGGCGGGCGTGCCCGCACGGAACCGAGAGGTGGACTCAGTGAACTTGCGCGACCTGGTGTACGGGCTCTACGCGCGCCGGGTGGAGGCCCGCCTCGATCACGCCCAGGTGCCCAAGCACATCGGTGTCATCCTCGACGGAAACCGGCGCTGGGCGAAGGCGTCCGGCGGCACGGCCGCGCAGGGGCACCAGGCCGGTGCGGACAAGATCAAGGAGCTTCTCGGCTGGTGCAGCGAGACGGACGTCGAGGTCGTCACGCTCTGGATGCTCTCCACGGACAACTTCGACCGTCCCGAGTCCGAGCTCATCCCGCTCCTCGGCATCATCGAGAACACCGTGCGCGACCTCGTGGCGGACGGGCGCTGGCGCGTCCACCACGTCGGCACGCTCGATCTGCTTCCCGCACACACCCAAACGGTCCTCAAGGAGGCCGAACAGGCCACCGTGGGGGTCGACGGAATACTGGTCAACGTCGCCGTCGGCTACGGTGGGCGCCAGGAGATCGCGGACGCGGTGCGCTCCCTGCTGCTCGACCACGCCGGGAAGGGCACCTCCTACGAGGACCTGGCGGAGATCGTCTCCACCGACCTGATCTCCGAGCACCTCTACACCCGGGGACAGCCGGACCCCGACCTCGTGATCCGCACCAGCGGCGAGCAGCGGCTGTCAGGCTTCATGCTCTGGCAGAGCGCCCACTCCGAGTACTACTTCTGCGAGGTCTTCTGGCCGGCGTTCCGCCGCGTCGACTTCCTGCGGGCCCTGCGCGACTACGCCGCCCGCCACCGCCGCTACGGCGGCTGACGGCTTCGAGCGGATCCGGCCAGGTCGGCATGGCTTGGCGCGTTCGAGGGCATACCCCTGACAGGTCGACGTCCGGTCACCAACCAGGCGGACGTCGTGTCCAAGTGAGCGGCATGGAGTCCGCTCGCCCGGGAGGCCCTTTGCACACGAAGGACCGTACATACAGTGCGGCCGACGCGGAGGGCCGGCGCTCGGCCCGCGCAAGGTGGCCGGAGCCCGGCCCGTCCTCTCCCTTTGGGATGCTCCGCGACGCCGTCGCACCCCAACCTCGTCCGAGGGGGTACGTCCTTCCGTGGTGACCAGCACAAAGCGCCGCATGCCCGACAGGCGCACCTATGTTCTCGACACCAGCGTCCTGCTGGCCGATCCGAATGCCATGTCCCGCTTCGACGAGCACGAGGTCGTGCTCCCGATCGTCGTGGTCACGGAACTGGAGGCCAAACGGCACCACCCCGAGCTCGGGTACTTCGCCCGGCAGGCCCTGCGCCTGCTGGACGACTTCCGGGTCCGGTACGGCCGGCTGGATGCCCCGATCCCCCTCGGGGATCTGGGCGGGACGCTGCGCGTCGAACTCAACCACTCCGATCCCGGCGTCCTGCCCGCCGGCTACCGGTTGGGGGACAACGACTCACGGATTCTCGCGGTCGCACGCAACCTCCAGGCCGAGGGGTACGACGTCACGGTCGTCTCCAAGGACCTGCCGCTGCGCATCAAGGCCTCGTCGGTCGGCCTCCTCGCCGAGGAGTACCGGGCGGAACTCGCCATCACCGACTCCGGCTGGACCGGGATGTCCGAGCTGTCCCTCCCCGCCGAACAGGTGGACCTGCTCTTCACCGAGGAGACGCTGTACGTCCCCGAGGCCGCCGAGCTGCCCGTGCATACCGGCCTGGTCCTCCAGTCCGAACGGGGCAAGGCGCTCGGCCGGGTGACACCCGAGGGAAACGTCCGCCTCGTCCGGGGCGACCGGGAGGCCTTCGGCATCCACGGCCGCAGCGCCGAGCAGCGCATCGCCCTGGACCTGCTCCTGGACCAGGACGTCGGCATCGTGTCGCTGGGCGGCCGGGCCGGCACCGGCAAGTCGGCGCTGGCGCTCTGCGCGGGCCTCGAAGCGGTGCTGGAACGCGGGCAGCACAAGAAGGTGATGGTCTTCCGCCCGCTGTACGCGGTCGGGGGGCAGGAGCTCGGCTATCTCCCCGGCAGCGAGGCCGAGAAGATGAGCCCCTGGGCCCAGGCCGTCTTCGACACGCTCTCGGCGGTCTCCGGCCGTGAGGTGATCGAGGAGGTGCTGGGGCGCGGCATGCTGGAGATCCTGCCGCTCACCCACATCCGTGGGCGCTCCCTCCACGACGCCTTCGTGATCGTCGACGAGGCCCAGTCGCTCGAACGGAACGTCCTGCTGACCGTGTTGTCCCGGATCGGGGCAAATTCCCGCGTCGTTCTCACACATGACGTGGCCCAGCGGGACAACCTCAGGGTCGGCCGGTACGACGGCGTGGTCGCCGTGGTCGAGAAGCTGAAGGGACACCCGCTCTTCGCGCACGTGACGCTCACGCGTTCGGAGCGTTCCCGCATCGCCGCACTGGTGACCGAAATGCTGGAGGAAGGCCAGATCTGATACGGCTTGGGACAGTTGATGCCGCCCGGCGAGCCAAGGAGCTTAGCCGGGCGGCATCGTGTTGCGGCACCATTTCCGTAATTCATGTGCGCCAAACGAGGTGTGAGCTTTCACACGCAACAGAGAATTGCTTCCCGGCGTCCCGTTCCGGCAGAGTCTTGCTTCCGTCAGGCCCCGCATACGGCACACCGGCACCTCCAGAGGTGCCACGCACCACACAACTCAACAACCGCCGTCCGTATGCCGCCCGCGAGCACCACGCGGCGCTCCCTCCGGGGAGTCGCCCACCGGGCCCGTGCCTCCCGTGACCCAAGCAGTAGGGAGGCCAGTGTCAAGGGCACGATTGCGCCCGCGAGGTCACCTAAGCGGGCGATGCTGGAAGGACACCGTGTGAGCCGGATCTCGGTCCGGGGGTTCGCCGTGGCATCAGCCACAGCGGTAACCACCGTTGGCGCCGTCGTAGGCGTTGCATCGGGCAGCACTCCTGCTGCCGACGACAACAACTTCGAGGCGACCGCAGCCGACACCACGCTGCTCGCAGACATCCCCGCGGGCCAGCAGGCCCAGGTGCAGACCGCATCGCTGACGCAGCAGGCCGACGCCCAGGCGTCCGCGGCCGACGCGTCGGCGAAGAAGTCCGCCGAGGAATCAGCCCGTGTGCAGGCCGCCAAGGACGCCAAGTCCAAGAAGGCAGCGGCCGAGGACAGGCTGGAGAAGGAGCGCCAGGAGAAGGCGGACCGCGCCGAGCGCGCCAGCCGCTCCGAGGTCCGCAGCGCCTCGGCGTTCGCGACGCAGGGCTCCTACACCGTGGCCGAGGTCCAGGCGATGGCTCGTCAGATGATCCCCGGCGACCAGTTCCAGTGCTTCAGCAACATCGTGAACCACGAGTCGAGCTGGAACTACCGGGCGAGCAACCCCTCCTCGGGTGCCTACGGCCTCGTCCAGGCGCTGCCCGGCTCGAAGATGGCGTCCGCCGGTGCCGACTGGCAGACCAACCCGGCCACCCAGATCAAGTGGGGCCTGAACTACATGGACAGCCGGTACGGCAGCCCGTGCGGTGCCTGGTCCTTCTGGCAGGCCAACCACTGGTACTAGAACCTTCCGAGGTTCAGGTCTCAACCTCACGATGCCCCCCGCCGTCCTACGGTGGGGGGCTTCGCGCGTGTACGGTCGGGCGGAACCGTTTCCCGGGGGGAACGGTGGGGAGAGCGGACGGGGGTAGAGGAACCGTTATGTCGAAACTGCCGGGGTGGCTCGGACAACTGGGTGGCGAACTGACCAGGCTGGGCGAGCGCCTGGACGAACGGCGGGCCGAAGCGGGTGCCGAGGACGACGAGTCCTCGATGCGGACCGCCGCGCCCGCACGGGACGCGGGGGCCGACGGGAGCGAGGCCGCGGCCGACCATGTGCCGCCGCCTCCCGCGTACGCCCCCTCCGTCTCGGCGCGCCCCGATCCGGTCGCGGCCATCCCCTGGGGGATGCGGGTGGCGGCCGAGGCGGGCTGGCGGCTGCTGGTCCTCGCCGGGACCCTCTGGGTGCTCATGCGGGTCATCAGCGCGGTGCAGCTGGTGGTGCTGGCGTTCGTCGCCGCCCTGCTCGTCACCGCGATGCTCCAGCCGACCGTCGCCCGGCTGAAGCGGTACGGGCTGCCGCGCGGACTGGCCACGGCGGTGACGGCGATCCTGGGCTTCGTCATCATGGGCCTGGTCGGCTGGTTCGTGGTCTGGCAGGTCATGGACAACATCGACACCCTCTCCGACAAGGTGCGGACGGGTATCGACGACCTGAAGAACTGGCTGCTGGACAGCCCGTTCCACGTGACCGACAAACAGATCAACGACATAGCGAAGAACCTCAGTGACACCGTCGGCACCAACACGGAGGCGATCACCTCCGCCGGACTGCAGGGCGTCACCGTGATGGTGGAGCTCCTCACCGGGATGCTGCTGGCGATGTTCTCCACGCTCTTCCTGCTGTACGACGGCAAGCGCATCTGGCACTGGGTGCTCAGGCTCGTCCCCGCCCAGGCCCGGCCGGGCGTCGCCGGCGCCGGCCCCCGGGCCTGGCGCACGCTGACCGCCTACGTGCGCGGCACGGTGATCGTCGCCCTGATCGACGCGATCTTCATCGGCCTGGGGATCTTCTTCCTCGATGTGCCGATGGCCGTACCGCTGGCCGTCTTCATCTTCCTGTTCGCCTTCATCCCACTCGTCGGAGCGGTGGTCTCCGGGGCGCTGGCAGTGGTCGTCGCCCTCGTCACCCAGGGCGTGTTCACGGCCCTGATGGTGCTGGCCGTGGTACTCGCGGTGCAGCAGATCGAGGGCCACATCCTGCAGCCCTTCATCCTGGGCCGCGCGGTGCGGGTGCACCCGCTGGCCGTGGTGCTCTCGGTCGCCGCCGGCGGCATGATCGCGGGCATCGGGGGTGCGGTCGTCGCGGTGCCGCTGGTCGCGGTGACCAACACGGTGGTCGGCTATCTGCGGGCGTACGGGCAGGAGGAGTCCCGCCGCCACTCGCCTCCGCCGCACGGCTCGACCTCACTGGACGCGGCGGCCAAGCCCGCGCCCGGCTCGCCGCCGGAGGAGTTCGACGACGGCAGCGACGAGGAGGAGCCCGCCGCGGAGGTGGCGAAGGCACCCTGAGCGGACACAGAAGAAGGGCCCCTCGGACGGTCGGTCGTCCTCGGGGCCCTTCTCGTATCAGGGGGTACTGCGGGTGCTACTCGGCGAGGACTGCCTCGGCGTCGAGGGTCACACCCACCGCCTGGATCACCGAGGCGATCTTCACGGCTTCCTGAATGGTCTCACGGTCCACACCGGCCTTGCGCAGCACCTGCTCGTGGGAGTCCAGGCACTGGCCGCAGCCGTTGATCGCGGAGACGGCGAGCGACCACAGCTCGAAGTCGACCTTCTCCACGCCCGGCTTGCCGATCACGTTCATCCGCAGACCGGCCCGGAGGTTCCCGTACTCGGGGTCCGACAGCAGGTGCCGGGTCCGGTAGAAGACGTTGTTCATCGCCATGACGGCGGCGGCCGACTTCGCGGCGGTGTACGCCTCCGCGGAGAGGTTGGCCTTCGCCTCCGGCTCCAGCTCGCGCAGCACCTTCGGCGAGCGCGAGGCGATCGCGCAGGCGAGGACGGTGCCCCACAGCTGCTGCTGCGGGAGTTCGCTGTTGCCGATGACCGAGCCGAGGTTCAGCTTCAGGTCCTTGGCGAAGTCCGGAACGGCAGCCTTCAGTTCGTCGAGTGCCATGTCGGTATCAGCTCACTCGCCCGAGAGGAGGGCGACCGGGTCCAGGGTGTTCTCGCCCTTGGTCCAGTTGCAGGGGCACAGCTCGTCGGTCTGCAGGGCGTCGAGGACCCGCAGGACCTCCTTGGGGTTACGGCCGACGGAACCGGCGGTCACCATCGTGAACTGGATCTCGTTGTTCTGGTCGACGATGAAGACGGCGCGCTGGGCGAAGCCGTCCTCGCCCTCGATGCCGAGGTCGCGCATGAGCTCGTGCTTCGAGTCGGCCAGCATCGGGAAGGGCAGGTCGGTCAGGTCCGGGTGGTCCTTGCGCCAGGCGTGGTGCACGAACTCGGAGTCACCGGAGAAGCCGAGGATCTGGGCGTCACGGTCGGCGAACTCGTCGTTCAGCTTGCCGAACGCGGCGATCTCCGTGGGGCAGACGAATGTGAAGTCCTTGGGCCACGCGAAGACGATCTTCCACTGACCCTCGTAGGTCTTGTGGTTGATCTGCTCGAACTCCTTGCCGCTCTCCAGCGAAACACAGGCGGTCAGGTCGAACTCGGGGAACTTGTCACCGACAGTGAGCACGCGCTCTCCTTACAGCATAGGAATTCCCTTTTTGGGGGAGTTCCTGAGGGTTGGACGATCTCCACCTTGGCACAGAGTGCATTGATCGCGGAAATAGCTACACTCGGTCGTGATGATCGGAGGTGCCTATCAGTGGCCCAGAGCAATCAGGGCATCCGGCCCAAACAGCCCAGCCTCTCGCAGCTGCGTGCCTTCGCGGCCGTGGCGGAGTATCTGCACTTCCGGGACGCCGCGGCAGCAATCGGGATGAGTCAGCCCGCGCTCTCCGGAGCCGTGTCCGCCCTGGAGGAGGCACTGGGTGTCCAGCTCATCGAGCGTACGACGCGCAAGGTACTGCTCTCGCCCGCCGGGGAGCGGCTCGCGGTGCGTGCGCGGGCCGTGCTGGCGAGTGTCGGTGAGCTGATGGAGGAGGCCGAGGCGGTCCGCGCTCCCTTCACCGGAGTGTTGCGGCTCGGCGTGATCCCGACCGTCGCCCCGTACCTGTTGCCTGCCGTGCTGAGGCTGGTCCACGAGCGCTACCCGGACCTCGACCTCCAGGTGCACGAGGAGCAGACCTCCTCGCTGCTGGAGGGGCTGGCGGCCGGGCGGCTGGACCTGTTGCTGCTCGCCGTGCCGCTCGGAGTGCCCGGGGTGAGCGAGATCCCGCTCTTCGACGAGGACTTCGTGCTGGTCATGGAACGCGACCACTGGCTCGGCGGACGGCAGGACATCCCGCGCGAGGCGCTGCGGGAGTTGCCGCTGCTGCTGCTCGACGAGGGGCACTGCCTGCGCGACCAGGCGCTCGACATCTGCCGTGAGGCGGGACGTACGGAGGGCGCGCCGGTCACCACGACCGCGGCCGGGCTCTCCACGCTGGTGCAGCTGGTGGCCGGAGGGCTCGGGGTGACGCTGCTGCCGCGTACCGCGGTGACCGTCGAGACCGCGCGCAACGACGCCCTGACCACGGGGTACTTCGCGGACCCCGCCCCTGCGCGGCGGGTGGCGCTGGGGATGCGGACGGGGGCGGCCCGGCACGAGGAGTTCGAGGAGTTCGCGGCGGCGCTGCGCGGGGCGATGAAGGAGCTGCCGGTGCGCGTGGCGACGGCCGGCCGGACCTGACGACGGTCCGGCCGGCCGGTCTCACTCGGTGCGCAGCCCCTCGGGGCGCATCAGGCGCCACAGCACCGGCAGGGAGAGCAGGGTGACCAGCAGGATGAGGCCTGCCCCCGCTCCCGCGAGCGGCAGGAACAGCATCCAGCCGGTCACCTCCTTGCCGACCATCCAGCACAGGGTGGCGCCGAGGGCGAGGCCGCCGGCCACGGCCACCGCGAGTCCGATGACCACCGGGATCGCGGTCTGCCACAGCACTGACCAGCCGAGCGTGACGCGGCGGGTACCGAAGGCGACCAGGACCGACAGCAGCCGCTTGCGCTCGCGCAGCTGTTCCAGCTGGGAGACCAGCATGGACGCGGCGATGAGCAGCAGGGTGGCGGTCGCACCGACCTGCAGGCCGGTCTGGATGCTGGCGTACTGCCGGTCGCGCTCGATGGAGTTCATGGTGACCAGGCGCATGCCGGGGTCGATCCGCGCCGCCGTGTTGCGTACGTACTCGGCGGCCTCCGGGACGTTCTCGTCGATGCGGATCTGGGAGACGGTCTCGGCTCCCGGGAGGGTCCGCGCGTCGATCGCACCGGGGGTGACCATGATTCCCCAGTGGTCCTCGCCGCTCGGGTCGGTCCGGCTCCCGACGGTCCGGGCGTCGGCCGGCAGTGTCCAGTGCAGCGGCTTGCCGCGGCCGTAGGAGTCGAACTCCAGGACCTTGCCCTTGCGTGCGGTCTCGTCGACCCAGCCGGCCTGTCCCTTGTCCTCGGGGTGGACGACGAAGGTGTCGCCGTCCCGGCAGGACGTGATCCGGGCGAGTTCGCGCAGGGTCGGGCAGTCGCCGACGGTGAACGAGGTGGTGGGCTGGATCTCGTCGTCCTTGTACGTCCCCGGCTTGGTCGCGTAGGCCTCGACCGTGCCGATGACCTGGGTGACGCCCTTGGTGGCCCGGAACTCCTTGATCGTGTGCACGGCGGCGTCGCCCCTGACGATCTCGGAGTTCGCGTAGAACTGGGCGCGTGACGTGTCCTGGCCGGTGATTTTGTTGAAGTCGTCGTTCATGGCGGCGAACAGCATCTGCAGGGCCACCGCTCCGGCCACGGCGACGGTGACGCCACTGACCGCGCGGGAGGCCGCCCCGCTGCTGAGCTGGAGCCGACGGGTGGCCAGCTGCCAGGGGACGGGGCCGCCGCGCAGCCGCTTGACGCATGCCTCGACGAGCCAGGGCAGGAGGAGGGCCAGTCCGCCCAGGACCAGTACCGCGCCTCCGGCGACCGGGTACGGGTTGACGGGGCCGTACTCCTCGACCTTGCCGGTGAGTCCGAAGACCGCGAGACCGCCGACCGGCAGCAGCAGTCGCCACCAGAGGCGCCGCTTGCGGCTGCGGCTGTTGCGTACGACGCCGAGGGGCTCGATGACCACGGACCGCATGGCCGCCAGGGTGACGAGCACCGCGGTGAGCGGGACCGCGAGGGCGATCAGCAGGGACAGCCGGGCGTCAGGGGTCAGGTCGGAGGGGAAGGCGCTGGTGTCCCAGACTTCGACGTGCCCGATGAACCGGCGCCCTGCCAGGAACATCGCCAGCCCGATCAGGAGGCCGAGGACCGAGCCGAAGAGTGCCTCACCGGCTGCGATCCGGCGGGTCATCCGGATGTCGGTGCCGACCAGGCGCAGGGCGGCGAGACGGCGGTCGCGGCGGTCGCCGCCGAAGCGCACGGCGGTGGCGATGAAGATGGCCACGGGGGCCAGCAGCACCACACAGATCATGATGGTCAGGACGATGAGCATCGGTGGCAGCGGATCGGCCGGCCCGGGGTCGCCGTATCCGGCGACCCGGTGGCCGCCGGCCGCGCCGGTCAGGGTGTCGCTGCCCGCGTAGAACCACAGCTCGCCGGGCGAGCGCAGTCCCGCGTCCGAGATCGTGCCGGTCACCTCGTAGGGCAGCCGCTCCTTGAGCAGCGTGTTCTCCGGGGCGTCGAGGAGCTTTCGGAGTGCGGGGGAGACGGCCATCTCGCCGGGGGCGGGGAAGGAGGTGATGCCCGGGGGGACGACCGGGTGGGTGCCTTCCGCGCGCATCAGGAAGCCTGTGATGGAGCGGTCGTGGTACTCGGTGCTCGCCTCGATCCGCAGGACCGTGCTGTCGGACTTCTTCGCCGAGGCGTCGGGGGATCCTGAGATCCTGGTCTCGGAGCGGGCCTGGTCACGCGCGGACCGTTCGTCGAGCAGGTGCGGAACGGAGGCGGCGGTGAGCAGCAGCGCCACACCGAGGCCCACGCCGACGGCGGTGAGCAGTGTGCGGATCCAGCCCTCGCGGCCGCCGCCGGCGGCGAAGCGGATGCCGAGCCCGAGATCGCGGAGCCAGGAGGCTGTGCGTGAGGGCGGTTCGGGAGGGTGAGCGGGCCCGGCCGGGGGCCTCTTGTCGTCGAGCAGCGTCATACGGCGTGCTCCAGGTCGCGGGCCCGGCCGTCGCGGACGGTGATGTCGCGGTCGGAGTAGGCGGCGACGCGGGCCTCGTGGGTCACCAGCACCACGGCGGCGTTGGAGGACCGGGCCGCTTCGGTGAGCAGTCGCATGACCCGCTCGCCGTTGAGTGAGTCCAGGGCGCCGGTCGGCTCGTCGGCGAAGACGACCTTCGGGGACGCGGCCAGGGCGCGGGCCACGGCGACGCGCTGGCCCTGGCCTCCGGACACCTCGCCGGGGCGTTTGGCTCCGATGTCGTCGACCTCCAGGCGCTGCATCCATTCCAGGGCGGTGCGCTCCGCGGTCCTGCGCCGGGTGCCGTTCAGCCTGAGCGGCAGGGCGACGTTCTCCACGCAGGTCAGCTCGGGGACGAGCTGCCCGAACTGGAACACGAAGCCGAACTCGCTGCGGCGCAGGGCGCTGCGCTCCGCGTCGGACATCGCGGACAGCTCGCGTCCGGCGTAGGTGATGGTGCCGGAATCGGGGGTGATGATCCCGGCCAGGCAGTGCAGCAGGGTGGACTTGCCGGAGCCGGAGGGGCCCATGACGGCGACGACCTCGCCGGGGTGGACGGAGAACGAGGCGCCGTCGAGTGCGGGGGTCGATCCGTATGTCTTGCGCAGATCCTGGGCGCAGAGCAGGGAGCCGGCGGGAATCACGGTGCCACCACTTTCGCGAGCTGGCCGAGTCGCGCGGCGGTGAGCTCCAGCCAGCGCAGGTCGGCTTCGAGGTGGAACAGTGCGTGGTCGCAGATCAGTTGGTCGGCGAGGTCGCCCTGGCGCTTGCGGTCGGTGAGGATGCGCATCATGCGCAGGTGCTCGGAGCGCTGGGAATCCAGGACGTCGGCGGCGCTGCGGCCGGTGAGCATGGCCAGGACGACCTTGGTGTACAGGGTCGACTGGAGGTAGGGCTCCGGCTTCTCGGGCTGTGCGAGCCAGGTGGCGACATCGGTGATTCCGGCGTCGGTGATGGCGTAACGCTTGCGTTCCGGGCCGCCGTCCGTCTCCACTCCGTCGACCTCGACGAGGCCGTTCTTGAGGAGGCGGGACATCGTCGAGTAGACCTGTCCGTAGTGCAGGGGGCGGTCGTGCCCGAACTTCTCGTCGAAGGTCCGCTTGAGGTCGTAGCCGTGGCGGGGGCCGGACTCCAGGAGCCCGAGCAGGGTGTGGCCGATAGACATGCCGATGACTGTACATGGTGTGTATACCTGCCGTGTATACCCGTCCGGTGGGCGGCGCGTGGCGGCCGGGGCGGTGAGGCCCCGGCAGGTCAGTCCGGGTCCGGCGCCTTGGGCGGGCGTCCCCGGCGCGGGATCGGCGCCGCGCCGCCGGGCAGGCGTCCCGCCTCGGCGAGTGCCCGTCGCAGCAGGAACTCGATCTGCGCGTTCGCGCTGCGCAGCTCGTCCGAAGCCCAGCGCGCCAGCGCGTCGTGCACGGCCGGGTCCAGCCGCAGCAGCATCTGCTTGCGCTGCTGCGGTCCGGACTGCGGCGCACGGCGCCGCGGAGTCTCCTCCGTCACTGGTAGAGCGTGCCCGTGTTGAGGACCGGCTGTGCGGCCCGGTCACCGCACAGCACCACCATCAGATTGCTGACCATGGCGGCCTTCCGCTCCGAGTCGAGTTCGACGATGTCCTGCTCGGCGATCCGGGTCAGGGCCATCTCGACCATGCCGACCGCGCCCTCGACGATCTGCTGCCGGGCCGCGACCACCGCTCCCGCCTGCTGGCGCTGGAGCATCGCGGAGGCGATCTCGGGGGCGTACGCGAGGTGGCTGAACCGGGACTCGATGATCCGTACGCCGGCCGCCTGGACCCGCGCGGTGAGCTCCACGGCGAGCTTCTCGGTGATCTCCTCGGCGTTGCCCCGGAGCGAGAGGCCGCCCTCCTCGTGGGCGTCGTACGGGTACTCGATCGCGATGTGCCGGACCGCCGCCTCGGTCTGGGTGGCGACGAACTCCAGGAAGTCGTCGACCTCGAACAGGGCCTGCGCGGTGTCCTCGACCTTCCAGACGACGATCGCGGCGAGCTCGATCGGGTTGCCGTAGGCGTCGTTCACCTTGAGGACCGCGGTCTCGTGGTTGCGGACCCGGGTGGAGATCTTGCGGCTGGAGGTCAGCGGGTTGACCCAGCGCAGGCCGTCGGCGCGGATCGTGCCCACGTACCGGCCGAAGAGCTGGATGACCCTGGCCTCGCCCGGTGCGACCATCTTCACACCGCCCATGCAGAAGAACGAGGCGATGGCGAGCAGGACCCCCAGGATGCACAGCGGGACGCCGAGGCCGTTGTTCCCGTTCGACCCTATGACGCCGCCGATGATGGCGAGACCGATGCCGAGGATCACTCCGATCACGGTCAGCAGGAGGCCGAGGCCGCCGGGGATGCTGTGCGCCTTCGTCTCGCGGACCTGCGGTTCCGGCATTTCCGGGGCGTCCGGAGTGAGATCTGCCTGCGGTCCGGCCGACGTGTTCGGGTTGAGCGGTTCGGTCATGGAATCCCCCGTTTCGACTGGCTAGCCATTCGCTAGCAATGTGATTACACATTAACGGTTCTCGCAACCCTGTGCACCCCTCATGAGTCGGTTCCCTTGGGAGCAGGTGCTGATTGTCACGTCCGGAAAAGGCGGGATCGATCGCTTTTTGCCCTTGCCAACGGTGTTAGCTGGCAGGTCCGAGCTGATCCGGTCGAGCAGAGAAGCGGGAGCAACACAGCAATGGGTCGAGCGGATGCGCGACGAGCCCAGCGGCGCGGGTCGCGGCGGGCCGGGAAGAGCGGCGGCATACGCGGACTCTTCACCTGGCGGAAACTACTGGGCGCGGCCTTCACCGTCTGCCTGCTGGGCATGGGCGGCTTCGCCGTGCTCTACCTGCTCGTGGACGTGCCCGAGGGCAATGCCCAGGCCAAGCTGCAGAGCAACATCTACAAGTACTCCGACGGGACCCTGCTGGCCAGGACGGGTGAGGTCAACCGGGAGATCGTGGACCTCGCGCAGGTGCCCAAGGAGGTCCAGATGACCTTCGTCGCCGCCGAGAACAAGTCCTTCTACCAGGACCAGGGAATCGACTTCAAAGGCACTGCGCGCGGCCTGCTGAACACCGTTTCCGGCAAGGGCAAGCAGGGTGGCTCGACCATCACCCAGCAGTACGTCAAGAACTACTACCTCGACCAGGACCAGACGGTCACCCGCAAGCTCAAAGAGCTGGTCATCTCGCTGAAGGTGGACCAGAAGAAGAAGAAGAGCGAGATCCTCGCCGGGTACATCAACACCAGCTACTACGGCCGGGGCGCCTACGGCATCCAGGCCGCGGCACAGGCGTACTACGGCAAGGACGCCAAGGACCTCGACGTCGCCCAGGGCGCCTACCTCGCCGCCCTGCTCCAGGCCCCCAGCCAGTACGACTGGGCCGTCGCCGGCCCGAACGGGAAGACGCTCGTCAAGCAGCGCTGGAACTACGTGCTGAACAACATGGTCGAGGAGAAGTGGCTGGACGCGGGCAAGCGCCAGGGCCTGAAGTTCCCGGTCCCGCAGGACCCCAAGCCGCTGAACGGGGCGGCGGGCCAGAAGGGCTACATAGTCGAGGCGGCCCGCAAGGCGGTGCTGGAGGAGACGGGGCTCAGCAGCGACCAGTTCGACCTCGGCGGCTGGACGATCACCGTCAACATCGACAAGAAGAAGCAGCAGCAGCTGGAGAAGTCGGTCGAGACGAAGCTGATCGACAACCTGGACACCAAGAAGCGCAAACTCGACCAGGACATCCAGGCCGGTGCTGCCTCGGTGGACCCCAAGACCGGCGCGGTGCTCGCACTGTACGGCGGGCGGGGCCAGAACGAGCACTGGACGTCGAACGCCGCCCGGCGCGACTACCAGCCCGCCTCCACCTTCAAGCCGGTCATACTCGCCGCGGCCCTCGACCAGGAGTCGGTGACGCAGGACGGCCAGGAGATCACCGCCAACACCCGTTACGACGGCACGAGCGAGCGGCCGGTCGTGGGCAGTGACGTCGCCTTCGCGCCGGAGAACGAGGACGACGGCAACTACGGCATGGTCACCGTCCAGACCGCGATGAACAAGTCCATCAACTCCGTCTTCGCGCAGATGGGCGTGGACGTCGGCATGGACAAGGTGATGCAGACCGCCGGCGAGCTCGGCATGAACGTGAAGGGCCTTCCGGCCGTGCCCGCGCAGACGCTCGGTTCCATGGGCGCGAGCCCGATGGAGATGGCCGGCATCTACGCCACGCTCGACAACCACGGCAAGAAGGTCACCCCGCAGATCGTGAAGTCGGCCGTGCACCAGGGCGACGAACCGGTGCGGATGCCCGACGCGATCGGCGACCAGGTGATCACCCGCCAGGCCGCGGACTCCGTGACCTCGGTGCTGACCGGAGTGGTCGACGACGGCACGGCCCACCGGTCGGTACGGAACGCGGAAGGGCTCGCCGAACAGCAGATCGCGGGCAAGACCGGTACGTCGGACGACAACAAGTCCGCCTGGTTCAGCGGCTACACCCCCGACCTCGTCACCTCGGTGGGCCTGTTCGGCGAGGCGGCCTTCGATCGCACCGCCGACAACGGCAAGAAGATCCACAAGGGCGACCAGGTGACCCTGAAGGGCGCCGGTGGCGGTGGCCGCGTCAACGGTGGCGGCTTCCCGGCCGAGATATGGGCGGACTTCACCGCGAAGGCCATGGGCGAACCCAGCAAGTTCGTGCTCGACACCGACATGGGCGCCGCCGTCACCCCGCCGCCGGACACGAGCTCCCCGAGCGCGACCACCTCGCCCTCCGACGAGGCCTCGCCCTCCGACGAGCCGACCACCGAGAAACCCACGGCCGAGCCGCCCACGGAGTCCGAGTCGCCGGAGACCACGCCGCCCGCCAGCCCCACCGGGGACCCCACGACGGAGCCGCCCACCGGCCCGACGACCGAGCCGGGCCCGTCGGACAGCGCCGAGCTTCCGCTGGACCCCGGAGGCAACAACCGGCCGGACAAGGACAACGCGGTGACGCGCTGACGCGCTGACGCGTCCGGAACGCGGGAACGGGCGGTGCGCGAGGGAGCCTGACGCCGCACCTCTCGATGACTCCCCTGATCTCCCTCTGACACCACTGGGACTGCGATCCATGACACAGCAGCAGACAGGCGGCGATG
>NZ_JBEXXX010000061.1:0-33351 GCF_040630635.1 Streptomyces sp. NPDC005761 | reverse complement strand
GAACTGCGCTCCATCCTCGACTGGCTCGACTCCGCCGGCATCGAGGCGGACGAACTCACCGTCCACACCCCCGACCTCGACGACGTGTTCTTCGCCCTCACCGGCTCCACCGTGCCGAGCCAGACCGACCAGTCCAAGGAGACAGTCCGATGAGCACCCTCTCCCACACCGTCCGCGACTCGTCCACGATGCTGCGCCGGAACCTCCTGCACGCCCGGCGCTACCCGTCCATGACCCTGAACCTGCTGCTCACCCCGATCATGATGCTGCTCCTCTTCGTCTACATCTTCGGCGACGTCATGAGCGCGGGTATCGGAGGAGCGGACCGCTCGGACTACATCGCCTACATCGTGCCGGGCATCTTGATGATGACCATCGGAAGCACCGTGATCGGAGCTGCGGTCTCCGTCTCCACCGACATGTCCGAGGGCCTCATCGCCCGCTTCCGCACGATGGCGGTCTACCGCGGCTCGGTGATCGTCGGGCACGTCGTCGGCAGTGTGCTGCAGGTACTCGCCAGCCTGCTCCTCGTCGGGGCGGTCGCCGTGGCCATCGGCTTCCGCTCCACCGACGCCACGGCCCTGGAGTGGCTCGCGGCGGTCGGGCTGCTCGCGCTGTTCGCCACGGCGCTCACCTGGATCGCCGTCGGGATGGGCATGGCCAGCCCGAACGCCGAGGCGGCCGGCAACATGGCCATGCCGCTGATCCTGCTCCCGCTCATCTCCAGCGCCTTCATCCCGGCCGACACGATGCCGGGCTGGTTCCGGCCGATCGCCGAGTACCAGCCCTTCACGCCGGCGATCGAAACCCTGCGCGGCCTGCTGCTCGGCACCGAGATCGGCAACAACTGGTGGATCGCGATCGCCTGGTGCATCGGCCTGTCCGCCCTCGGCTACCGCTGGTCGATGGCCCAGTTCAACCGAGACCCGAAGTAAGCGCACGGGCTGCGTCCCACAGCTCGTCACGCTCCAGGGCGGCATACTCCGACACTGCGTCGGCGTACGCCGCCCGGTCGGCGTTCCCGGCCGCCTGCCGGGCCCGGTCCGCCGACATCGTCGGCTGGAAGTCGCGCATCACCCCGAGCCGTTCGGCCAGTGCGAGCATCCGCACCGCCGTGGCAGCGTCGTCGTCCGGGGCGAGCCCCGCCAGGCCCAGGGCATGCAGAACCGTCCCGATCGCCGGGAGCTGCCAGGGCGCGCCGGGCGGACCGGAGAGCAGGGTTCCCAGCCCCGTGCGCAGCCGGTCGAGGGGCTCCGCGACCAGTCCGAGACGGCCGGCGTGCGCATGCGCCGTCGCCGCCGCCGACTGGAAGTGCAGCGCCGACGGGTCGAGCCGGAGGTCGTCGCCCTGCGCCGAGCCGGCCCGGAACATCGACTCCACCGCACCACGCCACAGGCCGAGGCCGACCTCCGTCAGCCCACGGGCGAGAGCGATCTCGGCCCGCCCTGCGAGGTCGGGCCGGTAGAAGGAATCCTGCTGCGGGGCGTTGTCGCGCTCCGCCTGCCGCAGCCAGTACTCGGCCTCCTCGGGATTGCCGCGGTGCAGACAGGCGAGGACCAGGCTCGTGCGGATGAAGAGGTAGTCGTGCCCGTCGCCGAGCCGCGGCACCACCTCCAGAGTCGCCCTGAGGTGCTCGTACGCCTCTTCGCCCCGCCCCGTCCGCAAGCACAGCTCGCTGATCCGGGAGTGCCCCATGAGCTGCATGGAGGGACTCTCGACCGGGGCCAGTTCGGTGAGTATCCGGCGGGCCGAGACGAGCGCGCGGCCGATGTCGTGCTCGTACTCCCATACATAGGTGGCGATGGACTCGGCGACGCCGGCGACCAGCGGCTGCTCGCTGTCGCAGAGCCTCCGCAACGCGTCGTGGTCGGGAGGCAGCATCTCGGGGATCGCGCTCAGCACGGTCGCGATGGCCCGCAGGAGTGTGTCCGGCGGGGCCGTGGGCACCCGCCGGAGGGTGACGAGCTGCCGTACGGCGACCGGCCCGTAGGCCATGAACAGACCCGCCGTACACATCACAGCGGCGGCGCGGGCGACTTCGACGTACGCGGGTTCGGGGTGGTAGTGCGAAAGGGGTGGCCCGGTGTCCGCGGCGAGAGCGGCGAGGCGGGGGAAGCCGGAGTCGGTGGACCACAGAGCGGCGAGGACGGCGGTGAGGGCGGCGAGGGCGGGGGCGTCCCCGCGGGCCAGGGCGTGCCGCAGGGCAAGGACGAGGTTGTCCTGCTCGGGCCGGATCCGCTCCCAGGAGGCACGTGGTTCGGGGCTGAAGAACCAGTCGTGGTGCGTGACCCCGAAGTCCCGTGCCCAGGTGAGGAACTGATCGATGGCTCTCTCGTCCTCACCCGCCTCCGTACGCCGGGCCGCGCTGAACTCCCGTACGGTCTCCAGCATCCGGAACCGCACGCCGGCCGGGGTGTCGGCAACGGTGAGCAGCGACTGATCGGTCAGCTGCTCCAGCAGGAACAGCGCATCGTCGCCGAGGAGGTGTTCCGCCGCTTCACCGGAGAAGCCGCCGGGGAAGACGGACAGCGTACGCAGCGCTGCCCGGGCGTCCTCCGCGAGCAGGTTCCAGCTCCAGTCGACCACCGCGTGCAGGGTGCGGTGGCGCTCGGGGGCGTCCCGGGCTCCGCCGCGCAGGAGCGCGAACCTGTCCTCGAGGCGGCGGGCGATCTCCGGCACCGACATCACCCGCACGCGCGCCGCCGCCAGTTCCACGGCGAGCGGCAGTCCTTCGAGGTTGCGGCACAGTTCGGTCACCGCGTCCGGCAGCAGCTCCACGCCGGGCCTGGCCGCCCTGGCGCGCTGGGTGAACAGCTCGACCGAGGTGCCGGTGCCGAGCTCCGGCAGTGCGTAGACCGCCTCCGAGGTGAGGCCCAGCGGGGCCCGGCTGGTGGCGAGCACCCGCAGGCCCTTCGAGGACGAGACCAGGGCCCCTACGAGATCGGCGGCACCCCGGATCACCTGCTCGCAGTTGTCGAGGACGAGGAGCGCGGGCCCGGAGCCGAGCACTCCGAGGATGCCGGCCACCGGATCGGCGGCGGCCTGCCCGCTCATGGCGCCCGCACCGAGCGCGGAGGCCACTTCCGCGGCCACATCCGCGTCGGCGGTGACGCCGGCGAGCGGCACGAAGTACACCACGCGCTGTTCGGCCCCGCGGCTGACCGCGTGCGAGAGCCGGGTCTTGCCGAGACCACCGGGGCCGGCCACGGTGACGGTTCGGGAGGTGCGCAGCAGGCGCTGCACCGCCGCGATGTCCTCGTCCCGGCCAAGGAGCGGATTCGGCTCGTGCGGTACGCCGTACCTGACCGCCGGCGCCTCGCCGCGCAGCAACTCGTGCTGTACGGCCTTGAGCCCCGCGCCCGGATCCGTGCCGAGTTCGTCGCGGAGCTCACCGCGGTAGGCCTCGTACCGCGAGAGCGCGGCCGACGGGCCGGCCGTCGCCGCCTCACCACGCAGCAGCTCGGCGAGTACCTCCTCGTCGCGCGGACGCTCCGAGGCCGCCGCGGCCAGCGGTCCGGCAGCCTCTGCATGCCTTCCGAGACGCGCGAGCGCGAGGGCCTGTGCGCGTACGAGGGCGCCGCGGACGGGGGCGCGCTCGGCACGGAGCGCCGCCACGGGGTCGTGGGTGGCGCCGGCCGGTTCCGGCGTGCCCTCCCACAGCGCGAGCCCGGCCTCGGCCGCGGCGAGCGATCCCGCGTGGTCCCCGGCCCTGGCCCGTTCCGCGCTCGCGGCGGCGTGCAGCAGCAGCGCGGAGGCGTCGACCCGGTCCTCTGCCAGGGCGAGCCGGTATCCGGTCGGCGTGCTGGCGATGACGTCGGCGCCCAGCAGCGACCGCGCCCTGGACACGAGGACCTGCACCGCCTTCCCCGGCCGCTCCGGCAGCTCCTCCGGCCACAGCCCTTCCACGAGCCGCCCGCTGCTGCAGCCCGTGCGCAGGTCGCCCGCGAGCAGCGCGAGGAGACCGCGGAGCCTGGGCGCGGTGAGTTCCTGTCCCCTGTAGGCGACACGTGGCAGCAGGGTCAGGTCGGTGGTCACCCGTGCACATTAGCCAAGGCCCGGCCGTCCGAACTCCCCGCGTGCCGAACTCCGTTCGGGCAGCGCCGAGGAGACGGGAAGCGTCGCGACGAGACCCTCCCTCCGCTTCCCGTCGGATGTCACCGCCCGCCGTTTGCCGCTCTCACGATCACCGCTGACTGCCGGATGCCTCCTGGCTCCGGATGCCGATGGACGCACTCCACGTGCCGAACTGATGGGGCGGGCGGACCCTGGAGCTGGACAGCGCGTCCGTGCCGGTCCGCGCCCTCTTCCCTCAGCTCCGACCCCGGTCGTCACTCGAACACCACACCCCCACAACAGTCCCATCTCATATCTGAGATAGCCTTTCGGCATGTCAGATGATTACCTCGCACGCATCGGCAAGCTCATCCGTGACGCCCGTCAGCACCGGGGCTGGACACAGAGCCAACTCGCCGAGGCGCTCGCCACCAGCCAGAGCGCCGTGAACCGCATCGAGCGCGGCAATCAAAACATCAGCCTTGAGATGATTGCCCGCATCGGTGAAGCACTCGACAGCGAAATCGTGTCGCTCGGCTACGCCGGCCCCATGCACCTGCGGGTGGTCGGCGGACGTCGGCTCTCCGGGTCCATCGACGTCAAGACCAGCAAGAACGCGTGCGTGGCGCTGCTGTGCGCCTCGCTGCTCAACAAGGGCCGCACAGTGCTCCGCCGGGTCGCCAGGATCGAGGAGGTCTACCGCCTCCTGGAGGTGCTGAACTCCATCGGCGTGCGGGCCCGGTGGATCAACGACGGCACCGACCTGGAGATCGTCCCGCCGGCCCGCCTCGACATGGACGCCATCGACGCGGACGCGGCCCGCCGGACCCGGTCGATCATCATGTTCCTCGGGCCGCTGCTGCACCGGATGGACCAGTTCAAGCTGCCGTACGCGGGCGGCTGCGACCTCGGCACCCGGACCATCGAGCCGCACATGATCGCGCTGCGCCGCTTCGGCCTGGAGATCGCCGCGACCGAGGGCATCTACCACGCACAGGTCGACCACTCCATCACCCCCGGCCGCCCCATCGTGCTGACCGAGCGCGGCGACACCGTGACCGAGAACGCGCTGCTGGCCGCCGCCCGGCACGACGGCACCACCGTCATCCGCAACGCGTCCTCCAACTACATGGTCCAGGACCTCTGCTTCTTCCTGGAGGCGCTGGGCGTACGGGTGGACGGCGTCGGCACGACGACGCTGACCGTCCACGGTGTGCCGAACATCGACGTGGACGTCGACTACTCCCCCTCCGAGGACCCGGTCGAGGCGATGAGCCTGCTCGCCGCCGCCGTCGTGACGGAGTCGGAGCTGACGATCCGCCGGGTGCCGATCGAGTTCCTGGAGATCGAGCTCGCGGTCCTGGAGGAGATGGGCGTCGACTGCGCCCGCACGGCGGAGTACGCCGCCGACAACGGGCGCACCCGCCTGGTCGACCTGACGGTCCGGCCCTCCAAGCTGGAGGCGCCCATCGACAAGATCCACCCGATGCCGTTCCCGGGCCTCAACATCGACAACGTGCCGTTCTTCGCGGCCATCGCCGCCTCGGCCCACGGCCAGACCCTGATCCACGACTGGGTCTACGACAACCGCGCGATCTACCTCACCGACCTCAACCGCCTCGGCGGCCGCCTCCAGCTCCTGGACCCGCACCGGGTGCTGGTCGAGGGCCCGACGCGCTGGCGGGCGGCGGAGATGATGTGCCCGCCGGCACTGCGGCCCGCCGTGGTGGTGCTGCTCGCGATGATGGCGGCCGAGGGAACCTCGGTACTGCGCAACGTGTATGTGATCAACCGTGGTTACGAGGAGCTGGCGGAGCGGCTGAACTCGGTGGGGGCGCAGATCGAGATCTTCCGGGACATCTGACGGGCGGGGTGTCGTGTCCCTTGGGCCCAAGGGACACGCCCTCGCAGTATGCCGCCTGACCTGCGAAGGCTTACCTTCACGTGCGGTGGTCCAGTGCAAGCCGCGGGCCGCACAAAGCTGGTAACTGGTCGGTGCGGGCTGGTGGACCGGCGTCAGGGCTCATCGAGCGGGCGGGTGGGCCGGACCGTCCCCCCGGTGACTTCCTTGATCTGACCGCGCAAATCTGCGGTTTCACCTTCCAGTTCCTCGTTCCTCGGAGTCAGAACCTGGATGTGGGTCGCGTGGGTGGCGACCGCCTGCCTGAGTTCGCTCCACCGGGAGGCGGCCCTCCCACTCGACGCCCACTGAACGCTTTCCGTAGGTCGGCCGGGTACGGATGCCGATCCGAGTCCCAACGCCCCCTCCCCTTCACCGGCCACGCCATCGCCGATCGGGTGGATCCGGTCACGAGTGGGAACGAAGTTTCGTGCAAAGGCGGCGATTACGGCAGGATGATGTCGCGGCCGCCTCCGCCGTCGAGGGTGTCCTTCCCGGTGCCGCCACAGACGAAGTCGTCGCCGCCTTCCCCGTGCACCATGTCGTCGCCGGAGCCGCCGAGCAGGATGTCGCGGCCGTCCCCGCCCATGACGTGGTCGTCGCCGGGACCGGCGTACACGGTGTCGTCACCGCCGTAGCCCTCGATCATGTCGTCGCCCCGGCCACCCCACATCCGCTGGTTCTCGCTGTCGCCCATCAGGTGATCCATGCCGTCGCCACCGTGCAGGGTCGCGGGCCCCATGACCATGTCGTCTCCCGCGTCGCCCAGCACCGTGCGGGCGGTGTGGGCGTGCAGTTCGTCGTCGCCCGCGCCGCCGCTCACCGTGTTCATTCCGGGCGTGAAGGCGGCGATCGTGTCGTCGCCGTCACCCAGAAAAACATCGATCCTGTCGGGCCGTGCGCTGTCGGCGGGCAGTTCGCAGACGACGGCGGTGGTGTCCTCGGCGCTGGAGTACGCACAGTGCTCACCCGGTTCCAGCGGGACCACGTCCCGGAAGCCGATCCGGCGGATCCCGTCGCTGGTGTACATCGGGTAGATGCTGAGGTCGTTGGTCTGCCCCGCAGCGGCGGTGAAGAGGATCGACTGGGTCTCCCAGTCGCCACCGACGCGCGCCTTCGCCTCGGTGGCGAAGGCGGAGGCGGGGGCTGCGGCAGAGGCGGTGACGGCTGCAGGGCCGCCCGCGAGGCCGACGGATAACAGAGTCACGGCAAGGGCGTTGACGGCGGCTCGGTTCCGGTTCATGAGACCTCGTCCCGGGAGGAGTGACGGTGGACCGATCTGCCCGGGGCCGCTCGGGCCTCTTCGGCGTGGTGCCGCCGGAGACAGAGTGGACCGGGGAGTGAAGGCAGTCTCCCCTGTCGGTCCGGATCCGCAAGAGGGCAAACCCGCGGGGTGTCACGGCAAGCCGGTCTCGCTCCCGACACGATGTGAGGACGGCCTTCCGGATCACGGCCCATCCCCCGCCGACCCGCCCGCCGCATAATCAACTTGGTTTGTTTCATTGACACTTCACGCGAGAGTTGTACCGTTGGGAGCGCTCCCATAGCAGTTTGGCCACTGAAAGGAGTTCCCCCCACATGCATCACAAGATTCCGTTAACCGGGCGTTCGAGGTCGCACCTCCGCCGGCCCGTCCAGGCACTCGTCATGCTGTTCGCCGTCGTCGCCGGCGCGCTGGCCTGGTCGACCCCCGCTCAGGCCCACGGCACGATCGTCGGCCCCGCCACCCGCGCGTACCAGTGCTGGGAAACGTGGGGCAGCCACCACATGGACCCGGCCATGCAGACGCAGGACCCCATGTGCTGGCAGGCCTGGCAGGCCAACAACGACACCATGTGGAATTGGATGAGCGCTCTGCGCGACGGCCTCGGCGGCCAGTTCCAGGCGAAGACCCCCGACGGGACGCTCTGCAGCAACAACCTGTCCCGGAACGCCAGCCTGGACAAGCCCGGGGCCTGGAAGACCACCACGGTCGGCAACGACTTCTCGGTGCACCTGCGCGACCAGGCGTCCCACGGTGCCGACTACTTCAAGGTCTATGTGAGCAAGCAGGGCTTCGACCCCAAGACCCAGACCCTGGGCTGGGGCAACCTCGACTTCATCACGCAGACCGGCCGTTACGCGCCGGCGCAGGACATCACGTTCCCCGTCCAGACCTCCGGCTACACCGGACACCACATCGTGTTCGTGATCTGGCAGGCCTCGCACCTCGACCAGGCCTACATGTGGTGCAGCGACGTGAGCTTCGGCTGAGCCCAGGGGCACCGCACACTCATGGCGTCGTCACACCCCTCCCGACCGGCGCGAATGCGAGGTTGAGCGGGGTGTGACGGCGTCCCTGGGACTTTCTGCGACTTTGAACCAGCAATGAGGGCTTACGAACACCGCCCTCACTGCGCTCGAAGCCGACGGACTCGCCGCCATCGACAGTGACGCGGCCGCCACCATCCTCATCACGGCCTTGGCCGATCTCTTGGCCGATCTCCGAAGGTTGGTGGCGGAACAGAGGCAGGGGGCCCTTGCGGATCTGCAGCCGCACGCGGGTGACGACGAGCGTGTCATCGAGGAACTCCTGGAAGAAGTGCTCGACTCCTCGCTCCGCCAGCTGCAGGAGTTTCACGGCATCGTCGACAACATGCTCCACGAGATCGGACTCCGTTTCGCCCTCCTCACGTAGGGCGAACTCCGGCGCACGCGTCAGGGGTGGCCGCTCACCTCATGTGGCTGCTTGAGCGTCCCGTGCGCCGGAAGGGAGAACCTCCGACCGGCGAGCAGCGGGACGCGATCGTCGAAGAGCAGCAGCGCCATCACCAGCAAGATCTACGCCCTGTGGGAACGGCCTGCTGCATGCCATGTCCGCCCCTGGGACCTGGTGATCGAGGAACAAGACTTGTTCCGCTGGAGCGGTCATCGAGCCTGACTCCCCCAGGCCCGTTCTCGTCCCGGGCTCCATCTCCCCGCCGAAGATGCGGGGGTGGTCGGGCATGCCCGGGCACCGTTGCTGGCTGTCTCGCCGATGTCACCGGGCTGACCAGCGCGCGCACTCCACCGTGTTCAGACCGCTTCGGCCACGCGGCACGGCCATGCCCCGGGCCGGATCGCGACCGACCTCGCGGTGATGCCCGCTGACGGCGGCGGGACCGTCACGGATCCGGCCCTCCTACGCGACCAGGGCGGGGTGTTCGGCCCGGTCGCTTCGACACCGACTACCCGGCGCCTGTTGGCCGGCGTCGACGAACGCGTACTGGCCGGCCTGCGCTCTGCCCGCGCCCCGGCACGCGAGGTGACCTGGCTGCGGGCGTCCGGGACCCGCTGCGGCTCACCGTCGGCGGAAGCCGGCGGAAGCCGGCCGACAGGAACTGCCCGGCCTGGGCCGGGACGACGATGCCACGCTGATCACCTGCCACTCCGGGAAGGGGGCGGCCGCGCCCACCTACAAGAGGCGGCTTCGGCTTCCATCCTCTGACGTGGTCTCACGGCCGGGCGACGAAGCGACCAGGAGAAGCAGACCTGGTTCAGGAGCGGACGAGGGGTGTGTCGACCAGGTGTTCGGCCAGGAACCAGGACTGGAGCTCGCCGGTCCTGATCACCTGTGAGACGAGCAGGTCGTTGGTGCCATCGTCTCCCAGCGCGGCCGTACGTGCGGCGGCGTCATGGGCGTCGATGAGGATGGCCTCGTGCGCCTCCAGCAGCCGGGACAGCATCGCCGGCACCTCCTCCACGCCGTCCGGGGGCCGTGGGATGGACGTGATCTCCGCTACGTGCCGGGGATCGCCCACGGCAACACCCCCGAGGGACTGGACGCGTTCGGCGATGGTGTCGACCAGTTCCAGCTGCTCGGCCGCGTGCTTGTCCAGCACCAGGTGCAGTTGGTAGAAGGTCGCGCCGCGCATCAGCCAGTGGTGCTTCTTGTAGAGACCGTAGAGGATCTGCGTGTCCGCCAGAGCCTTGTTCAGGCGCTGGCACGAGTACATCCGGGCTTCGTACGACAGACCCAGCGGGAACTGCTTGACGGTCCCGAAGTCCTGGATCACCTTGCCCTTCTGGTGCAGCCACGGCTGGCTGCCGCTCACGTATTCGGAGCTTGTGGTCATGATCCGCCTCCTGTGTTGCTGTGCTGTGCTGTACGTACCCGAACGACGCTAAACGGCGTTACGGCATCGCCTTGCCCGGCAGTGCACGCGCCAGTGCCCGTCAGCGCACTGCGCCCGGCGTCCCCCGCGGACGTTCGCTCCGGTGCCGGACATCCGTGCACCGGTGGGCTCCTGCCGTGCAGCGGAACCTGTCGTTCGGCGGAACCAGGCAGAAGACCTCAGGCAAGGTGTTCGTCGGAGCGGTGAGACGTACTGTCACCGCTTCTTCCCACGAGCGCGGTAATCAGATCGTCAAGATTCAGATGATCACGTTCCGCCCCGGCAGGCACCACATCGAAGGACTGCTGAACGAATGCAGCCACCTCCGTAGCCCCCATCTCGACCAGCGCCACGCCGGACGAGTTTCTCAGAACGATGCGTATGGTGTGCGAATGGTGGCAGTACTTGGGAATCACCACTACATCACCGATACCGGTAGGGCGCCTCAATCCCTGGGCCAGCAATTCACGGGCAAAGACCCACGTGACGAGCGGCCCAATCGACGCACCAAGGGAAATCCGGACGGCGTAGGGGTCAGTGATCTCGTAATGCAACTCCGCCGGCAACGGCAACGGCGGCCCCTGCAGGGCACTGACGTGTGCCGTCACTGCGCGCGTGACCGCACTGGGGCGCTTATCCATAATGGTCCTTGAAATAGTACAGAGGTGTAATTTCTTACCTTCACCCTAGGATCCGGTAACCGGAGAGCTTGTCGAGGAACGCACGGAGCATTGCCCAGGGAAGCACTGCCTGTCTCGTGTCCGCATGAGCGGCGGTATCGGCTGTCGGCACCCTCCTCGCAGGCTGGACGGATCACGGCAGGAGAGAGAAGCGCGCGTCGGATTCAGGAATCGGTGAGTCGTGCGAATGGCCTGACCTGCCGTGCCGGGTACCGCGCCACTCACGGGGGGTCATTCCGTAGGTGGCCCGGAACACCCGACTGAAATGGGCGGCACTGGTGAAACCCCATCGGTGTGCGACCGCGGCGATCGTGGCGTTTCCGTGGAGTCCCAGATCGCGTCGGCACTCCTCCAGACGACGCCGCTGGGTCCACCGGCCGACCGTGGCGTCCTCATTCTCGAACAGCTTGTGCAGATAGCGCAGGGATATGTGATGGGCCCGGGCGATCGTCTGCGGGGTCAGATCGGGGTCCGCGAGATGACGGTCGATGAATGCCTGGATCCGTAGCAGCAGTGCCCGGCTCCCGCCGGAAGTTTCCGCCGCCGGCCGTCCGCGGACCTCGTCGGCCAGCACACCGAGCAGGTCCACGATGTTGCGGGCCATCAGCTCGCTGGTGCGGGGCTGGTGGTTGCCGGCGCCGTCCACGAGCCCGGCCAGAAAGGGCGAGAGCAGGCTGCCGAGGGAGGTGTCGGGGCCGAGCGGGCAGGCCGTGACGTGCGCCATCTCGGACTCACCCAGGCCCAGGACGTCTCTCGGCAGAACGAGGGACTTGGTTCGGAAGGGCTGGGGAAGATGCAGTTGGAGGGGACGCGCCATGTCGTAGACGAAGATGTCCCCGGCGCTGAGGAGTGCTTCACGGCCATCCTGTTCCAGGCGGGCCACTCCTTTTTCCAGCAGCTTGACGACGACGTACTCGTCCTGGTCGTCCCGGCCGACGAGTTGGCGCGTGCGCACGGCGGAGAGGCAGTCGCCGTCGACCGTGACGGCCTGGAGCCGGCCGAGCGGCGTTGCGCGGATCGTTCCGGAGCACACCTCGGCGGGGACGGTCATGTTCACGGCACCGAAAGTCTGGGACAGGGCCTCGCGCCAGTAGGCCCGTCTGTGTTGAGTGGGCAGTGAATCAGTGGTGTGGAAGCTGCCCGGTGCGCTTCCCTCCCGGACGTACGGCGCCATGGTCTTGCCCTTCGGCTGGTGTGTGCCTACTGCAACACCGTGCCAGCCGGCCCTGGGGCGGCACATCGCGTGAACCCGCTAGATCAGCGACGTAGGAGTGGGAAAGGGCCGCTCCTCACCTGATGGCTCCGACGGTGGCGGTGGAGCCGGCGGTGACGAAGCGCCGAGAGAGGACGAGCAGCAGGCCGGCAGGCGCGGACGCCATGACCGTGCTCCCGGAGGGGAAGCGGGGGGGACGGCTCAGTCGCTGGTCGCGATCTGCTGCGCGTCCCTGAGGGCTTCCTTCGGTGTCTGCTCCCCGGCCACCGCTGACTGGATGGCGGTGTATATGCCGGTCGCCGCCTTGGGCCACCTGACGCCGAGTTCGCCGGTCCGGACGCGCGTCGTTTCCACGCTCTCGGCGAAGACGGTCATGGACGG
This sequence comes from Streptomyces sp. NPDC005761, assembly GCF_040630635.1. Taxonomy (NCBI): domain Bacteria; kingdom Bacillati; phylum Actinomycetota; class Actinomycetes; order Kitasatosporales; family Streptomycetaceae; genus Streptomyces; species Streptomyces sp. NPDC005761. The sequence goes on along the minus strand of NZ_JBEXXX010000061.1, from coordinate 20,991 downwards.
GTTCCGCTCGGCGTACCGGGCGGCTACCGCGGCGCGGGAGGGCACGGTGAAGTGCTGCTCGGCCAGGGTGAGCATGTTCGAGGAGTCGTTCAGGCAGGCGAGGACCTGGGCGGCCTTCTCCTGCCGGGCCTCGGAAGAAGTCCGCGGGACCGTCCACACCTCGCCGCCGAGTGGCGTGACCGGGGTCTGTCCCGCCCGCGGGACGGGCACGGAGGCCACTCCCCAGCGCAGGTTCTCGTCCTCGTTCAGGGCCGGGATCCGCCAGGGGCCGTTGATCATCATGGCCGTCCTTCTGGCGGCGAACTGATCGTGGACGTCGGCCTGCGTCCAGTTCAGCACCGACTTCGACATGGATCCGCTCTTCACGAGGTCCACCCACAGTTGGAGCGCCTGGACGGCCTGCGGGGTGTCCAACTGCTTCTCATGTCCTCCGTTGGACCACAGGAAGGGCAGGAACTGCCAACTGCTCTCGAAAGTGGCGCTCGCGTCGACCGCCATGCCGTAACGCCCCGGACCGGTCAGCTCGGCCGCCGCGTCCTTCAGTTCGTCCCAGGTCCTGGGTACGACGACGCCGGCCTCGGCGAGCATGTCCTTGTTGTAGAACAGGGCGACCGTGCTCACGTAGGGGGCCAGCCCGTAGACCTTTCCCCGGTACGTGCCCGCAGACAGGATGCCCTCGGCAAAGCCGCTGGTGTCGATGCCGTACCGGTCCAGCGGAGTCAGTGCGCCGGTCTGCGCCATCTGCTGCAGGTCGGCGTTGTCCAGCATCAACAGATCGGGGAGGGTCCGTGACGATGCCTGTCGCAGGACCCTGGGGACGAGCGACGCCGGTGGAACGCTCGCGTGCTCGACCCTGACACCGGCGGTCTTGCCACAAGCGGTGAGCATCTCGCTCCACTGGGTGTGCTCGGACTCGTCGGTGTAGTAGTCGAGCACGGTGATGGAGTCGACCTTGCCGGTGCCGGATCCGCCACCGGTTCCATCGGCACACCCGGTGATGGCCAGTGCCAGCGCCATGGTGCCGGTCCAGCGGGCGACCATGCGCCGCGCCGGTCGTCGGCCTGGTGAAAGCATGCTGATGCCCTACTGAGTGATGTCTGTGGCGGAGGTGTGTGTCGCGGACCGGCGGACTCCAGGAGGCCGTGTGAATGGCCTGGATATCGTCTTCCGTTCGAACAAATTCTACGCATCAGGGGCAGGCCCCTGCCGGGAGGCCGCCGGGAGAGTGCCCAGCCACCCAAAGGCCCTGTCGCGTGCGCTCGTCGCCGCTACGGTTGCTGTCCCTGCCCGGCCGCTTCGCGGATCATCGCTGCCACGGCGTAGGGCTGCGACAGCGCGACGGCGTGAGAAGCGTCCAGCACGTGCTCGGTGGCCGCCATGCGTTGCGCCATGAAACGCTGAGCAGCGGGGTTGAGTATCCGGTCGGCGGTCGCGATGGCGTACCAGGACGGTTTCGAAGCCCACACCGGCGCGCCCGATCTGCTGGTCAGCGCGTTGCAGGCGATCGGGCGTTGCGCCACCGAAAGCACCTTTCCGAGGCTGGGTGGAAGGTCGGCGGCATACACCTGCGGGAATCGTTCCCGACGGATGTACAGCTCGTTGTCCGGGCCGCCCCACATCAGAGTGGGGACAACTGCGGTGAAGGTCGCGTCGGCCACCGGAGCAGGGGCGAAGCGGTTCGTGATGTCCAGAACGCATTCGCCCGCGTCGAGGCTGAACGCCGCGACGAAGCACAGCGCCACGACGTTGTCGGCATCAGCGGCGGCCTGTGTGATGACCGAGCCACCGTAGTCGTGACCGACCAGCACGACGGGGGTGTCGATGGCACGCACCACACTCCCGATGTACGCGGCGTCATGTGCCAGACCCCGCAACGGGTTCGCCGGGGCGCACACGGTCAGTCCGGCGGCCTGAAGGAGCCTGATGACCGCCGCCCACGACGAGGCATCCGAGAACGCACCGTGCACAAACACGATGGTCGGCGGTGCAGAGCTGGACGCGTGCATGCCGGTGACCTCCGACTGAGTGGGGGAACGTCCCAGCCAAGCGTGCCCAGGTGTGGCAGGCATCGCGTGAACGTACCAACGCGTCCCCTCAGTCGTCGGGCAGGGCCATGACCAGGTTGGCGAGCTGCACCCGGGAGTTGATCGACAGCTTGCGGAAGACGGACGTCAGGTGGGTGTTGACCGTGTGGGGGGAGACCACGAGCAGGTCCGCGGCCGACCGGTTGGTGTGCCCCTCGGCGACGAGGCGCGCGATCTTCTCCTCCGAGAGCGTCAGTGCCCCCCATCCCGCTACGGGGCGCTCAGTGGTCGCTGCCTGGCGACCGCCCTCCCCCGCGCCTCGCAGAGCATGCTGCGCGTGCGCCGCTTCGGCGTGAGCACCTGTCTCGGCGAACTCGTCACGGGCGTTCGTCAGCGCGCTCACCGCCTGACGTCTCCGGCCTGCTGTCAGGAGCGCCTGTCCGAGATCCGCGTATGCGGCGGCCCGGACCAGCGGACGAGGACCTGCGCTGAGCAGTTCCACGGAACGCTCGAGCTCAGCCACACTGCCCTTCACCAGCCCGGTGGCTTGCGCCGCGATGCCGGTGGCGGTCGGCACAGCGGGGTTGCGCTCAGCGTGGGCCCTGGCCTGTTCGGCCAGGTGCTCGGCGAGCTCGTGCTCCCCGCCTCGCAGAGCCATACGTATCGCGGAATCGACCCAGTCGCGCAGCAGCCGCCAGCGCATGAAGGGACCTTCTCGCTGCACTTGGCGGATTTTTTCGACGGCGAGGCCGACGTCCCCGTCGGCCCCGGCGTGGACCGCCTCCAGGAAGCGCACCGCAGCTGTGCTGCCCGGGCTCGGTTTGGCCGCCAGCCGTTCCCGCGCCGCCACCAGGTGTTCCCGCGCCCCTTCCCGGTCACCGCGCAGCAGTGCCGTCCGGGAACGGATCACACGGCCGTTCACCTGCTGGACGGATACCCGCACCTCGTCCTCCAGGCGCTCCATGGTCACGAAGTCGGCGTCGACGTCATCGAGCCGGCCCAGTCCCAGATCGTACTGACCCTGGGCCCAGAGCAGCATTGCCTGACGGCTCGCCCCGGCGTCCGTCGCTTGCCGGATCAGCCGTTCAGCGGATGCGAAGTCGTCGACGTGCAGGTGCGCGACGATCTCTTCGGGGAGGAAAACGGAATCGATGGCGCTGAGAGCGGCGAAGCGTTCCAGCGCGACCGCGTTCTCCCCGGCGTTCTGCGCAATCTCTCCGAGCCCGGAGAGGGCCAGGGTGGTCGCCTCCCGGTCACCGATGGCGGTGACCGCACGCAGCGCGGCCTCGCCGACTTCACGCGCCGCGACCAGATCATGCTCCCGGGACATGGCCAGAGTACGTAGGCCGGCCAGCCTCGCCCCGATCTCCGGGGCGGCGCCCCCCGTGGCAAGAGCGGCTTCGACCCGGCGGCGCAGTTCGCCGGTGCGGTCCATGTTCCAGAGCGTGCTGCCCAGGGCGGCCTGCAGTCGGCTGAAGGCTTCCAGCGGTGGCCGGCCGGCCAATAGCCGGTCGCCCGTGCTCAGAGCTTCTCCGTTCCGGCCCGCCCGTGTCAGGCAGAGGATCGCCTGCTCACCCACTGCGAACCGCAGCGGATGTGCTGACGGCACAAGCTCCAGTGCGCGCGTCATCAGGTCGGCCGCGAGGCCAGGCGTGACCGGCAGCACGGCGTCGGCCGCTTGCTGCAGCAGCACCACGGCTTCCTCGTCCCCGGGCAGAGCTCCCCTGAGGATGTGCGGCACCGCGTCGATCGGCTGGTGGCCCGCGGCGACGATGTTGCGGGCAGCCTCCCGGTGCAGAGCCTTTCGGGCTGACGGCGGGATGTCGACGTAGACCGCCTGGCGCAGCAGATCGTGCCGGAAGACCAGATGATCACCGTCGTCGTCCAGGAGTCCGGCGCACACGGCTTCCTCGAGTGCCGCGATCAGTGTGGCGGCCGACCGGCCGCAGAGCGCGGCAGCGTCGTGGAAGGCGAACCGGCGTCCCAGTACCGCTCCCATCTGAAGGAAGCGCAGGGTGTCGGGCCGCAGGGACCTGAGTCTGCCGCGCACACCCACCACGAGCCCCGGGGTCACGGGGTCCATCGAGGTCTCCGCGGTCCGCAGCCCCGTGAGCATCTCGACAGCGAGAAACGGGTTACCGCCCGCTCCGTCGAGCAGTTCCCGCACGCGTGCGTCCACGGCGGTGCCGAGAGTGTCACCGGCCAGTTGAGCGATGTCCGCACCGGACAGGGGGCCCAAGGAGACGGTGACCGTCGGCAGGACGGCCGCGGCCGCGGCCGCGACGATCTCCTCCGCCGGGCCCGCGGGTTCCCGTCGACCGGTCAGCACCCACAGCACCGGCGACGTACGCAGGCGTGTCGGCAGCTGTTGCAGGGCGAAACGGCTCAGCGAGTCGGCCCACTGCACGTCGTCCAGGCTGATCAGTACCGGCACGCTGCCGGCCCTGGTTTCGATGGCCTCTGCCAGGCGCTCCACCAGCCAGATCCGCTGATCGTGGTTGCGGGCCAGTTCGGCGAAGTCGTCGCCGGTCAGCAGTGGCTGATCGCCGTGCAGGACGCAGGCCGCCAACGACGAGAGCGGCACGACGTGATGCAGCTCGTCCGCTTTGCCGACGCCGACCGAGAATCCCGCTGTGACGGCCTTGGAGACCACTTCGGCGAGCAGCGTGGTCTTGCCGATGCCCGGTTCGCCCTGGATGAGGGCCAACCCGCCGCTCCCGGTGCGGGCCACGGAGGCGATCAGCGCCTCGAGCTCTACGAGTTCGGTCTCCCGGCCGCGCAGACCGCTACGGGACAGCGGACCGCCTGCTCCTGCCATTTACGACCCAATCCTCCTGCACTCGTCCGCCGAACCCGGACTCCGTCCGTGCCGACAGGTGACCGCGCTCCACTCCGGGCCGCAGTCTCCCGGTCACCCTGCGTCGCGTTGCCGAAGTCCCACCGGCCCGATGGCTGTGCAGCGACTGCAGGGGGAGGCGATGTGCTGGTGAATATTTGTCCGTCAGTGCACTCTAACTGCTCTCTGCGTGCACCTGGACCGTGGTTGCCCAGGTCAGAGCGTCGACGCGGCTGCGTCAGATGTGGGACGGCCTCCTCTCCCCTCACACGCCGGGTGGGCTCGCTCATCTCCGATGGACAGTGGCCGGCATCTCGATCCCTCGCCTTGAACAGGGAAGCCCCGGAGCGGATCAGTACCTGATCGCCGCCCTGTCGCACTGACACGCGGGACGGCTGGGGAGGTACGACGTTCGTCTCGGGGCGCCGTGCGCCTGCCCGATGCCGCACATGTGCGGCCGGACAGACAGCGGACCGTCACCCGGCCGGAAGAGCGCTGACGGGCAAGCTTCTCTGCACGCACAGACATCACGCTGGTCCGGCCGGTGCCTACATTTTCGGCGACCACACAGTTGCCGAAACAAAGAGGCCCCCATGCAGTTCGGTATTTTCTCGGTGGGGGACGTGACCCCCGATCCGACCGACGGCCGTACCCCATCGGAGCACGAACGCATCAAGGCGATGGTCACCATCGCGCTCAAGGCGGAGGAGGTGGGCCTGGACGTCTTCGCGACCGGTGAACACCACAATCCGCCGTTCGTGCCGTCGTCACCGACCACGATGCTCGGCTACATCGCCGCTCGTACCGAGAAGCTGATCCTTTCCACTGCCACGACGCTGATCACCACCAACGACCCGGTGAAGATCGCCGAGGACTACGCGATGCTCCAGCACCTGGCCGACGGCCGGGTCGACCTGATGATGGGGCGAGGCAACACCGGCCCGGTGTATCCGTGGTTCGGGCAGGACATCCGGCAGGGTCTCAACCTCGCCAAGGAGAACTACGCCCTGCTGCGCCGGCTGTGGCGCGAGGACGTGGTGGACTGGGAGGGCACGTTCCGTACGCCACTGCAGGGGTTCACGTCCACGCCCCGGCCGCTGGACGGCGTAGCGCCGTTCGTCTGGCACGGCTCGATCCGTTCTCCGGAGATGGCCGACCTGGCGGCCTTTCACGGCGACGGCTTCTTCCACAACAACATCTTCTGGCCGGCCGACCACACGAGGCGGATGGTTCAGCTGTACCGGCGGCGATACGCGCACTACGGGCACGGCACGCCCAAGCAGGCGATCGTCGGGCTGGGGGGTCAGGTGTTCATGCGGAAGAACTCCCAGGACGCCGTACGGGAGTTCCGGCCGTACTTCGACAACGCGCCCGTCTACGGGCACGGGCCGTCGCTGGAGGAGTTCACCGAACAGACTCCGCTGACGGTGGGCTCTCCCCAGGAGGTCATCGACCGGACGCTTTCCTTCCGTCAGATCGTCGGCGACTACCAGCGGCAGTTGTTCCTGATGGACCACGCGGGGCTGCCCCTGAAGACCGTTCTGGAACAGCTCGACCTGCTCGGCGAGGAGGTGGTGCCCGTCCTGCGGAAGGAGTTCGCGATCGGCCGCTCGGCCGACGTGCCGGACGCTCCCACCCACGAGTCGCTGCGGGCCGTTCAGGAGGTGTCCGCCGCATGAAACTCGTCGCCGTGTCCGCCGGGCTGAGCACCCCGTCCTCCACACGCCTGCTCGCCGACCGTCTCGTCGAGTCGGCCCGCGGCGAACTCACCCAGCGGGGCCACGATGTGCAGGTCGATGTCATCGAGCTGCGCGAACTGGCCGTCGCCGTCGCCAACCACCTCGTGACGGGCTTCCCGTCACCCCGACTGGCCACCGCGATCGACTCGGTGACGGGTGCCCACGGTCTGATCGCGGTGACCCCCGTGTTCACCGCCTCCTACAGCGGGCTGTTCAAGTCCTTCTTCGACCTGATCGACCCGGACGCCCTCACCGGGAAGCCGGTTCTCCTCGGGGCGACGGGAGGCACCGCCCGCCACTCCCTGGTCCTGGAACACGCCCTGCGCCCGCTCTTCGCGTACCTGCGCGCCGCCGTCGTCCCCACCGCGGTGTACGCGGCGTCCGAGGACTGGGGATCCGGCGGTGACGAGTACAAAGAGGGCCTGCCCGGGCGCATACGGCGGGCGGCCGGCGAACTGGCCGCCGTCATGGTCACCCGCCCGCCCGGGGAGGCACCCGATGACGACGTCACCGTGCTCGAACAGCAGCTCTCCGACCTGCGTCTCGACTGAGCCCGATGCGGGCGGCCGCCTGCATCGGGCTCTCGTCCGTCCGGCTGGGGCTTCTCCCGCAACCGGCCACGGGAGGTGATCCCCGACTTCGGATGGATCCGGCACAGCTGTGCTCCGACGGTGCGGTGGGAGGGGCAGAGCTGCCGGCCCATTGCCCGGTTGGAGAGCCCGCCGTGGCCGGCCGCGCGTTCTGCGCTTCCTGCGGTGTGAGCAGATGCCGTCTCGCGCGGGGTCGGAGACATTCATCACGGCGAGCGCCGGGCGTTCAGCCTGTTCGATGGCAGTCTGCGCCGTCTCCGGTCCCCGCAGAACGGTGGAGATCCCGCACCGCCGTTGACTGTTCCGGGTCGGCGGAACGAGGGGGCCGAGACAGCCTGAGCTGTGGAGCACCACTCCCGAAGCGGCCCTGGCTCTCCTTGCACGCGCGGCCTCGCCCGTCGGCCACCGGGGTCAGACGGTGCGCGCTCCCGATTGCTCCCCGTCCAGCCACTCCAGGACCTCCGGGGTGACCGGGTCGGTGATGTCGTTGAACTCTTCGTGCCCGAGCAGGTACTTGGCCACGTAGGGGCAGACCGGCACGATGCGCTTGCCGGACTCGCGTACGTCGGTGAGGGCCGCGTGTACCAGCTGCGAGGCCAGCCCCTGGCCGGCGTAGGCGTCGCCGACTTCTGTGTGGTGGAAAACCCGCTGCTCACCACGGTCGCGGTAGGCGGTCAGGCCGGCACGCTGCCCGTCGACGAGGATTTCGTATCGGTGCCGGTCGTCCACTCGCTCGACGGTCAAAGTGGCGGAAGGAAGGTTCATCGGGATCTGGATCCTTTCGGTTGGTGCGGGTGAGCGGCCCAAAGTGCGGGGAAGACGCGCGCCGCCGGCGGCGCCCACGGCGAATCCGGCTTCGGCGTCCGTGACGGTGCGGAGGATGGTGCGAGCCTCATGCCTGCCCATGCGGGATCGGTGCCGACGCGTCGACTCCGGCGTACTTCGCATGTGCCGGGTGGCTGTTGTCGTGTGGAATCCGGACCGGCCCACCGGTCGATGTCGACCACCGGCGCACGGGGTGTGTTCCTTCGGCGCCGGTGGGCCTGTGCGCTGCTCAGGGCCGCGGCCGGATCCAGGTGGCATCGGCGGTCGAAAGACGATGGGTGGTCACGGAGGTGACCGCGAGCAGCACCAGCGTCACGGCCAGGGTGAGGACGAGATGGCCGTGCAGGACGAGCAGGGCTCCGGCGATGGCGCCGAGGAAGATGGCCAGCACGGAGAGGATCCGCCGGCCGGGGCGGGGCGCCTCGCCGCCGGCCGGAGTGGAGTCCGCGGCCAGGCCCGTCAGGGTCAGAGTCAGGACGGTCGTCGTGAGGTCCGGGACGCCGAGGCGCCGGGCGACCGCGTTCTGCAAACCCATGGCGAGCCCCAGGAGCACGATCAGGGTGTACCGGACGTCGGTCGTGACCCGGCCGTCCGACACGGCGGCGACCACCACTGCGACCGCTACCAGGAACGTCTGTATGGCCGTCGCCGTGCGCAGCATGTGCCCGCGGTGCATGGCGAACCGCGTGCCGATCCTGCCTCCCGCGAGCGCGCCGATGAGGAACGCGGCCAACGAGACGACGGACGCGAGCGCGGAAAGACTCTCGGCGCCGCCGAGGGCGAACCCCAGGAAGACCACGTTGCCGGTCATGTTGGCGACGAAGACGTTACCGAGCGCCAGGAAGCTCACAGCGTCGATCAGTCCGGTGACCACCGTCAGGACCAGCAGCAGGGGAGGCAGCGGGCCGTGACGTTCCTCTCCGCGCGGTATCAGGGTTCGGACCACGTCACTCAGCAGCCTGGGCATATCACTTTCCTTCCGTTGTGGTGGACGGCCGGTGCAGCACCACGCGGGTGAGCACGGCGCTTGCCGGCCCGATCACGATCGCGGCGACGGCGCCCCCCACCGGCCAGGGGGTGACGCCCAGTGCGTGGTCCACGGACCACCGTCCGGGTCCGATGAGGGCCAGTGCGGCGGAGACGACGACAAGGACGAGGGGGTACTCGTAACCGTCGTTCTGGACCCACAGCCCCTTGGGCCACTTCACGGTGCCCGCCACCGTCATCACACCCATCGCGGCCATCGCCGCCAGGGGTGTGAGCAGGCCGGCGGCCAGGAACAGGCCGGAGCCGATCTGACCGGCCCCCGCGGCGAGGGCGGTCAGCCGGCCGCCGAGGAATCCGTCGCGGCGGAACTCCTCGGTCCCGCCCGCCAGTCCGTTGCCTCCGAGCCGGAAACTCACTTTCTGCACACCGTGCCCGGCGATGAGCAACCCCATCACCAGCCGGAGGATCAACAGTCCAGCGTCCATCGTGTTCCTGCCTGTTCCTGACGTTTCCGTGCCGGCGGGGGGATCAGCCGGCGGCGTGGGCGCCCATGACGGCCTGCGCGTAGACCATGCCGAGGCCGTAGGTGCCGCCGTGCTCCTTGACCACGTCGCTCACGGCGGCATACGTCTCGGTGCGGGCCCAGTCGCGCTGGAGCTCGAGGAGCACCTGCACCCAGGTGACCGGGATCGCGCCGCCCTGCACCATGCGCTGGATCGCGTGCTCGTGGGCCTGCGGGCTGACACCACCGGAGGCGTCGGTGACCACGTAGACCTCGTAGCCCTGGGCGATGGCAGAGAGCGCGGGCAGGACGACACAGACCTCGGTCCACAGGCCGGCGATGACGAGCTTCTTGCGTCCGGTGGCCTTGACCGCCTCGACGAAGGCGACGTCCTCCCAGGCGTTCATCGTGCTGCGGTCGATGGTCTTCTGGTCGGGGAAGACGGCCGCCAGCTGCGGCATGATCGGGCCGGAGAACGACTCGGCGGCCACGGTGCTCAGGACCACCGGGACGTCGAACGCCTTCGCGGCCTTCGCCAGGCCCACGGTGGAGTTGATGATCGCGGTGCGGTCGCCGCTGCCGGTGCCGAAGAACATCTGCGGCTGGTGGTCCACGAACAGCACGGCGCTGTTGTCGGGGGTGAGCAGGTCGGGGCTGGGGGCCGCGGTGACCTCGGCGATGTTGACCATGATCGTGAGTCCTTCTTGTCAGGGGTGGCGCGGACTGCTGTCCGGACCGTGGGAAGAACCGTCCGGTGGACGGAGCGGGTGGGCGTCCCGGAAGGGGCGGCACAAGGGCCCGGCCCCTTCCGGGAGTTCAGAGGTCGAAGCAGGGGTCGAAGGAGGTGCTCACGGCGTCCGTGGTGTGGCCGCGCGCGATGCGCCACTGGCGGTGCTGCTCCGATTCGGCGATGGCCTGGCCGAGCAACTCCGCCTGCTGGGCGCCGGGAAGGCCTGCCCGGCGGGATGCCTGGTAGCCGCCGAAGTGCGTCACCGGGCTCCAGGCCGGGCTGACGGGGGGAAGTTCCTCGTCGAGCCCTTCGTACTCGCCGGCGGCGTAGACGATCCGGCCGCCGGTCACCGTCAGCAGTGACTCGATGTGTGCGATGTCCGGATCAGGCACGGCGAAGTAGTCCTCGGACAGGACCGCCAGGTCCCCGTAAAATCCCGGCCGGAGCCGACCCTTGACCTCGTCCTCGCCGGTCAGCGCGGCGCCGGCGCGCGTGAACATCGCCAGCGCCGTCTGCCGGTCGACGCGGTTCGTCGGCGGGCGGAGCGCCAGATCGCCGACAGTGCGGCCGCTGACGAGCCAGTGCAGGGCGACCCAGGGGTTGTATGTGGAGACCCGGGTGGCATCGGTGCCGGCGCCCACGGTCAGGCCGCGGTCCAGCATGGCCCGGATGGGCGGGGCGTCCGCGGCGGCGCCGGGGCCGTAACGGCGTACGAACGCCTCGCCCTGGAAGGACAGACGGTTCTGCACCGACATCGCGCCGCCGAGTGCGGCGATGCGGTCGAGGCTGTCCGGAGAGGCGGTCTCCGCGTGATCGAACAGCCATCGGTTTCCGGCCGGGAAGAGCCCTTCCGCGGCGAGCTTCTCGAACACCGCGAGATCGCGGCGGATGGTCTCGTCATACGTGGCGTGGAGCCGGAACCCCCACCCGTTCTCCATGAGCAGGCGCACTGCCTTCTCGAACTCCACCTCGTAATCAGGTGCGTGTTCCGGACGCGGCTGGGCGAAATTCTCGAAGTCCGCCGCCGCCCAGGTGAGGTTCTCGCCCGCGCCGTTGAGGCGCAGCCATTCGTCCCCGTCCTCGGGGCGGGCCATTTCGACCCATCGGGTGAGGTCGTCGATCTCCTGGCCCGCTGTCTGCGGGAAGAGGTGATAGGCGATACGCAGCGACAGCTGTCCGGCCTTGGCCAGTTCGACGACGGTGCTGTAGTTGTCGGGGAAGTTCTGGAATCCGCCGGCGGCGTCGATCGCCGAGGTCAGGCCGAATCTGTTCAGCTCGCGCAGGAAATGACGGGTCGATATCTTCTTGTCCTCGCCCTCCAGCACCGGCGCCTTGGCCAGGGTCGAGTAGAGGATGAGGGCGCTGGGAGCGGCCAGCAGCATGCCCGTCGGCTCCCCGTCCCGGCCCCGCACGATCTGGCCGCCCTTGGGGTCGGGTGTGTCCCTGGTGTATCCGGCGGCCTTGAGCGCCGCCCGGTTCAGCACGGCCGACTGGTACAGGTGCAGGACGAACACCGGGGTGTCGGGGGCGGCGGCGTTCAGTTCGGCGACGGTCGGCAGCCGGCGTTCGGCGAACTGCTCGGCCGACCAGCCGCCCACCACCCGGACCCACTGGCCCTTGGGCGTACGAGCGGACTGCTCACGCAGCATCGCCAGGCCCTGCCGCAGGCTGCGCACCCCGTCCCAGCGCAGTTCCAGTACGTAGTTGAGGCCCCCGCGAATCACGTGCAGGTGGGAGTCGTTGAGGCCGGGGATCACCCGTCGTCCGAGCGCGTCGACCACCTTCGTGCCCACGCCGACGTGGGGAGCCACGTCCTTGTCGTCACCGACGACCGTGATGACGCCGTCGCGAATGGCGAGCGCCTCAGCATGGGGGCGGCTCGGGTCGCCGGTGTGGATCTTCGCGTTGCGGACGATGAGGTCCGCGGCATTGTCGATGGCATGCGGAACCAGTCCGCCGACGGGCATGGGTGACATCTCTTGACAGCCCCTCCGGGAAATGCGATTTGGATTCAAGTCATGCCTGTGGCGGCGGACCTTGGCGATTCAGCGTGCTCGAATGTCTGTTTACGCGAATCGAACCGAGCGAATTCCGCCGACACCCGCCGTGCCCCTATGGCGAGGGCAGGCCCTGTGTGTGCCGGCCGCGGTTTCTTCGCCATCACGATAGACACGACAGACGCACCCCCATGTCCTGCCAGTGCACAGGATTTGGCCTCACAGTGCACGCACGCATGCATTCGCTGAATGTGATGGAGAGGGCAGGAAGACTCCGTGCGCTACGAGCACAGCAGCGGTGCACCCGTGGGCAATCGCAGTGCGGCCGGCGGTCCTAGCGTGACGGACAACGGCTTCGGAACACCCTCGCGGGATCCTGGCCGTATTGCCGGAAGGACCGGCGCCCCCATGAACATTCCAGGAGACTCACATGTCCGAAGCTGTCGAGCCCGTCCAGCCGGTGCTGGAGCCCGCAGCAGCCGCTTTCGCGGCGGCGACCGCCAATCCGCCGTACCTGTTCGACCTGCCCCCGGCGGAGGGACGCAAGGCCGTCGACGAGGTGCAGTCGGGCGAGATCGACAAGCCCGCGGTCGACGAGGAGTGGATCACCGTCCCGGGCGGGCCGACGGGCAGTGTCCGCGCGCGGATCGTCAGGCCCGCCGGTGCGGAGGGCACTCTCCCGGTGATCATCTACATCCACGGTGCGGGCTGGGTGTTCGGCAACGCCCACACCCACGACCGTCTGGTGCGGGAACTCGCCGTCGGCGCGGGTGCCGCCGTGGTCTTCCCCGAGTACGACCTGTCGCCGGAGGCCCGCTACCCGGTCGCCATCGAGCAGAACTACGCGGTCGCCCAGTGGGTCGTCCGGCAAGGTGCCTCCAAGTACCTGGACGGCTCGCGGCTGGCCGTGGCTGGGGACTCCGTCGGCGGCAACATGAGCGCCGCCCTGACACTGATGGCGAAGGAACGCGGCGACGTATCCCTCGTCCAGCAGGTGCTGTTCTACCCGGTTACCGACGCGGCCTTCGACACCGGCTCCTACCACCAGTTCGCCACCGGCTATTTCCTGCGCCGCGACGGCATGCAGTGGTTCTGGGACCAGTACACGACCGACGAGGCGCAGCGCGCCGAGATCACCGCGTCTCCGCTGCGTGCCACCACCGAGCAGCTCACCGGACTGCCCCCGGCCCTGGTCGTCACCGGCGAGGCCGACGTCCTGCGCGACGAGGGCGAGGCGTACGCGGCCAAGCTCCGTGAGGCCGGCGTGCCCACCACCGCCGTGCGGTTCCAGGGCGTCATCCACGACTTCGTGATGCTCAACGCCCTGCGCGAGACCCACGCCGCAGCGACCGCCATCACGCTGGCCGTCGACACCCTGCGCGCCGCCCTCCACACCGCCTGAACGCGAAGAGAGAACCCTGACATGACTACTTCCACTCCCACCGTCGTTCTCGTCCACGGAGCCTTCGCCGACGCGGCCAGCTGGTCCGGGGTCATCGCCGAGTTGCAGAGTCACGGCATCCCGGTGATCGCGCCGCCCAACCCGTTGCGCGGACTGGTCTCCGACGCCGCGTACGTCGCCTCCGTGGCTGCCCGGATCGACGGTCCGGTCGTCCTGGTCGGCCACTCGTACGGCGGTGCGCTCATCACCGTCGCCGGCACCACCGAGAACGTCGTCGGTCTGGTCTACGTGGCTGCCTACGTCCTCGAAGAGGGCGAGAGCCTCGGCGAACTGCAGGGCCGGTTCCCCGACAGCCCGCTGGTGAGCAACCTGAAGCAGTGGACGTACCCCGTCGAGGGCGTGGATTCCGCGGTCGAGGTCACCATCGCGCCCGAGGCCTTCCCGGACGTCTTCGCCGCCGACTTGCCCGCCGACGTGACCAAGGTCCTGGCGGTGACGCAGCGTCCGCTGGCTGCCGCAGCGTTCGAGGAGACTGCTTCCGCTGCCGCGTGGAAGACCAAGCCCTCCTGGGCTTTGGTGGCCGGCGCCGACCACGCGATCAACCCAGCGGTCGAGCGGTTCGGTGCCAAGCGGGCGGGGGCGACCGTCGTGGAGATCGAGGGTGCGTCGCACGCCGTCGCCGTGTCCCGGCCGAAGGAGGTCGCCGCCCTCATCCTGGACGCGGTACGCGCCACGAGCTGACCGAACGGAACAGGCCGAGGCTCGGACGGGCGGGCGTGACAGGGCGCAATGCGCGGTCGCCCCGGTCCGAGGCCCGGGCGCGACTCACAGGCAAGCAGCGGTGCGACAGCGAGCCCACGTCGTGGGGGGATCCTTCCGGACTTCCCGGGCCTGAGCCCGTACTCTCCGTCGGCTGAGGGGGCTCAGGCGTCGACCCGCAGCGGACGATGGCGTCGGCGAGAGAGCGTCCGTCAGCCGTGGGAATTCCAGCGTGGCCGGTCACCCGCCGGCCACGCCTCGGGAGCCGCCGACAGGAAGGCGACCGTCACCGGCCCGGCCCCCTCATTCCGGGACGGCGGTGCTGCCGGGCAGGAGGGTGCGGTGGTGTCGGTAGAGGGTGCCGGTGCCGCCGAACTCCTTGAGTACCGGTGCCCAGACCGCCTCGATGTGCTCGACGGCCGGCCCCTCGGCGACCCACTCGGAGAAGCTGAGCACCTGGCCGCCGTCGACGGCGATGTGGAGATGCGCGGCAATGGCTCCGGGGTAGGCGCGGTCCTCGCCCTCGGTCCGCTCCTCCCCCGCCAGCAGCCCGTCGAGCCACGCACGGGCAGCCTGCTCGCTCTCGGCCGGGAAGAACGCCGCCGGGAACGACTGGGGGACGGGCGCCGGTTCCTCGACCGCGGTGCCGCGGACCGCCCGGTAGTGGCGGAACGCCCGGGAGACGGCGCCCGCTCCGGCCGGTCCGACGGGGGACGGCAGCCGGTCCTCGGCGGACCACTGGGCGTATGTGAGGACGGAGTCGTCGTCGCCGCTGGTGTAGACGGTCAAAGAGAGGAGCCCTTCGGGCCAGGGTCCGCGAAGCGCGTCGGCGACGGCCTGTCCGGCCGTCCGCCGGGTGTCGTCCGGTCCGCGGGTGGCGAAGGTCGTGACGAGGACGGCCGCGCTGCGCGGATCGTCGAGGGCGGCCCGTACGGGGTCGGCGGACACGTAGGACATGATGCGGGCTCCTGGGATTCGGTAGCGGCGGGGAGCTGAGGAGGCGGGTGCCTCCTCAGTCTCCTTCGCGGCAATTCCGTTTCCCAGAGCCGCCGTTGCAGGTCTTCGTCAGGAGTGTCAACTCCGTGCAAGGAGAAGGTCGGTGAGGTCGCGCAGCCGGCGCGCGGCCGCCGGTTCGAAGCCGCTGGTGCCGACCGGAATGCGACGGCCTTCGACGAAGGCACTGAGCGCTTCGGCCGGCGGCTTGTCGATGGCGTCGACGATCGGCGGCAACGCGGCCTCGACAGGCTTGGCGTGCCGTTGCATCGACCGGATGTGGGGCAGCGTCTCGGCGTCGTACTCCCCGGAGAAGCCCGTGGCGGTGACGCCGGGATGGATCAGTACGTAGCGGATCCCGGCCGGCCCGTGCTGCTCGGCATAGCTGACGCCCAGCAGGTCGTTGAGCTTTCCGCCCTGGCCGAGCGCCGCGCCGCCGTGGTACTGGCGGCTGAGCTGGAGATCGTCCCACCGGACGACTTCGAGTCCGGCACCCGGTCCGGCCACGTTCACGACAACCGGGTGCCGCGCCCGGGAGAGCGGCTCGGCAAGGGCCTGGCCCAGCAGGTGCCGGCTCAGGTAGAACAGCGCGAAGTTCTCCTCGTACCCCTCGGTGGTCTCCGTGCGGCGGGAGCGGTAGTGACGGGCGCAGAACACCAGCGCGTCGATCACGGGAAAGGCGGCACCGATCTCCTCGGCGGCCCGGGAGGTCTCCGCGAGCAGGCTGAGGTCGGCCGTGACGAAGACGGCCCGTTCGGCGGCGCCGGCCGCGCGCGCTTCGTCGAGGAAGCGCCTGCCCTTTTCGGGGTTCCGGCCGATGACGACGACGGTGTCGCCCCGGTGGAGGTACAGCTCGGCGAGTGCGCGGCCGATACCGTCGGTTCCCCCGGCAATGACGAGGGTGTTCACGTGGCGTCTCCCGGCGTGCGGACGGATGCGGGAATCCCGGCGGACGCGGCCTCGTCGCCCTGGGGCTCCGGATGAGCGGCCTCCCCGGCCGGTGCGGATGCGGGGCGGCCGGGGAGCAGGGTCGCAGCCGCAAGCACGAGCACGAGCACCACGGACACGGTCCAGTAGGCGGCGTGGAATCCGCGGACCGGGTCTCCGTCGCCCGCGGTCTGCATCACGAGCGCGACGAGCGCGATACCGATCGATGCCCCGAGCTGATTGAGCATGTAGAGCACCGAGCTTCCCTGCGGGACCAGGTGCGCGGGCAGGGTGCGGTAGAGCGAGGCGATCGTGGGCGCGCCCACCGCGCCGAGACCCACACCGATGGTGAACGCGGCGACCGCCGGCCACACCTCGGACGTGTCCGCCCCGATGCGGGTGAAGGCGAGGGCGCTCAGCAGCGCGAGTGCGCCGCCCGCCCGTACCAGGCTCCGTGAACCGACCCGGTCCGAGAGGCGGCCGGCCAGCGGCATGGACAGGGCGGAGCCGATGCCGAGCGGGGCGAGCAACAGAGCAGCCTCGAAGGTGCCGTGCCCCTGGACCTGCTGGTGGTAGAGGGGGAGCGCGAAGAGACTGGCGAACGTGGCGAGGCCGACGAGCGAGCCGACCGTGACGCTGGCGGCGAAGCTGCCGCGCCTGAACAGGCGCAGGTCGATGAGGGGGGCGGCCCTGCCCGCGCCCGGCCGGCGCAGGGCGTGGAACGCGTATCCGCCCAGCAGCAGGACGGACAGGGTGAGCGGTACGAGGACCGACGGGACGGCGAAAGCGGCCTGCTCGGCTGCCTGCGACAGGGCGAGGACGCCGGCCGCGACTCCGGGGCCGATGAGGGCGAGCCCGAGGAGGTCGAGCTTGCCTGCGGACGACTTCTCGGCCGAGGTGTCCGCGGGCAGGTGTTTGAGGGCGAGTACCAGGGCGACGAGACCGATGGGCACGTTGACCAGGAACATCCAGCGCCAGTCGGCGCCCTGGAGGATGATGCCGCCGACGACCGGGCCGAACACCGGGCCGCTGGAGCCGACGACGCCCATCAGACCCATCACGCGTCCGGCACGGGCAGGTCCCGAGGCCCGGGCGAGCAGAGTGAGCATCAGCGGGTCGAGCAGTCCGGCACCGAGTCCCTGCACGATGCGGAAGACGATGAGGCTGGGGGCGTTCCAGGCGAGGCCGGATGCGACCGAGCCGGCCAGGAAGACGACCAGGCCGAGCAGCCACAGGCGGCGTCCGCCGAACCGGTCGACCGCCCACGTGGTGACGGGGATCGAGACGGTGAGCGCGAGCAGATAGCTGGTGGACACCCAGCTGATGGTGGACAGCGACGTGTCGAATTCGTGGGCGAGAGTGTCGGCCGCGACGGCGATCATCGAGCCGTCGAGGATCCCCATGATCCCGCCTAACAGGATCACGCCGATCAGCCGCCGCAGGGCGGGATCCAGACGTTCGTCCTGTGCATGCGTCATGGCTGTCTCCCGTGAGGTCGAGCGATAATTGCACTGGCGAGTGCAGCGTATGGCACTGGAAAGACCATTATCAACGCGGCGGCCTACTTAATTGCACTAGCCAGTGCACTTTTCGGGTCGGGTGGGTACGATGGCGGGGTGAGCGGAACGAGTACCCCCAAGCCCCCGTCGCGCGGCCGCATCGACAAGCGGCAGGCCATCCTCGGCGCCGCCTTCACCGTGTTCGCGCAACGGGGCTACGCCCGCGCCTGCATGGAGGAGATCGCCGAGGTCGCGGGAGTCGCCAAGCACACCGTGTACAACCATCTCGGCGACAAGCAGAACGTCTTCCGCAGCGCGATGGAGGCCGCGGCCGACGACGTCATGGCGCAGAACCTTGCCGTCGTCGACCTGTTCTCCGCCGGGAGCGGGGCGGGACCGGACGCCGCCACAGCGGATGACGACACGACCGACCGGCTCGAAGTTCTGGCGCACCAGCTGCTGTTGCGATGTTGCAACGAGCAGTCATGGGCGCTGCGGCGCCTGCTCTACGCGGAAATCACCCAGTTTCCCGATCTGCTGGAGATCGTCTGGGGACGAGGTGCGAGCCGGCTCAAGGAAGCGCTGGCCGACCGGCTGGCCCGGCTGGTCCTGTCCGGCCGGCTGAGGCCCTGCGATCCGGCGGAGGCGGCCGAACACTTCCTCGCCCTGCTGACCGGCCCGATGGAGGCCCGGTCCCAGCTCGGCACCCGAGCCGTGCCCGAGGCGGAGATCCACCAGGTGGCACAGTCGGCGGTCCGGACCTTCCTCCAGGCATACGGTGCGTCAACTCAGCTTGTTACGCCTTGAGTTGATGTAGCTCGGCAGATGCGGTCGGTGTTCGCGAAGCGCTCATGAACCTCCGTGAACGCTTCTTTAAGACCGTCGACACGTGCCATCGGATCCGGGGCTCCGCAGAGAACATCGACTGCGTGCGCGTACTCGATCGGATCAAGGGAGACATCGTGCAGATTCTCGTGGTGGAGGACTCACACACCAGCAGCGGCGAACTGTCCCGGGCGCTCGAACGCCACGGGTACGACGTGACCTCCGTCGGCAACGGCGCGACGGCACTGGACGCACACCGTGGTGCGGACATCGTCCTGCTCGACCTCGACCTGCCCGACATCGACGGCCTGGAAGTCTGCCGGCGTATCCGCGAGGACGCGGACACACCGATCATCACGTTCACCGACAACGGCAGCGAACTCGACCGGGTCCTGGGGCTCCGGGCGGGCTCCGACGACTGCCTCGACAAGCCCTACGAATTCCGCGAACTGGTGGCACGCATCGATGCCGTGACCCGCCGTCGGCGTACCCGTCCCGGAGGTCCGCGGGAACCCCTGACGGTGCTGTCGATCGGCACGCTGCGCATCGATGCCGCATCGCGCGAGGTCCTGCTGCGCGGGAGCCCCGTCGATCTCACCCGCAAGGAATTCGATCTGCTCTACTACCTCGCCCGGCACTCGGAGAGCGTCGTCAGCCGGCAGCGGCTGATGACGGAGATCTGGGAGGACCCGATGCCGCATCTGCTCGGACCCCGGGCGACCCGCACCGTCGACACCCATGTCAGCTCCCTGCGCAGCAAGTTGGGGCGGAGCAGCTGGATACGGACGGTCCGCGGGGTGGGGTTCAGAGTCGGGCACGAGTGAGAGGCCACAGCGGGCCGGAGGGCGTCCCCGCCCTCCGGCTGCCCGCCGCCCACCCCCCGGTTTTCCTTTCCCTGACAACGAATTGTCGAGATGCGGTGAATCGCCTGACCGAGACGGAAAAGGGCCGAATCTAGAGTCGGCAGGGTCCGCGTGCTGGTTCACCTCACAGACGGAGACCGTCCGATGACGACGACCGATTCCGAGCATTCGAATGCACCGTCCGCCTGCCCCTACCACGCCTCCGGCTTCACCTCCGAACGTCTCGACCTCGATCCGGCCTACGCCGGTCTGCGCCGGGATGAGCCCGTGGCCCGGGTCACGATGCCGCACGGCGGGGACGCCTGGATGGTGACCCGGTACGCGGATGTACGCGCAGCGCTGGCCGACCCCCGGTTGAGCCGGGCCGCCGCGGTCGGCAAGGACGTCCCGCGCTCCAGTCCCCTGATCCAGCAGGCCGATTCCCTCCTCAGCATGGACCCGCCGGACCACACCCGCCTTCGCCGGCTCGCCGCGAAGGCGTTCACCGCACGTCAGGTGGGAGCGGTCCAGCCGCGGGTGCAGGCGATCATCGACGCGCTCGTGGACGACCTGGAGGAGTCGGGGTCCCCCGCCGACCTGGCCACCCGGCTGGCCTGGCCCATGGGCATCACGGTCATCTGCGAGACCTTCGGCGTGCCGGTCGAGGACCGCGGGCGGTTTCGCGAGTGGACCGACGCGATGATGGCGCTGACCGTCGCCGATCCCGCCACCATCCAGGACGCTCGGGACAGCCTCGACGCCTATCTGAGGGAGCTGATCGCCCGGCGGATCGCCGAGCCCGGCGACGACCTGCTGAGCCGTCTCGTCACCTCGCGCGAAGGTGACGACCGGCTGACCGAGAGCGAACTCGCCGTCTTCGCCGTGGACCTGCTCACCGCGGGGCACGAGACGACCGCCAACCAGACCGGCAACTTCCTCTACACCCTGCTTTCCCGGCCCCTGCTGTGGGAGTCCCTGGTCGAGGACCCCGCACTGGTGCCCTCAGCGGTCGAGGAACTGCTGCGCTACACACCGCTGGCCACCAGCGTGGCCCCGTTCTCCCGGATCGCTGTGGAGGACTTCCGGCTCGCCGGGCAGTTGATACGTGCCGGGGACGCGGTGGTCGCGCAGAACGACGCCGCCAACCGGGACGGGACCGTCTTCGAGCACCCGGAGGAACTGGACTTCCACCGGACGGTCAATCCGCACGTGGCGTTCGGGCACGGGGCCCACCACTGCCCCGCCGCCCCGCTCGCCCGGCTGGAACTCCGCTCGGTCATCGAGACGTTGGTGCGCCGGCTGCCGGGACTGCGGCTTGCGGTGCCGGCCGAAGAGGTCGAGTGGAACACCAACCGGGTGATGCGGGGTGTCAGGCGCCTGCCCGTCGAGTGGTAGGGCCGGGACAGCGCAGGAGCGGCGCCCCCGCGTGGGGGCGCCGCGGCAGGGTGGGGGGAGTGATAGGGAGAGGGGGGGGTAGGGTAAGAGTGGTTGGGAGGGGGTGTATATATAGGTGG
>NZ_JBEXXX010000060.1:0-33460 GCF_040630635.1 Streptomyces sp. NPDC005761 | reverse complement strand
CCGTCGATCAGTTCAGGTGTGTAGGTGGACCCGCCACCCACTACTGCGAGCTTCATCAATCAGCCCTTTACTCCGGTCAGTGTGACGCCCTCGACAAATGCCTTCTGTGCGAAGAAGAAGACGACGATCACAGGGGCCATGACCAGAACGGTCGCGGCCATGGTCAGGTTCCAGTCGGTGTGGTGTGCGCCCTTGAAGGACTCCAGTCCGTAACTCAGCGTCCAGGCCGCCGGGTTCTCGGAGGCGTAGATCTGGGGGCCGAAGTAGTCGTTCCAGGCGTAGAAGAACTGGAAGAGGGCGACGGCGGCGATGCCCGGCTTGGCCATCGGGATCACGACGCGCAGCAGGGTGCGGAACTCGCCGCAGCCGTCCACCTTCGCCGCGTCCAGGTACTCGTTGGGGATGGTCAGCAGGAACTGCCGCAGCAGGAAGATGGAGAACGCGTCGCCGAACGCCATCGGGATGATCAGCGGCCAGAGCGTGCCGGACATGTCCAGTTGCTTGGCCCAGAACAGGTACATCGGGATGACGACGACCTGTGGCGGCAGCATCATCATCGAGATGACGAGCATCAGCGACAGGTGCCGGCCGCGGAAGCGGAACTTGGCGAGCGCGTACGCCACGGGCAGCGACGACACGACCGTGAGGACGGTGCCCAGGCCCGCGTACAGCAGGGTGTTCCGCCACCAGGTCAGAAAGCCCGGGGTGTCGAACACCTCCCTGTAGTTGCTCCACTCGAAGGGGTGCGGCCACAGGTCGCGGGTCAGTGCCTGCTGGTCGCTCATCAGCGAGGTGAGGAAGAGGAAGACGAACGGCAGCACGAAGAAGAGCGCGGCCGCGACGCCGAGCGAGTGCACGGCGATCCAGTGCAGCAGCGACTTGCGGCGTGCGACCCGCTCGGCCGGGGTGACGGGGTCACTCACCGGGCCGACGGCCTTCGGGGTGTCGAGAACCTGCGCCACGTCACTCACCTGCCTGGATCAGTCCGCCGCGGCGCCGCATCAGCAATGCGGTGAACGCCATGGCGAGGACGAAGAGAACGAGCGCGACCACACAGGCGGAGCCGTAGTCGAAGCGCTGGAATCCGAGGTTGTAGACCAGCTGCGGAAGCGTCAGAGTCGACTTGTCGGGATAGCCCGGCTCGAACTGCTGCCCGGAGCCGCCCATGACACCCGAGGCGACCTTCCCGGCCACCAAGGGCTGGGTGTAGTACTGCATCGTCTGGATGATGCCGGTGACCACGGCGAACATGATGATCGGGGAGATGTTCGGCAGCGTGACGAAGCGGAACCGCTGGAAAGGGGACGCCCCGTCCAGCTCCGCCGCCTCGTACTGCTCCTTCGGTACGTCGAGGAGCGCGGCCATGAAGATCACCATGAGGTCGCCCACCCCCCACACCGCGAGGGCCGTCAGCGCCGGCTTGGACCAGGTGGCGTCGGTGAACCAGCCCGGGGTCCCCATCCCTAGATCGCCCAGGATCGAGTTCACCGGTCCGGTACCCGGGTTGAGCAGGAAGACGAAGCCCAGCGTGGCGGCGACCGGCGGGGCCAGGTAGGGCAGGTAGAAGAGCGTCCGGAAGACGCCGGCCCCCGTCTTGATCTTGGTGATCAGCAGGCCGACGCCGAGCCCGAACACCACCCGGCAGGTGACCATGACCACGACCAGCCAGAGCGTGTTGCGCAACGCCGGCCAGAACAGCGGGTAGTCGTTGAAGACGAACGCCCAGTTCTTCAGCCCGCTGAACTCCGGGGCGGTGAAGCCGTCATAGCTGGTGAAGGAGAAGTAGAGCGTGGAGATCAGCGGGTAGGCGAAGAAGACGCAGAACCCGATCAGCCACGGCGACATGAAGGCCGCCGTCCGGAGCGCCGAGCGACGGCGCTTCGAACGAAGTGTGTACGTGCTCATCCCGTCGGCCCTACTTCGCCTGGTCGATCGCGGCGTCGATCTCCTTGGCGGTCTTCTCCAGCCCCGCCGCGATGTCCTTCTGGGTGCCCTTCTCGACGTCGAAGCCGAGGTTCTGCAGGGACACCAGGTACGCGCCGCCGTTCACCGAGGGCGGGGTGGTGGTGGACTTCGGGTTGGCGGCGATGTCCAGGAAGGTCTTGAAGCGCGGGTCGTACTTCAGCTTCGGCGACTTCAGCGCGGCCAGCGTGGACGGCACGTTGTGGATGGCGTTGGCGAAGTTCACGACCGCGTCGGTATCGGTCGTCATGAACTTCACCAGCTCCCAGGCGGCGTTCTGCTTCTCGGAGGTGGCGGCGATCCCGGCGATGGTCCCGGTCAGATAGCCCTTGCCGTACGTGTCCGCCTCGTCGTCCGCGACGGGCATCGGGGCCACCCCGATCTCGAACTCCGGCTTGGTGTCCTCGGCCATGCCGAGCCGCCACTCACCGTCCAGCTGCATGGCCACCTGGCCGGTGTGGAAGGGGTGCTTCGCGCCCCACTCGTCACCGAAGCCCGTCCGGAACTTCTCCAGCTTCTGGTAGCCGCCGAGCGAGTCGACCAGCTTCTTCTGGTTGGTGAGCATCGCGGCGAACGCCGGGTCCCTGGAGATGTTCGACTTGCCGTCGGCGTCGAAGTACGTCGGGTTCCAGCCACCGAGATAGTGCTCGGTCGTCGACTCGTAGCCGTGGTAGTTCGGCATGAAGCCGAGCTGCTCGTACGAGTCGCCCTTGGTCTTCGTCAGCTTCTCGGCGTCGGCGGCGAACTCGGACCAGGTCTTCGGCGGGCTCGTGATCCCGGCGTCCTCGAACGCGTCCTTGTTGTAGTACAGGCCGTACGCGTCACCCAGCAGCGGCACCGTGCAGCGCACCCCGTCGAACTGGGTGTACTCGTTCATCGCCTTCGGGAAGGTCGCGTCCGCGTCGATCCCGTCCTTCTTCAGGAACGGGTTGAGGTCGACGAAGGCCTTCGACGAACAGAACTTGCCCACGTTGTTCGTGGTGAACGACGAGACGACGTCCGGCGCCTTGGAACCGCCCGCGCGCAGCGCCTGGTTGATCTTGTCGTCGGTCATGTTGCCGACGACCTTCACGTGGATGTTGGGGTGCGCCTTCTCGAAGGCGTCGACCGTGGCCCGGATCCCCTTGACCTCGTTCGGGGCACTCCAGCCGTGCCAGAAATTGATGGTCGTCTCCTTGGACGCGTCATCACTGGCACCCGAACTGCTCTGCCCGGTACAGGCGGAGGCGAACAGGGCGATCGCGGCGGTCGCGGCGAGCGCGACGGCAGGCTTCCGGCGGTTTGCGGACATGGTGGTGTCTCCCGATGAGGGGTTGGGACGGGGAAGGGGGGTGCAGGCGTACGGGGAAGGAGCGTGCGGGCGTACGGGGAGGAGCGGAGCGAGGCTCAGCGCGAGGTGTCGAACACTTCGTCGCGGGTGGTGGCGAGCGCGCTCTCCAGCGCGCCGCGCAGGACGGGCCGGTGGGTCACCTCACCGGTGATCAGCCGGGGCCGGGACGCCGCCAGCTCGGCCAGCTCGGCAGCTACCCGGCCGCGCAGCGGTTCGCCGCCGCGCGCGATCAGCTCACCGGACAGCACGACGACCTCGGGGTCCAGGACGGCGACCATGGAGGCGAGACCGGTGGCCAGACCGGTGGCGAACAGATCGAGCAGCCGGCCGTAGGGCCCGCCCTCGTCCTGCTCCACGGCCGCGGCCGCCCGGCCGACCAGCTCGGCCGCGATCTCGTGATGGGTGCCCGGGCCGCGCACCGCCTCGTCGTCGATGCCGAGATCGCGGGCCAGCCTGGCGAGCACCTGGGCGCCCGCCAGTTCCTGGAAGCCGCCCGCGTTCGCCTTGGTGACCTGGCGGACCAGCGGGGCGCCGGGCACCGGCAGGAAACCGACCTCACCGGCACCGCCGGTGAAGCCGCGGTGCAGCCGGCCGTTGATGACCAGGGCGGCGCCGAGGCCCTCCTCGTTCCACAACAGCACGAAGTCGTCGTGTCCCCGCGCCGCGCCGAGCCGCTGTTCGGCCACCGCGACGAGGTTCACGTCGTTCTCGTACTCCACCGGCATCGGCAGGAAGGCCGCCAGCTCCTCCAGCAGGGTCGGGGAGTGCCAGCCGGGCAGGTGCGAGGCGTACCGCAGCCGGCCCGTGCCCGGGTCGAACGCGCCCGGCGTACCGATGACGACCCGGTGCACATCGGACCGGGTCAGTCCCGCCGCCTTGACCGCCCCGTCCAGCGCCTCCGTCACCTGTCGCACCACGCTGTCGGCGCGCCGCCCGGGGGTCCGCAGCTCGAACTCCCCGACGGTCTCACCCGTCACATCGGCGACGGCGGCGACGATCCGCTGGGCGTTCACATCGAGTCCCGCGACGTGGGCGGCCGACGCGTTGACGGCGTACAGCTGGGCATTGGGCCCCGGCCGTCCGGCCGCTGTCCCGGTCGCGACGACCAGCCCGGCCGCCTCCAGCCGGGCCAGCAGCTGGGAGGCGGTGGGCTTGGACAGGCCCGTCAGCTTGCCGATCCGGGTCCGCGACAGGGGCCCGTGCTCCAGCAGCAGATCGAGGGCGGCGCGGTCGTTCATGGCCCGCAGAACGCGGGGGGTACCCGGCGTGGTTCCGGCCATGGTCACTGCACCTGCCCTCTGTTAGGAAAGTTTCCTATTCGGTGGGAGGACCGTAGGACGCGCGTCGCCGGGGCGTCAATGGCCTGCACCGCGGTGGCAGCCAAAGCGTTACCTGGGCGGACGTCACGGACCAGTCAATGCCCACCGGGAACGCCGGCGAATCGAGTTGTCCACAACCCGTGCCGGGCCGGGAGGGAGGCGACCACGCCCGAGGGGCACCCCGCAGACCTCGCGGGGTGCCCCTCGGCTGTGCGGCGTACGAGCGACCGCGCTACTTGGTGATGCTCGGCGTCGCGGGAGGTATCGGGGTCGCCGCCAGGGACTGGGGCGAGGTGGCCGAGGCGTACGCCGAGGGCGCGGCCATCGCGGCTGTGGGGTCGGCGGCCGAGGGCTCGTCCGGCTGGGCCGGGATGCCGCCGACCATGCGGATGCCCGCCTCGTCGAAGGCACGCTTGATGCGCCAGCGCAGCTCGCGCTCCACGCCCAGGGCCTTGCCAGGCATCGTCTTCGCCGTCACCCGGACCGTCATCGAGTCGAGCAGCACGCTGTCCAGGCCCAGGATCTCCACCGGGCCCCACAGGCGCTCGGTCCACGGGTCGTCCTTGGCCATCAGCCGGGCGGCCTCGGTGATCACCGTACGGACCCGGTCGAGGTCCTCCGTGGGACGTACCTGCACGTCGACGCCGGCCGTGGACCAGCCCTGGCTGAGGTTGCCGATCCGCTTCACCTCGCCGTTGCGGACGTACCAGATCTCACCGTTGTCACCGCGCAGCTTGGTCACCCGCAGGCCGACCTCGATGACCTCGCCGGAGGCGACCCCCGCGTCGATCGTGTCGCCGACGCCGTACTGGTCCTCGAGGATCATGAAGACACCGGACAGGAAGTCGGTGACCAGGTTGCGCGCACCGAAGCCGAGCGCCACCCCGGCGACCCCCGCGGAGGCCAGCAGCGGGGCCAGGTTGATCTCGAACGCGCCCAGGATCATCAGGGCGGCCGTGCCGAGGATCAGGAACGAGGCCACCGAGCGGAGTACGGACCCGATCGCCTCCGAGCGCTGCCGGCGCCGCTCCGCGTTGACCAGCAGGCCGCCGAGTGCGGTGCCCTCCACCGCCTGGGCGCTGCGGTTCATGCGCTCGATGAGCTTGGTCAGCGTCCGGCGGACCGCGATGCGCAACGCGATCGCGATGGCGGCGATGAGCACGATCCGCAGACCGGTGTTCAGCCAGGTGGACCAGTTCTGCTCGACCCAGCTCGCGGCGTTGCCGGCCTGCTTCGCGGCTTCGTCCAGTGAGCCACCGGGCTCGGGCGACGGGGCTGCGGCCAACAGGGCGGACAGGGACACGGCGAAACCTCCGGTTGGGCGAGCGCTGAACAACCACACTAACGGGGCATGCGCAATGCTCCGTTGCCGTGATCGAGGGGAGAGACGCGTCTCACCCGGGGATATGGAAGAGGTAAGACCGGCCGGCCTGTGGCCGATCGCACAAGGGGCGCGATCGTGGCGGGCGGACTCCCGAAGCGCCTGTTCCGGCGCGTCCCGTCGTGGTGGTGGCAGGGTCCCGGAGAAAAATCCTTCCGGCCCGTTACCCGCACGTGGTGGCGCTATGACCAGGCAGGAGGGGAGACTGAGACCGGATCGTCCCGGCGCGAGCCACGCGCCGCCGGCGTACAAGGAGGCGTCCACGTGCCGCATGTCCTGGTTCTCAACGCGTCGTACGAGCCGCTCGGCGTCGTACCGCTCCGCCGCGCGCTCGTCCTCGTCCTCGAGAACAAGGCCATCTGCCTCGAGGAGTCCGGCGCTTTCATACACAGTGCGACCCGTGCCGTTCCGGCACCCAGTGTCGTCCGCCTGAAGCGGTTCGTGCGCGTCCCCTACCGGGGGCCGGTCCCGCTGACCCGCCGGGCGCTCTTCGCCCGGGACGGCGGGCGCTGCATGTACTGCGGCGCCGCCGCGACCAGCGTCGACCACGTCATTCCGCGCAGCCGCGGCGGACAGCACGCCTGGGACAACGTGGTGGCCGCCTGCCGCCGCTGCAACCACGTCAAGGCCGACCGCCACCTGCCCGAGCTCGGCTGGCGGCTGCACCAGCAGCCCGCGCCGCCGACCGGACTGGCCTGGCGGATCATCGGCACGGGACACCGCGACCCGCGCTGGCTGCCCTACTTGCAACCGTTCGGCGCGGACGACGCGATGGCCCGGATCGACGGCATCTCAGCCTGACGATCCGGGCTTCCGTATCTCCTGGGAGCGCGGAGTCAGGCGAACCGCAGCTCTGCCGGGTGTGCCATGCGTCGCAGCAGCGGCAGCGAGGTCGCGGCGGCCAGCAGACAGGCGGCGTACACCGCCGCGGGTACGAGCAGCGGCAGCATCGAGGGAGCCGTGCCGGGCGCGGCGACGGCGGTGTACGCGAGGTGTACCGCCATGCCGCCGACGCCCGCGAGCAGGACCGCGGGGGCCAGCGGGAGCGCGGTCTCCAGGAGCGTGGCCCTGGCCAGCACCGCGTGCGGCACCCCGGCCGCGGTCTGGGCGGCGAGGCCCCTGCGGCGGGTGGCGAGGGACTCCGCCGTGCCCACGGCGAGGCCGAAGAGGCTGATGGCCAGGGCCACCAGGAGCGCCACCCCGGCGAGGTCGAAGCCGTTGGTGTAGAAGCCGATGCCCTCCGGCGTGCGGATGGCCCGCCGGTGCAGTTCGGCGAGCACCACCTCCCGCACCCCCACGAAGCCGATCCCGACGACGGTCACCAGGAGCAGCGCGGCATGGGTGCGTGCGGCTGCCCAGGGGTCGTCCCTGAGCCGGCCCGCGGCGATCAGGACCGCCGGGCTCTTCGCGCTCGCCGCCAGCCGCCTGCCGATGGCGCCGGCTGACACCCCGGCCGTCCAGACCGCACCCCCACCGGTGAGGAACACCAGGACGAACACCAGCATCGGGAACGCCGCCGCGGTCGGGCTGCTGTCCCGCACCACGAGCGCGTACGCCCCGGCGGCGATCGGCAGCATGGCGAGGAACAGGATCAGCAGCGTCCGGCGTCCGTGCTCCGGCCGCACCCGGCTCACGTGGCCGAGCGGTGACGCGACCACACGGCGCAGGGCGAGCAGGCTCACCAGGGCACCGGTCGCCGGCACGAGGAGCACGACGGCGACGAACGCGGCCCAGGCCCCTGCGGGCGGGGTGTGCCCCCGGACGGAGAGGACCGCGGCGAAGACGGCGAGCCCGCCGGCCGACCCCGCCAGGCAGACCGGCCCGGACTCCAGCGCGCTGATGCGCCGCACCTGCGCCGCGGACGCCCCGGCGAGCCGCAGTCCGGCCATGCGCCGGTCGCGGTGCACGGCACCGATCCGGGCGCACTGGCCGAGGAGGACGAGCACGGGGACGAGCAGGAGCAGCAGGGCGACCACCACACCGCCCCGCTCGCCGGGCTGGTTCAGCAAGCCGTGTCCGAACGGGATCGACACCTGCCCCCGTACGGCGGCGACCGAGATCGCGGCCAGCGCGAACACCGTGGCGAGCAGGGCGCCCACCGCGGTGAGCGAGATCCGCCACCACTCACGACGGTCCGACCCGCGGACCAGGGTCCATGCGATGCGCGCGTCAGCTCTCATGGTGGGCGGCCTCCTGGACGGCGAAGGGCATGGCGCCGGAGTGCACGGACCCGTCCCGCAGCCACACCTCCCGGTCCGCGTACGCTGCGATCTGGGCGTCGTGCGTGATGAGCAGGACCGCGGTACCGGACTCGCGCGCCGCGTGCGTCAGGGCGGTCATCACCTGCTCCCCGGCGAGTGAGTCCAGGGCGCCGGTCGGTTCGTCCGCGAAGACGGCCTTCGGGCCCGTCACCATCGCCCGGGCCAGCGCCACCCGCTGGCTCTGGCCGCCACTGAGCTCGCCGGGCCGCAGCATGGCCTGTCCGCGCACGCCGAAGCGTTCCAGCCACTCGTCCGCCCGGTCCCGCGCCGCGACGCGGGTCGTCCCCGCGAGCATCAGCGGCAGCATCACGTTGTCGAGCGCGGTGAGCTCGGGGATCAGCTGTCCGAACTGGAAGACCACTCCGAACGCGGTGCGCCTCAGCTCGCTGAGCCGCTTCTCCGGCAACCGGTCGAGCCGCTCCCGGCCGTACGTGACCTCGCCCTCGTCGGGGCGGACGATGCCGGCCAGGCAGTGCAGCAGGGTCGACTTGCCGCTGCCGCTGGCACCGGTGACGGCGAGGATCTCGCCCGCCCGGAGCTCGACCGACGCGCCACGCAGGGCCTGCGACCTTCCGTACCGCTTCGTCAGGCCAGTGGCCCTGATCAGCGGTCCTGCGGCCCCTGCGGGCTTTTCGGCTTGCGTGCTCATACTGCGTCGACCTCCGCGGTCAGGGTGGTGAGACGGGTGGCCGTCGTGGCCATCCACCGCACGTCGGCGTCCAGATGGGCCAGGGCGTAGTCGGCCGAGAGGACGGTGCTCAGGTCGGCGCCCGGTGTGGTCTTGAGCCTGGTCAGTTCGTGCATGCGCACCATGTGGGCGGCGCGCTGGGTCTGGAGGTACGTGGCGGCCTCCGACGTCCGGTCTGCGCCCTGCGCCCGCGCGACCAGGAGGGAGATGACGACCTTGGCGAAGATCTCATTCGTCACGAAGGGGGCGGGCGGGGTGATTCCTTCGGTCCACGTGGCGAGTTCGGCCGCCCCCTCGTCCGTGGTGCGGTAGAGGGTGCGTTCGGGGCCGCCGTCGGAATCGGTGCCTTCCACGGCGGCCAGATGGTCCCGCACCAGGCGTTGCAGGGTCGTGTAGACCTGCCCGTAAGCCAGCGGGCGGGCCTGCGGGAAGAGTTCGTCGTACCGCCGTTTGAGGTCGTAGCCATGGCTGGGACTTCCGGCAAGCAGTCCCAGAAGAATGTGACGGGTACTCATGAGGGGTGACTATATACTCGATATATGTACTGAGTGAATACTCCGACGCGGACAATGTGGGGAGGGGTGGGTGACGCGCGGTGCTGCTGCGCCGGCCCAGGGGTCGTCCCTGAGCCGGCCCGCGGTGATCAGGACCGCCGGGCTCCTCGCGCTCGCCGTCGGTCGGCTACTCCGCCACGGCGTAGGCCTGGACGGACCACAGTGAGTAGCCGTACTCGGTCGCTCGCCCGTCGCCCTGGACCCTGATGAAGCGGGTGTCCTTCGCGTCCATCCGGACGGATTCGTGCCCGCCTCCGCCGTTGCGGACGGTGGCCGCAGTGCGCCAGGTGCGCCCGTCGGCGGAGACCTGCACGCGGTAGCGGGAGGCGTACGCGTCCTGCCAGTCCAGCACCACCTGCCCGATCCTGGCCGGGGCCGGGAGTTCGGCCTGCCACCAGGCACCGTCCTCGGGCGGCGAGGACCAGCGGGTCCTCGGATCGCCGTCCGAGGCGGCGGCCGCCGGGAAGTCCGCCGTCTCGTCGCCGGACGAGGACGCGGTGGCCGTGCGCACCAGATCGGGGCCCGCGGTGCGCGGGAAGGCGCGGACGGTGAGGGTGGTCTCCTCGGTGCCGAAGGAGAACGGCACCGCGTACTCGCCCGCGGGGGTGCCCTCGGGGACGGTGATCTCCACGGGCACCTCGGTACGGGAACCGCGTGGCACGGTCGTCCGCTTCGGCACGCGCACCTTGATGCCCTTGGGCGCCTTCGCGGTGAGCGCGCCGTGCACCTCGGCCGGGCGGCGGGCGGAGAGCCGCGCCTCGACCCGCAGCGGCTTGCCGCCGATCTCGGCGTCCGTCTCCCCGCGTGCGAGATCGAGCCGGGCGGCGGGTTCGTCGCCGAACCACGGCACCAGCGAGCGCACCCGGGGGGCCGTTCCGGCAGAGGGGGCGGTGCCCGCGAGCGGAGGGATGATCAGAGGCGGGGCGCCGGTGACGGCCGGGGTGGCGGTCGGCCAGCTGATCCGGACCGCGTCCGCCCGCACGCCCTGGCCCGGTGACTGGGTCCAGCCCCGCGCCGACAGGGCGCCGAGGCTCCGCCAGCCCTCGCCCGGCACATGGGCCTGGACCGTGGCGCCCGACGCCGCCGCGTCGTCGCCGGGCACCGTCATCGCGGTGACGGCCTCCAACGGGCGTGCCCGGCCGAAGCGGAGGGTGTAGCTGCCCGGGGCCTCGGTCACCGTGCCGTTGTCGCGGTCCGAACCGGTCCAGGCGTCGGCCTCCTTGCGTACCCGGTCGAGGAACGGGCCGAGCACCCCCTTGCCGACCGTCGCGCCGCCCGTCTTCACGGCCTTCAGCGCGGGTTCCAGGGCCAGCGAGGCCTCCCAGGCGCCCGCCCCGTCGTCGCGCGCCTGGGCCTGGAGCAGATCGACGGCCAGCTCGCCCGCCCGGCCGTAGCGGGCCAACTGCTCGCTCCACGGGCGCACTTCGGCGTCGAGTCGCCCGTCGGCCAGCCCGGCCAGCCGCTGGGGGGTCTCGCGCATCACGGTGAACGCGGCCCGCAGCCGGCGCGCCGCCTCGTCGCGCGCCCGGGCGCCGTCGGCCGTACGGGAATTCCAGAACGCGGTGAACAACGGCCGCAGGTAAGCCGATTCGTCACCGCCCAGGACGGACCCCGCGCTGTTGCCCGCCAGTGCGCGCAGCGCGTCCCCGCCGCGGGCGTCGCCGCCCGCGAGATCGTCCATGGCCGCCTGCCAGGACTCCTGCGGCTGGTACCCCTTGGGATTCCAGGCGAAGTCGGCGGCGGTGAACAGCGGGATCCGGGACGCGGACGGCTGCTCCATCGCATTGGCCAGCAGCGCCGCCGAACCGATGGCGACCGCCGGGTCCCGGCCGGTGTACGGGCCCAGGAAGATCCGGTCCTGCGCGTAGTCGTTGACCGGGTAGTTGTCCATCGTGACCAGCGGATGACGGAACGTCGTGCGGGCGCCGGCCAGTTCGCCGCCGGTGATGGTCCTCGGTACGACCCCGACCCCGGTCCAGGCGACCTGCACCCGCTCGTCGAGCTCCCCGGCGAGCGCGGTGCGGTAGTCCGTCGCCCCGTCCTGGTAGAACTCCGTCGGCATCATGGACAGCGGCGCGGAGCCCGGATGGCGCTCCGCGAGATGCCGCGCCACCGCGCTCACGACCCGGGCCTGCGCCCTGGCCGCCGCCTGCGGGCCGCTGCCGAAGGTGTCGGCGTCGGCCGAACAGTGCCACTCGCTGTAGCTGACGTCCTGGAACTGCACCTGGAAGACCCGCACTCCGAGGGCCCACATCGCGTCGATCTTCTTCGTCAGCGCCTTCACGTCGCGGTCCGACGACAGGC
This sequence comes from Streptomyces sp. NPDC005761, assembly GCF_040630635.1. NCBI lineage: Bacteria > Bacillati > Actinomycetota > Actinomycetes > Kitasatosporales > Streptomycetaceae > Streptomyces > Streptomyces sp. NPDC005761. Next base: position 21,661 of record NZ_JBEXXX010000060.1, on the reverse strand, counting down.
ACATGGACTGCCCCGGAGCGACGGCCCAGCCGAGCGTCACATGCTCGGCGGCGGCCCGCTCGGCCAGCGCGCGGAATTCGGCACGACGCTCGGCGGGGTAGGGATCGCGCCAGCGGGCCTGCCGGTACGGGTCGTCGCCGGCCGCGTAGAGGTAGCGGTTCTGCTTGGTGCGGCCCATGAAGCCCAGCTGCGCGAGCCGTTCCTGCTGGGACCAGGGCTGACCGTAGAAGCCCTCGGTCATCCCGCGTACGGCACCGGCCGGCCAGTCCCGGACGGTGACGCCGGCGATCCGGCCGCCCCCGGTCAGCTGACGCAGCGTCTGCACGGCGTGGAACAGGCCGTCGTCGCCGACGCCGTCCACGGCGACGGTGTCCCGGCCCGCGACCCGGCCGACCGCGATGCGGTAGCCGCCGGACGGGAGATCGGCGCGCTCGGACGCGCGCAGCGAGCGCAGCGCGTCCTCGGCGCCGGCGCCGCCGAACCGGATGACGGGTCCGCTGCCGGGCAGCGACTCGTGGACGGACCGCACGCCCGCGTCGCGCAGCACGGTGCGGAGCGCCTCGACCGCGTACGGATCGGCTCCGCCGTCGGCGACGAGCGTCACCTCGCCGGAGAGCGGGACCGAGGACCCGGACGCCTTGATGCTCTGCGGTCGCGGCCACACGGCAGGCGGCGCGGCGTCGTCGGTGCGGTCCGGTGTGGTGACGGCGGGGGCGCCGGGAGGTGAGGGGGCGGCGACGGCGGCGGGGGCCCCCGCGGAGAGCAGTCCGCCGAGCACGGCCACGGCGACCGCCGTCGCGTGCTTCCTGCGCCTGAACTGCATGCCTGTCTCCCCTCGCGCCCACCGGTGGGCCCCGAGCCCACCACCCGCGCGCGAGGGTGTCAATGCGCGTGGTCGCTGTGGGTTAAATGCCCGAAATGGTACTCGCGGTGAGGAGGCTGGGACGGTCGTCGGCGCACGCGAAAGACGGCGCCGAATGGCCGAAACCGGCGGACGTCTTGCGGAGAACGGGCCTTCGGGGAACGGAATGTGACCCGGAGCACGTTGAAGTCGTTGTCGTAACGCCTACGTCTGCGGCCCCGCCCGTTGGGTAGGTCTGCTGTGTCCTGTTCCCCACGGCCAGGAGGCCACCATGCCCGCCGCAGCGCAGCTTCTGCTCTCCGCCCTGTCCAAACAGGTACCGGGTCCCGCCCCGCTCATCAGCGCGCTCCCGGCCACCCCCGGCACGCCCGGCCCGCTCACGAGCGAAGCCCCGCTGGCCGACGCCATACCCCTGACCAGCGAGCCCCCGCTCGCCGATGCCACACCTCTGACCAGCGAACCCCCGCTCGCCGTCCTCGCCCCGCTGACCAGCGAGCCGGCTTCTTCCGGCAGCGCTCGGGGCATGGAGTCCCCAGGAGTCTGAATGGGCTTGTCCCGGCTCGCCGCACTGCACGGCGTCGCCACCTCCTTCTCCCCGTCCGCCGATGTCACGGTGCCCGTCCCCGAGGGCACGGTCGTCGCGGTGCTCGCCGCGCTCGGTGTCGACGCCACCACGCCCGACGCGGTACGGGAGGCACTCGCCGCCGCCGAGTCCGCGGCCGGCTCCCGGCTGCTCCCGGCCACGCTGGTGGTGTGGACCGGGGAGCCGCTGCCCCCGGCCCTGACCGCGCTGCCGCCCGGCACGGAGCTGACGATCCGTCCGGAGGAGCCCGCCGCTGTGCCGCCGGCCCCGATGCGCGTCCCCGCCGGGGGTACGGTTCCGGCCGAATCCCGAGCGGGTGCCGTCCGGGCGGCCGAAGGCCCCGCCGAAGCGCCCGCCGGACCGTCGGGCGACGCCCCCGCGCCGAGTGGGGCGCTCCCGCCCCGCGCCGTGCCCGGCTGGTGGGCCGAGCCGCCGTTGGGGGTGCACCGGCTGACCGTCCGGGCACCGGGTGCCGAGGGCCGGGGGGCCGGTCCTGACGCACCGGTGAGGGAGACCTGCACGCTCGTGGTCGCCCCTGCCCGGGTCCCGCAGCCGCCCGGGCGCAGCCACGGCTTCCTCGTCCAGCTCTACTCCCTGCTCTCCGCCCGCTCCTGGGGCATGGGGGACCTCGGCGACCTCGCCGACCTCGCCTCCTGGTCCGGGCGCTGCCTCGGCGCCGGCTTCGTCCAGGTCAACCCGCTGCACGCCGCGGTCCTCGGTACGCCCACCGACCCCTCGCCCTACCGCCCGTCCTCGCGGCGCTTCCCCGACCCGGTGCACCTGCGGATCGAGTCCGTCCCCGAGTACGGGCACGCGTCCGACCCGGCCGCCCTCGACGACCTGCGCCGCCGCGCCGGGGAGCTCAGCGAGGCCGTGCTGAACAAGGGCGCCCTGATCGACCGGGACGCCGTCTGGGCGCTCAAGCGGCAGGCCCTCGACATCCTCGTCGGCGTACCCCTCACGCCCGGCCGCCGCGCCGCCTACTGCGACTTCCTCGCCCAGCAGGGCCGGGCCCTGGAGGACCACGCCCTGTGGTGCGCCCTGGCCGAGGTGCACGGCTCCGACTGGCACACCTGGCCGCCCGGCCTGCGCGACCCCCGTTCCAAGGAGACCGCCCGCGCCCGCGCCGAACTGCTGGACCGGGTCGACCACCACTGCCGCCTGGCCTGGCTGACCGACGCTCAGCTCGCCGCCGCCCAGCGCGCCGCCGAGGACGCCGGGATGGGCGTCGGAATCGTCCACGACCTCGCCGTGGGTGTGCACCCCGGCGGCGCCGACACCTGGGCCCAGCAGGACGCCTTCGCGCACGGCATGTCCGTCGGCGCGCCCCCGGACGCTTTCAACGCCCGCGGTCAGGACTGGGGGCTGCCGCCCTGGAGACCCGACGCCCTCGCCGCTTCCGGCTACGCCCCGTACCGGGGACTGCTGCGCGGGCTCCTCGCGCACGCCGGAGCCCTGCGCATCGACCACGTCATGGGCCTGTTCCGCCTCTGGTGGGTGCCCGAGGGGCGGCCGCCCACCGAAGGCACCTACGTCAGTCACGACGCGGAGGCGATGCTCGCCGTCCTCGTCCTGGAGGCTCACCGCGCCGGCACCGTCGTCATAGGGGAGGACCTCGGCACCGTGGAACCGGGCGTCCGGGAGGCTCTCGCCCGCCGCGGTGTCCTCGGCACCTCCGTGCTCTGGTTCGAGCGCGACTGGTCGGGCACGGGCCGCCCGCTCGCCCCCGAGGAGTGGCGCGAGGACTGCCTGGCCACCGCCACCACCCACGACCTGCCGTCCACCGCCGCCCGGCTGACCGGCGACCATGTGACGCTGCGCCACCGCCTCGGCCTGCTCACCCGGCCGCTGGACGAGGAGCGCACCGAGGACGGAACCGACACGGCCGAGTGGCTCGGCCTGCTCTCCCGCCTGGGGATGCTGCCCGAGGGCGGCGACGACGAGGAGGCCGCCGTCCGCGCCGTCCACCGCTTCCTGCTGCGCACCCCCGCCCGCATGGCCGGAGTCTGGCTCCCCGACACCATCGGCGACCGACGCCCGCAGAACCTGCCGGGCACCTGGGACGAGTACCCCAACTGGAGGTTGCCCATCGCCGACGCAGCGGGCCACCCGGTCACCCTCGAGGAACTTGCCGCCTCACCCCGGCTGCACCGGCTGATGGACGTCCTCAGACCACGCCAGGAGCCTTTGAGGACCCGTACGGCACCCCCGGGCGCGCGGCCCTCGTAGGCGTTCGCTACGTTTGCACCGTGGACAAGAAGAACGCTATGCGCGCCGGCGCCGTCGCTGCCGGAACGACGCTGATGATGCTGCTGATGTCGTCCCCCGCGCTCGCGCTCACCCGCGACGACGGTGACGACCCGGGTCCGGGCCTGAGCGTGATCGACACGATCGGCCTGTTCGTCGTGGCGCCCCTCGCCCTGTTCGCGGTCATCGCGGGCCTGGTCATGGTCCTCGACAAGTCCAAGAAGCAGGCCTAGTCCCCACTCCGGACATCCCGGGTGCGCCGCCGGTACCGAGGTACCGCGCGGCGCATTCGCACGTCCGGACCCGGACGCGAACCCCGGCCGCGGCCCGCGCGCCCGTCGCGCCGCGGCCCGGGACCGGGAGCGGCCCTGCGCACGGCCGGTAGGTTGCGGCCATGACCGAGTGGGACGTCAAGAAGCTCCGCATCCTGCGCACCCTGCGCGACCTGGGCACCGTCACCGCGGCCGCCGAGGCGCTGCTCATGACCCCGTCGGCCGTCTCCCAGCAGCTCTCCAATCTCTCCAGGCAGCTCGGCGTGCCCCTGCTGGAGGCACAGGGCCGGCGCGTCCGTCTGACCGACGCCGCCCATCTGGTGCTGCGGCATGCCGAGGCGGTCTTCGCCCAACTGGAGCGTGCCGACGCCGAACTGACCGGTTATCTGCACGGTGAGGCGGGCGAGGTGCGGATCGCTGCGTTCGCCACCGCCGTGCCCGCCCTGGTCGTGCCGGCCGTGCAGGCGCTGCGCGACGAGGACCGCCCGGGGCCGGACGTGCGGGTCCGGGAGGCCGAGGCGGCGCAGGCGTACGAACTCCTCGTCGCGGGCGAGGCGGATCTGGCCCTCTCACTGGCTGCGCACGCCCCGACCGCCCGCGATCCCCGGTTCGCCGTACTGCCGCTGCTCGCGGACCCGCTGGACGTGGCCCTGCCGGCCGGCCACCGGCTCGCCGCCGCACCCGGGCTGCGGCTCGCGGACCTGTCCGCCGAGCCGTGGATCTTCGGCGGCTCGGGTCCCTGGTCGGAGATCACCACGGCCGCGTGCGAGTCGGCGGGCTTCGTACCGGAGCAGGCGCACAGCGCCTCCGGCTGGACCGCGATCCTCGCCATGGTCGAGGCAGGCATGGGCATCGCGCTGATCCCGCGCATGGCGTCGGCGGAGCGGCAGGGCCGCGAGGGTGTGGTGATGCGGGCCCTCGAAGCGGACCGGCCCCGCCGCCACGTGGTGGCCGCGGTCCGGCAGGGGGCCGAGGGCGGCCCGGCGGTGGCCCGGGTACTGACGGCGTTGCGCGACGCGGCACAACCGTTCAACTCTCCTTAACGATTTATGCGAAAACATTCGATGGACCTAACGGCTCCCGTCGTACGACAGTGAACGCATGACCTTCGAACAGAATGAGAACCACCACGAGGACCCCCACGCCAACGACGCGGCTCCGTACGGCGGCGGTGACCCGTACGCCGACTACCGCACCACCGACCTCCCCTTCACCGGACTCGTCGACCTCGCCGACCGCCGGCTCGGCGCGGGCGTGATCGCCGCCAACGACGAGTTCTTCGCCCAGCGCGAGAACCTCCTCGTCCGGGAGCGCGCCGCCTTCGATCCCGAGCACTTCGGGCACAAGGGCAAGATCATGGACGGCTGGGAGACACGCCGCCGACGCGGCGCGGACGCCGCCCACCCGTTCCCCGCCCCGGACGAGCACGACTGGGCCCTGATCCGGCTCGGCGCCCCCGGCATCATCCGCGGCATCGTCGTCGACACCGCGCACTTCCGCGGCAACTACCCGCAGCGCGTCTCGGTCCAGGCGGCCTCCGTCGCGGGCTCGCCCGGCCCCGCCGAACTCCTCGCCGACGACGTGAAGTGGGAGGAGATCATCCCCCCGACCCCCGTACGCGGTCACGCCGCCAACGGCTTCGAGATCACCGGCGGACGCCGTTACACGCACCTGCGCCTCTGCCAGCACCCCGACGGCGGCATCGCCCGCCTCCGCGTGCACGGCGAGGTGCTCCCCGACCCCTCCTGGCTCGCGACGCTCGGCACGTTCGACCTGATCTCGGTCCTGAACGGCGGCAGTTGTGAGGACGCCTCGGACCGCTTCTACTCCTCGCCGACCCAGATCATCCTGCCCGGCACGTCCCGCAAGATGGACGACGGCTGGGAGAACCGCCGCCGCCGCGTCCGCGGCACCAACGACTGGGTCCGGTTCCGGCTGCCCGCCCAGGGCGCGGTCCGCGCGGTCGAGATCGACACGGCCTACCTCAAGGGCAACGCGGCCGGCTGGATCGCCCTCCAGGGCCGCAACGGCGAGACGGGCGAGTGGTCCGAGATCATCCCGCGCACCAGGCTCCAGCCCGACACCCTGCACCGATTCCCGCTCCGCGCCCAGGCCGTGGTGACCCATGTCCGCCTCGACGCCTTCCCCGACGGCGGAGTGGCCCGGATGCGCCTGCACGGCTCGCTGACGGAGTCCGGCACGGCCGGACTGGCCCGCCGCTACGAGGAGTCGGGCGCCTAGGGTCTCTCGTTTGGATCAGGCCGGATCAGGGGCCGGGGCCCGCGAGCCCGGCATGACCCAAACGAGAGGCCCTAGCACGCCGAGAGCACGCACCTGACGCCGCGCGGCCGCCCTTCGGACGACGACGGCAGTGTGACGACAGGCCCTAGCAGGCCCCACGACCACCGCCCGGCGAACGGCTGAGCCCCGCGCCCCGTTCGCCGGGTGGTTCACCAGGCACCCCGCCACGTGAGAGGGCCCGGACCGGCTTCGCACGCCGGTCCGGGCCCTCAGCAGTGTCCCGCGAGCCCGTCAGAGCAGGGTGTTGTACCCGCTGATCGTCGACGTCTCGCCCGCGCCGGAGGTGACCTTGACGCGCGCCGCGTACGGAGCCGTCGCGCTGCCCGTTGCCCGGTACAGCCACAGCACGCCGGACTTGTCCTGGACGACCAGGTCGGCCCTGCCGTCGTCAGTCAGGTCGCCGGGGGAGGACATCGAGCGGTACGCACTCCAGCCACCGCCGACCCTGGTCCGGGCAGCGAACGGCGTCGCCGCCTTGCCCGTGCCCTTGTACAGCCAGAGCACACCCGAGGCGTCGCGGGCCAGCAGATCCGCCCTGCCGTCGCCCGTCACGTCACCCGCGCCGGTCAGCTCGTTGTAGACGCTCCAGCCGGCGCCGACCTTCGTCCGCGCGGCGAACGGGGCCGTGTTGGTGCCGGTGCCCTTGTAGAGCCAGAGCACACCCGAGGAGTCGCGGGCCAGCAGGTCAGCCTTGCCGTCGGCCGTCACGTCCGTGACACCCGCCAGCTTGTTGTAGGCGTTCCAGCCGCCACCGACCTTGGTCCGCCCCGCCAGGGTGTTCCAGTCGCCGGTCGTGCGGTAGTGCCACAGCACACCGGACGTGTCGCGGCCCACCAGGCCGCCGCCGCCCGCCTGCACGGTGACGGGGGCGAGCTTGGTGAGCTGGTTGTAGATGTTCCAGCCGCGGCCGATGACATCCTGGAAGTCCCGGAAGGGCTGTGAGGCGCTGCCGGTCCCGTAGTGGGAGCGGAGCAGCCCGTCCTTGCCACGGGCCAGGAGCAGGTGGTGCGGCCTGACCGGGTACGGGCTGTCGATCGCGAACTGGCTCGACGTCTCGGGGTTGTGGGTGCCCCAGTTGTAGACCTCGTACACCGCGGAGGCGGCGACCTTCCACGCCGCCACCTTCGCGCCGGCGGTCAGCGTGTACTCGACCGTGACATCGCCCGGCGTGACATCGCAGCGGACCTCTCCGCCGTACGCCACCGATCCCAGTGTGTGGTCACAGGTCGTGTTGTCGCCTCGCGAGACCGAGTCGATCGTGATGTCGGCCTCGGACTCCTCCCAGCCGCGCTGGCCCTCCGACGGGTCGAACGTGATCGAGAGATGCCCCGCGTCCACCGCGTGCACGGTGATCGACTGGGTGACCGAGTCGCCCGCCTTCAGCGTCGGCGTGTTCAACGCGAGCGTGTTCTGCGCGACGTGCTCGGCCGACTTGACCGTGATGGTGCGGGCGGCGTGCAGACCGTCCTCGGAGAACGTCGCCGCGGTCTGGGCCTCCTTGACCGCCTTGTCGACGTTGCTGCCCTCCGGCGCGTACGCCAGCCCCACATAGGCCGTGGTGCCGTGTGCGGCCGTGGCCGTCGCCGAGACCTCCGGATAGGAGACACTGCCGTGGGCGTCACAGAGATAGACGCCGACGGTGCTCGCCTTTTTGCAGTCCGGGTCGAGCGAGACCTCCAGCCCCGCGGGCACACCCCCGGCGGCCCAGGCCGGGTCGTTCAGCTGCTTCTTGCTCAGGGCGTAGACCATGGTTCCGTCGGCCTCGTCGTACCACCCGGTCGGACCGATCTCGGCCCGGCCCTCGCCGGGCATGAGCGTCCAGTCACGCCCCATCTCGAAGGCGAAATAGTCGGCCGCAGCGGCGGGCACGGCCCCCGCGAGGGCGCCGGTGGCAAGAAGCGCCACCGCACCCGAAACGGCCAGGATTCTTCGCATGCAACATCCCCCCGAATGAAGGCGACAGCGCTTGCTGCCGCGCAACGCCAGGTACCCCCATGGCGTGCCCGGAACCTACACCACAAGGTCACATCGCCTTCACCGGGGCCTCTTCGGTCCGACGCACGGCGGGGGCGGGTGTCCTGGACACCCGCCCCCGCCCTCGGATCACGCCTACGCGGTCGCCGCCGCGGCGTCCGCGGCCCGGGCCTTCAACGCCCGCTCCACGCCCGACCGCGACTCCGACATCAGCCGGCGCAGCGCGGCACCCGGCTCCGCCGAGGCCAGCCAGGCGTCCGTGGCGTCCAGGGTCTCCTGCGAGACGTGGAGCGCCGGGTAGAGACCGATGGCCACCTGCTGTGCCATCTCGTGGCTCCGCGAATCCCAGACGTCCTTCACCGCGGCGAAGAACTTCTCGGCGTACGGGGCCAGCAGCTCGCGCTGGTCGGTCTGGACGAACCCGCCGATGACCGCCTCCTGGAGGGAGTTCGGCAGCTTGTCGGACTCGACGACCGAGGCCCACGCCTCCGCCTTCGCCTCCTGGGAGGGCCGGGCGGCACGGGCGCCCGCCGCGTGGCGTTCGCCCGCCGCGGTCCGGTCGCGCGCGTACTCGGCGTCGATCTCCTCGTCGTCGAGCAGCCCGGTGGCCGCCAGTCGCTCCACGAAGGCCCAGCGCAGCTCGGTGTCGACGGCCAGGCCCTCGATCGCCTCGGTGCCGTCGAGCAACGCCTGCAGCAGATCGAGCTGCTGCGGGTTGCGGGCCGTGGCCGCGAAGGCACGCGCCCAGGCCAGCTGGTGGTCGCTGCCCGGCTCCGCCGCGCGCAGGTGCGCGAGCGTCGCCTCGGTCCACTGGGTCAGACCCGCCTCGCGCCACTCCGGCGCCGCGTACAGGTCCAGCGCCATCTTCACCTGACGGTGCAGCGACTGGACGACGCCGATGTCCGACTCCTTGCCCACCCCGGACAGGACGAGCGAGAGGTAGTCGCGCGTGGCCAGTTCGCCGTCGCGCGTCATGTCCCACGCCGACGCCCAGCACAGGGCGCGCGGCAGCGACTCGGTGAAGTCGCCCAGGTGCTCCGTGACGACCCGCAGCGACTCCTCGTCGAGGCGGACCTTCGCGTACGAGAGGTCGTCGTCGTTGAGGAGGATCACGGCGGGACGCGGGGTGCCGGCCGGGAACGGCACGGTGGTGCGCTCGCCGTCGACGTCCAGCTCGATGCGGTCCGTACGGACCAGCTTGCCGGCCCCGTCGAGATCGTAGAAGCCGATGGCGATCCGGTGCGGCCGCAGCGTCGGCTCGCCCTTCGCACCCGCCGGCAGCGCCGGTGCCTCCTGGAGGACGGTGAACGAGGTGACGTGGCCGTTCGCGTCCGTCTCGATCTCCGGGCGCAGGATGTTGATGCCGGCCGTCTCCAGCCACGCCTTCGACCAGGTCTTCAGGTCGCGTCCGGAGGTCTCCTCCAGCGCGCCCAGCAGGTCGGACAGACGCGTGTTGCCGAACGCGTGCGCCTTGAAGTAGGCCTGGACGCCCTTGAAGAACGCGTCCGTACCGACGTACGCCACCAGCTGCTTCAGGACCGAGGCGCCCTTGGCGTACGTGATGCCGTCGAAGTTGACCAGGACGTCGTCCAGGTCACGGATGTCCGCCATGATCGGGTGCGTCGAGGGCAGCTGGTCCTGGCGGTACGCCCACGTCTTCATGGAGTTGGCGAACGTGGTCCAGGAGTGCGGCCACTGCGACCCGTCGGCGTAAGCCAGGCAGGCGATCGACGTGTAGGTGGCGAACGACTCGTTCAGCCAGAGGTCGTTCCACCACTCCATGGTGACGAGGTCGCCGAACCACATGTGGGCCAGCTCGTGCAGGATCGTCTCGGCCCGCGTCTCGTACGCCGCGTCCGTCACCTTGGAACGGAAGACGTACTGGTCACGGATGGTGACCGCGCCCGCGTTCTCCATCGCGCCCGCGTTGAACTCCGGGACGAAGAGCTGGTCGTACTTGGCGAAGGGGTACGCGTAGTCGAACTTCTCCTGGAACCAGTCGAAGCCCAGCCGCGTCACGTCGAAGATCGCGTCCGCGTCGAGGTACTCGGCGAGCGAGGGGCGGCAGTAGATGCCGAGCGGGACGGTCTGGCCGTCCTTCTCGTAGCTGCTGTGCACCGAGTGGTACGGACCGGCGATCAGGGCGGTGATGTACGTGGAGATGCGCGGCGTCGGCTCGAACGACCACACGTCGTCCTTGGGCTCCGGCGTCGGTGAGTTGGAGACCACCGTCCAGCCGGACGGGGCCTTCACGGTGAACCGGAAGGTCGCCTTCAGGTCCGGCTGCTCGAAGCTCGCGAACACGCGGCGCGCGTCCGGGACCTCGAACTGCGTGTACAGGTACGCCTGCTCGTCGACCGGGTCGACGAAGCGGTGCAGGCCCTCACCCGTGTTCGTGTACGAGCAGTCGGCGACGACCTTCAGCTCGTTGGAGCCCGCCACCAGGTGCGCCAGCGTGATCCGGGAGTCGCGGAACACGGCCGCGACGTCCAGGGCCCTGCCGTTCAGCTCGACCTCGTGCACCGCCGGGGCGACCAGGTCGATGAAGGTCTCCGCACCGGCTTCGGCGGAGTCGAAGCGCACGGTGGTGACGGACCGGTAGGTCCCACCCTCCTGCGCTCCGGAGAGGTCGAGATCGATCTCGTACGCGTCCACGGTCAGCAGGCGCGCCCGCTCCTGTGCCTCTTCGCGGGTCAGATTCGTGCCAGGCACGCGGTCATCTCCTTGATATGTGATGTTTCCGGTCATCCTTCCACGTGACCCGTCCCCAGGGCGATGTCCATTTTCCGCCGGACCGTGCCGGTGGGGCGGGCCATTCTCGTCGTATGACCAGTTACGAGGCACGCGCGATCGATCCGGCCGCGCTGAAAGAGCTCCGGGACACTGACGACGCGGGGCGCCCCTGCGTCCCGTACACCGCCACGGAGGCGGGCAACCCGCTGCGATGCTGCCTGCGGGGCAGCGAGGTGGGGGAGCGGATCGCCCTCGTGTCCTACGCGCCGCTGCGGCGCTGGGCGGCGGCCACCTGGGCCCGACCCGGGGCGTACGACGAGCAGGGCCCTGTCTTCATCCACGCCGAGGAGTGCGAGGGGCCTGCGGCGGACCGGCCCGGGTATCCGTTCTCCCGGGCGGGTGCGCTGCGCACGGTCCGCCGCTACGACGCGGACGGCCACATCGTGGGCGGCCGGCTGATGGAGATCCCGGCGGACGAGGAGCGGGGCTACGACGAGGCCATCGCGGAGGCGTTCGCCGACCCGGAGGTGGCGCTGGTGCACGTGCGGGCCGTGGAGTACGGGTGCTGGCACTTCGAGGTACGGCGCCCCTGAGCGCCCCCGGGGCTCCGCCCCGGCCCCCGCTCCTCAATCGCCGGAGGGGCTTGATCTCGCCCCGCGACGGGGAACCTCGAGCCCGCCGCGGTGAACCTCAAGCCCGCGACGGGGAAGGAACCTCGAGCCCGCGACGGGGAACCTCAAGCCCGCGGCGGGGAACCTCAAGCCCGCGACGGGGAACCTCGAGCCCGTCCGGCGATTGAGGACAAAAGGGGGCCCGGGGGCCTGCCCCCGGTTTCGGGAAGGGGCGGGGAGGGGACCGCTCCGCGCAGCGGCACCGCACCCGCAGCGACACCGCACCGGACCGCACCCCGCACCGGCCCGGACCGGTCCGCACCTCCACCCCCCGGCGTCAGCCGGCGAGCTCCGCCGCGACCAGCTCCGCGATCTGCACCGCGTTCAGCGCGGCGCCCTTGCGCAGGTTGTCGTTGGAGACGAACAGCGCCAGCCCGTGCTCCACGGTCTCGTCGACCCGGATCCGTCCGACGAAGGACGCGTCCTGGCCGGCTGCCTGGAGCGGGGTGGGGATCTCCGAGAGCTCGACGCCGGGCGCGTCCTTCAGCAGCTCGTACGCGCGCTCCACGCTGATCGGTCGGGCGAAGCGGGCGTTGACCTGGAGCGAGTGACCGGAGAAGACCGGGACGCGGACGCAGGTGCCGGACACCTTGAGCTCCGGGATCTCCAGGATCTTGCGGGACTCGTTGCGGAGCTTCTGCTCCTCGTCCGTCTCGAAGGACCCGTCGTCGACGATGGCGCCGGCCAGCGGCAGCACGTTGAAGGCGATGGGGCGCTTGTAGACACCCGGCTCGGGGAAGTCGACGGCGCCGCCGTCGTGGGTCAGCTTGTCGGCGTCGGCGACGACCTTGGACGCCTGGCCGTGCAGCTCGGCGACGCCGGCCACTCCGGAGCCGGACACCGCCTGGTACGTGGCGACGGTCAGCGTCTGGAGGCCGGCCTCGTCGTGCAGCGGGCGCAGCACGGGCATGGCGGCCATCGTGGTGCAGTTCGGGTTGGCGATGATGCCCTTGGGGCGGTTCGCGATCGCGTGCGCGTTGACCTCGGAGACGACCAGCGGGACCTCGGGGTCCTTGCGCCAGGCGGAGGAGTTGTCGATCACGACGGCGCCCTGCGAGGCGACCTTCTCGGCGAGGGCCTTCGACGTCGAGCCACCGGCCGAGAAGAGCACGATGTCCAGGCCCGTGTAGTCGGCCGTGGAGGCGTCCTCGACGGTGATGTCCTGTCCCTGCCACTCGATGGTGGAGCCCGCCGAGCGCGCGGAGGCGAACAGCCGCAGCTCGTCGGCCGGGAACTTCCGCTCGGCCAGGATCCTGCGCATGACTGTGCCGACCTGACCGGTGGCGCCGACGATTCCGACCTTCACAGGAACTCCCTCAGACGTACGAACGGGCACGGTTGCCGCTCCATGATGCGTATGTCCACGGCTTCCTTGTCCAATCCATTGTCCGACCTGCGGACGGAGGCGGACAGCGCAGTGGGGCGGACGCCCTTGAGCGCCCGCCCCACTGTCGTACGGATCACATGCTGTTACGGCGTGACCTTCTCGATCACGACGCTGCCGGTGCCCGCGGCGGTGCCGCGGGAGTTCACCAGCTGGACCTCACCGAAGAACTGCCGGCCCTCGGGGGCCGCCCCGGCGACCGCGACCTCGGCACCGACCTGGGCCGACGCGCCGGAGGCCAGGTCCACGGCCTTCGATTCGTCGACGTTGATGGCGCCGAGCGACGGCGAGTAGTACACGTCGCGGTAGTCGTACTCGGTCGTGCCGGCCGGGACGTCGTAGCCCTGGATGACGACCGTGTACGTGCCCGCTGCGGGCTTCACCAGACTGACGGTCTCCTCGGAACCGGCCGTGGTGGAGGCACCCACCTCGGCCGTGCCCTTGTAGACGTACAGGTCCAGGTCGGCGTTGGCGTCCGAGGTGCCGCCGATGGCGACGTCGAACTTCTCGACGCCCGCACCGATGGTGACCTCCTTGACGTACTCGTCGCCCGTGGACATCGACGGACGCTCGACGTCGGCCGAGCCCAGCGAGCCGCCCTTGAGCTTGCCCGCCAGGTCACCGGCGTTGTTGGTGACCGTCCAGTTCACCGCGGCAGGGGTGCCGATCTTTGCCTCGGCGATGGTCTGCACCGCCGGGTCGAAGGTCGCGCCGAGCAGCGAGACATCCAGCTTGTACGGGTTGTCGAGCAGCGGCGACGTACGCCGGGCCTCGACCTCGATCTCCCAGACACCGGCCTGCGGGTCGGCGTACGAGCGCACGTCGGGGCGGCAGGTGTTGGCCGGGTTCTCGTAGTTCGGGTAGCAGAACGGCGTTCCGCTGTCCTCCACCGCGACCCCGTAGGGGTGGATGGAGATGAAGCGGGTCTGGCTGCCCGAGCGCAGCGCGCTCATGGCGACCTCGAGGGTCTTGGCGCCCTCCGGCACGGTCACGAAGTACGACGTGGTGCCGTTGCGCTGCACCGAGCCGGACGCCGTGTACGCGTAACCCGGCTTCACGAGCTCCTTGGAGACGACGACCGTGGCGAGGACCTGCTGGTCCACACCGGAGGTCTTCGCGTCGTCGAGCTGCAGGATCGCGCTGTGCACGCCCGCGCTGCCCGGCTTCGCCTGGACCTTGACCGTCACCGGCTTGCCGAGCGGCAGCGAGACGGTGCTCGCGCCGGTCAGCGTGAAGGTGCCGTCGTTGTACTTCCAGGACAGCTTGTGCCGGACGTCCTTGTCGGGGCCCGTGGTGCGGGTGACCGTGACGTCGTACGACTTCTTCTGGCCGGCCTTCAGGCCGCCCTCACGGTCGTACAGACCGGTGCCGAAGCCGGGGGTCTTCAGCGCGAAGTCGATCGCGGTGTCGACCGGGGCCTTCACCGTGTACTCGTGCGCCGGGGCGCCCTGCTTCTCGATCTGCTTCCAGGCGCCGACGATGTTGATCAGACCGGCACCCTGGGCGTGCGCGGGCACTCCCTTGATCTGGGTGGCGGTGCTGGTCAGCGCGGTGCGCAGATCGGCCGGGGGCAGCTCGATGTGCTTCTGCTTCGCGGCGGACAGCAGCAGCGCGGTCGCGCCGGCGGCCTGCGGGGAGGCCATCGACGTGCCCTGGAGCATGGAGTAGCCGGCCGGGAGGGAGTAACCCGCCTCCTTGACCGGTCCGCCGGGCAGCCAGGTCTGCGTCGAGTTGATCGACGCGCCGGGTGCCGTCAGGGTCGGCGTGAAGCCACCGTCCTCACGCGGGCCGCGCGAGGAGAACGGGAGCATGTCGTACTTCTTGGTGACGCCGGAGCCGTAGTTCGCGGCCCAGGTCTCCTTGGAGATGGACGCGCCGACCGAGATGACATGGTCGGCGAGGCCGGGGTCACCGATGGTGTTGACGCCCGGACCGTCGTTACCGGCCGAGATGACCAGCTGGACGCCGTAGATGTCGATGAGCCGCTTGTACAGCTCCGAGCGGGCGTTGTTGCCGTCGTTGAGCGGCGGCAGTCCGCCGATCGACATGTTGACGACGTCGACTCCGCGGTTCACGACGAGGTCGATCATGCCCTCGGTGAGTGCGATGTTGGTGCAGCCGCCGGACCAGGTGCAGGCGCGCGAGGAGACGATCTTCGCGCCGGGCGCGGCACCGTTCATCTTGCCGCCGAACAGGCCGTTCGCGGCGGTGATGCCCGCGACGTGCGTGCCGTGCTCGGACTCGATGACACCGATGTTCACGTAGTCGGAGGTGGCGCCCGCCGCGTTGTACACGACGTTCTTGCGGGTCTCCACGACGAACGGGATGCGCTCCACCACGTCGGTCCGCGGGTCGTCCGTACCGAAGTAGGAGACCTGGTGCTTCTCCTTGTAGGGCAGGAGGACGGCGTCGTCGGAGAAGTCCGCGTTGTTGTTCAGGTCCACCCGAGTGGTGCCGGTGACCGGGTCGTACAGGACGGCCCACACGTCGGTGGTGTCACCGTCGCGGTTGAGGTCGCCCGCCATGTCGCCGCCCTTGGTGGCGGCCTCGGAGAAGAGCTGGATCTTGTACTGGCCGGCCGGTGCCGCGTAGGTGCGGCCTCCGATCGTGAAGACCGGACCGGTCACCGAGGCGGTCATCCGCAGCCAGGTGCCGTCGCCGTCGCTCACCGGGTCGGTGGCCGTCACCCAGTCGGTGATCTTGCGCTCACCGGTGGTGGTCTTCTGCAGCGCCGGGTGGCCGAGGTCGACACCGGAGTCGAGGATGCCGATGGTCACGCCGCGGCCGTCGGCCTTCGGGTGCTGCTGGACGAAGTCGACCGCACCCGTCTCGAAGGACGGGTTGTACGGGTTCTCCGCCGGGGTCTTCTTCCCGGGCGCGGGGTACGTCGTGGTCGACTTCGCCGCGGTCCGGCTGCCGGCCGCGCGGTCGCCCGCGGGAGTCGGGTCGTCCAGCACGATCTCCTGCTTGAGATCGATGCCGTGGACGGACGACAGCTTCGAGGCCGCCTTGATGGTGGCCTCGGCGGCCGCGGTGGGCACGGTGGCCCGCACGTAGCCGAGCTTGTCGTACGCCCGCCCGAGCACGGAGCCCTTGACGGCGTCCAGCTGCTCGGTGACCTGCTCGGTCGCACCGGGAGCGGTGGCGACCATCATCGTGATGTTCTTCTCGCCCTTGGCCTTCGCCCTGGTCAGGACATCGGCGTCGGCCGTGCCGAGCTTGTCCGCCGCGCTGTCGCCGGCGACGGACTTGACGGGGGCAGTGGCCGGGTCGTCGGCAGCGAAGACGGGGGTGGCACCGGTGGCGACCAGTGCGGCCACCAGTCCGGCGGCGGCCGCGACGCGGGCCACGCGTCTCGCCCCGGGTATGTAGCTGGGGGATTCGGAGGTCATCAGCATCCCTGTATGTGAAAGAGAGAGTCCGGAAATCGGTACCGGATGACCGCTCACCCTTTCGTAAATGACAGGGGTTTGTGGAGAGTTGTGAGGGGCGAGTTGCGGACATGGCGGACTTCCGCCAGTGGGGGCGAAGCGTCACAGGGGATGAAACGGCTCATACGTGGTGGATGGAGTGGCTCACCGGGGCAGGATCATCACGTACGCGGCAGGCTCGCGGTCGGCCGCCGCCATCAACGCCGTCCGGACCACCACCGCCTGCTGCTCCCGGGTGTCCCGCAGCTTCCTCGGCGTGAGGTGGACGACCGTGACGCCGAGCCGCTCCAGGTGCTCGCGCCGCGCGGCGTACGCGGACCACTCGGCCTCGTGTTCCTCCTGGCGGTGGTCGTCGTCGAGCCGGCTGTGGCGCGGGGCCCTGGTGTCCAGTTCCACGGCCACCGCCTCCTCGGGCCAGTAGGCGTCGACCGCGCCCAGGTGCGGGCCGCCGGGCAACCGCAGGTCCACGTTCCACAGCGGTTCCGGGAGAGCGTGCGTGCGCACCATGTCGTACAGCCGCTCCTCCGCCAGTGCCCGGCCCTCCGCGAGCAGTGAGTCCACGGCGTTCACCACCTGGGGGCGGTCGAGCACCTTGGCGCGGTTCAACTCGCCGACCACGACGGCGGGCTCGCAGTGGCCGCCGCGGACCGCCTCGGTGAGCAGCCGGCGTACGGCATGGGCGTCCCCGAGCCCGGCCACGGCGTCCGCGAGCGCGCGGGCCACCGGCGCCACCGGGATCCCGTCCAGCTGCTCCGGCCGCGGCAGCTCGGAACTGCGCACCAGGCGCGCGTACCGGGCCGAGCGCAGCCGGCGGATGCGGGGCACCAGTACGTCGATGCGGTCCGTGGAGACGGCGGGCGGCGCGGCGGCGAAACCGTACAGCGAGAGCGCGGCCAGCCCGGTGATCATCGCCGCGCCGTACCCCGGATCCGTGGCGCCGGCCTGTGCCGGTACGGTCCGCCGGCCGGAGGCCGCAGGGCGCCCCGCGTACAGCAGTGCCGAGCGCAGCCGCTCCCGGCTGCTGAGCGGACCCGGGTGCAGGACGAAGACACCGGGCAGCGGCTGCTGCCACGGCCCGCCGGTCCGGCACTGCTCGGCGGCCTGCGCGGGGGACACTCCGTGGCCCTTCAACTGAGCTGTGGAGAGCACGCGTTGACGGTCGTCGGAGGTGACGGGGAGGGGGCAGGGGGAGAGCGGGGTGTTCGGGTTCATGCTCCGGTGTATCCCGCCCGGGGCCGGGACCTTAACCCCTGTTACAGGCCCGTCGACATTCCAGGACAACGCCGTCCTAAAGTACGGACGTTCGACTGCCGAAAAGGGCGGACCCGGCGGGGATTATGAGCCCGTCACCGGGGGCGCACCCCCGCCCCCGAGCGCCGCACGCGCACGCCCTCGGCGGCCCCGATCCAGCCCCTCCAGCACATCCGGCACGTCCGTGGCATCCAGCCCGTCCGGCGGCCCCAGCCCGTCCGCGGCATCCAGCCCGTCCGGCGTTTGAGGACGGAACCCTCGCCGTGGTGACCGGCACCCCGGCGAGGGCGTCACACCGGACGCCCCGAATGGCCTTCAGACGGCTCCACTGTCACCCCGGCGTGCCGCCTGTGCCCGTCCGGCGGCCCCAGCCCGTCCGGCGTTTGAGGACGGAACCCTCGCCGTGGTGACCGGCACCCCGGCGAGGGCGTCACACCGGACGGCCCGAATCGCCCTCAGACGGCTCCGCCGTCAGACGCTCCGCCGTCAGACGCTCCGCCGTCACACGCCTGAGCCCGCAGCCCCCGCGCCAGGTCGTCCCGGGCCTCCAGCACCAGCCGCCGCAGCGCCGGTGCCGCATCCGCGTGCGCCGTGAGCCACCCGTCCGTCGCCGCCAGGGTGGCGGGATCGTCCTGAAGGGCCGGGAACAGGCCCTTCACCACGGCCATCCCGATCTGGATCGACCGCTCTGCCCACACGCGCTCGATCACCTCGAAGTACCTGGCCGCGTACGGCGCCAGCAACTCCCGCTGCGAGGACTGCGAGAAGCCCAGGATCGTGGCCTCCACCAGCGCGTTGGACAGTGCGTCCGACTCCACGACGCCTGCCCACGCCTGCGCCTTGACCGCGGCCGACGGCCGCGAGGCCAGGCAGCGCACCTGGTGCCGCTTTCCGGACGCCGTGTCGTCGCGGGTCAGTTCGGCGCCGATGGCCGCCTCGTCCGCCACGCCGTGCGAGGCCAGCGGGAACAGGAACGCCCACCGGAGCTCCTGGTCGACGTCGAGCCCGTCGATCCGGGCCGTGCCGTCGAGCAGCCCGGACAGCAGCTGGAAGTCCGTGTCCGAGGCGGCGACCGCGGCGAAGAAGCGGGCCCAGGCCAACTGGGGCTCGCTGCCCGGCGCCGCGAGCCGCAGCTCGCGCAGCGCGCCTTCCGCCGACGCCCGGCCACCCTCCTCGCGCCACGACGGGGCGGCGTAGTGCGTCAGCGCCGTCCGGGTCCAGGTGTGCAGCATCTGGAGCACGCCGATGTCGGTCTCCCGGCCGGCGAAGGCCAGGACCAGCGAGACGAAGTCACGGGCGGGCATCAGCCCGTCCCGGGTGAGGCTCCACAGCGCGGACCAGCACAGCGCCCGCGCGAGCGGGTCCGTGATGTCGCCGAGGTGCTCCCGGAGCGTGGCCAGCGACACTTCGTCGAAGCGGACCTTGCAGTACGTCAGGTCGTCGTCGTTGACGAGGATCAGCTCGGGCCGCTCGGCCCCCGCCAGCTCCGTGATCACGGTGCGCGGACCCGCCACATCCGCCTCGGCCCGGGCGTAACGCACCAGTTCGCCTTCGGGCGTACGCCGGTACAGGCCGACCGCGACCCGGTGGGGCCGCAGTTCCGGGTGGGACTCGGCCGCCTCCTGGAGGACGGCGAGCTCGGTGATCCGGCCCGCGGCGTCGTAGGTGGCCACCGGAGTCAGCGAGTTGACACCGGCGGTCTGCAGCCAGGAGCGCGACCACGAGGTCATGTCCCGGCCGGACGTCTCGGCCAGCACCGACAGCAGGTCGCCCAGCTGCGTGTTGCCGTACGCGTGCTTCTTGAAGTAGCGCCGTGCGCCCTCCAGGAACGCGTCCCGCCCCACGTACGCCACCAGTTGTTTCAGCACCGAGGCGCCCTTGGCGTACGTGATGCCGTCGAAGTTCAGCTTGGCGTCCTCCAGGTCACGGATGTCGGCCGTGATCGGGTGGGTGGACGGCAGCTGGTCGGCGCGGTAGGCCCAGGACTTGCGGTTGTTGGCGAAGGTGATCCAGCCGTCCTCGAACCGGGTGGACTCCACCATCGCGAAGACGCCCATGAAGTCGGCGAACGACTCCTTCAGCCACAGGTCGTCCCACCACTGCATGGTGACGAGGTCGCCGAACCACATGTGCGCCATCTCGTGGAGGATGACGTTGGCCCGGCCCTCGTACGCCGCCCGCGTCACCTTCCCGCGGAAGATGTACTCCTCGCGGAACGTGACACAGCCCGGGTTCTCCATCGCGCCGAGGTTGTACTCGGGCACGAACGCCTGGTCGTACTTGCCGAACGGGTACGGGTAGTCGAAGTTGTCGTGGAAGAAGTCCAGACCCTGCTTGGTGATCAGGAAGACGTCGTCGGCGTCGAAGTGCCGGGCGAGCCCCTTGCGGCACATCGCGCCGAGCGGGATCTCCAGCGTCGTGCCGTCCGCGAAGGTGCGGCTGTAGGAGTCGGTCACGTAGTGGTACGGGCCGGCGACGACCGCCGTGATGTACGTCGAGATCGGCTTCGTCTCGGCGAACCTCCACACCCCGCCGTCGCGGGACTCCTCGGCCCCGTTGCTCCAGACCGTCCATTCCTCGGGGGCGGTCACCTGGAAGCGGAAGGGCGCCTTGAGGTCGGGCTGCTCGAAGTTGGCGAAGACGCGCCGCGCGTCCGCCGGCTCGTACTGCGTATAGAGGTAGACCTCGCCGTCCTCCGGGTCGACGAAGCGGTGCATGCCCTCCCCGGTCCTGCTGTACGCGCACTGCGCGTCGACCACCAGGACGTGCTCGCCCTCCGACAGGTCCGCCAGGGTCACGCGCACCCCGTCGAAAACGGTGGCCGGGTCGAGCGCCGTGCCGTCCAGGGTCACCGCGTTCACGGACGGGGCGATCAGATCGGCGAACGTCGTCGCGCCGGCGCGCGCCGAGCGGAACCGGATCGTCGTCACCGAGCGGAAGGTCCGCGGGCCGGAGGTCTGCTCGCCCTCCCCGTCGGGCCCACCGATCGCGGAACGGACGTCGAGCACGACGTCGTAACCGTCGACGGTCAGCAGCTCGGCCCGCTCACGGGCCTCGTCGCGGGACAGGTTCTCACCGGGCACGAGCACACTCCTTTGTGTCACTTCGAATGTTTTGATCCTCCCATGCCGCCGTCCGGCCACGCGTTCGGGAATGGCGGGAGCGTCCGGCGGTGTTCTCGGTCACAGCATGCGATCGGTCCTCATGAGGAGAGAGATGTCTGACAACAGCACGGTGCCCGCCAAGACCCCCGCCGATTTCTGGTTCGACCCGCTCTGTCCCTGGGCCTGGATGACCTCCCGCTGGATGCTGGAGGTGGAGAAGGTCCGCGACGTCGAGGTCCGCTGGCACGTGATGAGCCTGGCCGTGCTCAACGAGAACCGGCTGGACGAGCTGCCCGACGAGTACCGCGACATGCTGGAGAACAAGGCCTGGGGCCCGGTCCGCGTGGTGATCGCCGCCCAGCAGAAGCACGGCGACGACATCGTCGGCCCGCTGTACACCGCGCTCGGCACCCGTTTCCACAACCAGGGCGAGGGTCCCACCCGCGAAGCGGTCGAGGGCGCGCTGAAGGACGTCGGCCTGCCGGTCGAGCTCGCGGAGTACGCCGACTCCGACGCGTACGACACCGAGCTCCGCGCCTCCCACCAGGAGGGCATCGACAAGGTCGGCCAGGACGTCGGCACCCCGGTCATCGCGGTCCCCGGCGCGGACGGCGAGCAGATCGCCTTCTTCGGCCCGGTCGTCACCCCCGCCCCGAAGGGCGAGGACGCGGCGAAGCTGTGGGACGGCACGCTGCTGGTCGCGTCGATCCCGGGCTTCTACGAGATCAAGCGGACCCGCACGCAGGGCCCGGTCTTCGACTGACAGTGATGATGTGAGTGGTGGTTCTGCTGATGCGTCTGACTCGCCGACTGACTGACGTCTTCGACTGTCTTGTTTGGGATTTGTC